>JBKPSD010000078.1:0-34669 GCA_046734935.1 Nitrospirota bacterium
GCCGGGAGTCCAGCGAAGGATGCCGGACCGAGCGTCGATGGTCATACCGAGAGGAGCTCCTTCCAGCCCATAGGTGATGGGATCGCCGTCGGGATCGCTCGCGGTCACCTGATATTCATAATGACTGCCTTGAAGGGCAGAAACGGGCAACGATGTGATCTTCGGCGCCGTGTTATTCAGGACAAAGACATTGGATGGCACGGGCTTCGCTTCGGTTATCCCATCGGAGGCCAGGATGTCCACCTGGATCGAATCCTTGGTGGAGAAGCCAGCGATATCAAGCTCGCTGGCTTCCCCTTCCTTGACGACCGTCTCGTTTTTCTTCCACCGGTAGACAATGGCGATCATATCGCCGTCCGGATCCGACACGTCGGCCTTGACCACAAGCCGCCGGACGAGGGCTTGTTCATCAGGCTCAATCGCGATGTTCGAGACGATCGGCGGCGTGTTGCCGATCACGACTGCCTGGCTCTTGAAAGCCGTTCCGTGGTCTTTTCCATCGAATGGAATGACTTCCACGACGACCGTGTCTCCCCGCTTGAACAGTTTCGGGTCAACCGTTTCTCTTGTATGTTCGCCAACGAGCTTCCCATTGGCAAACCACCGGTATCGGAAATGCAGGTTATCTCCGTCATCATCTTGGGCTTGAACGATCGCAAGGATGGGACCTGACAGAATCAATGGCGTGGGCTGAATCGTGATTCCACGGACGACGGGGGGATGGTTCTCGCCTGTCGGAGCCAGGCTCTCCTCCTTATCCACGGTCGGCATGCAGGCAAACAAGAGAAGCGGCAGGAGCCAACTGAGGTGCCGGTGTTGCCGCGCCCGGGTCCAAGGCATGGCGCCTTGGACCTGGGCCGTCATCGCATTCGAATCACATGCTCGATCAAGTTCGTTCATTGTTCCACGAAAGGAACTGACTCCACACAACCGACGGCACTTTCGGCGTCAGTTTGTTCAGCAAGGAGTTGCTGGACTGGAAATAGCCCGCCATCCCTGTCGGCTCAGCTCCGACCTGTATCGCTACTGACGAGGCCACGCCTTCCCCGGCCGACACTCTCCTGGCGCCGGCACCGCTCGGATCCGTCAGAATCGGATCAGGATAACCGGTGCCGCTGAGATAGTACGTGCCATACACGAAACTCTTGCCTGCCGCCGTACACGTATCGGTATACGGCATGAATGTCGGCGAAAAGAGCGCTCCGCCGATCAAAGTGGGATTGACGATCACCCGCTCGGCACCTAAGCCGGCCGTGGAATCGGCCGCCACCAGCTGCAGCACCCAGCCGTCTTTAGCCGACACGCTGGCCGTGCCATTCTGAATCGTCGATACTAAATCCGAGAACGTCGAGATGGAACCAACGCCCGTGACAGAACTGCCCGAGACGCTGGCAGAGGTGACATCCAAAAGATTCTCCTGCAGACAACCTGTCGGGCTTGTACCTTCAGTGCAAGTGCCGCTGACGACCTTGTCTTTGACACCGACAAGATACTGTCGGTCCGTGCTTGTCTTATCGGCGGTGCTCAAGAAACGGCCGGTGCCGAAAAACACCCAGGAATTGCTCGAGGTATCCAGCGTGACGGTCGCCGATGCCGTCACGGGCCCCAGATCCATGGGAGTGCCTCCGATTGTGACCTGCTGTACCATGACTGTCGGCATACGCGTCCCGGCGGTCTTTCCCGGAATTCCCCATGCGCTCCCCGAAGACCCCGAAACGGTGTCGGGTTTGCACGGATCCCCGGAGCAAGTACCCATCATGAGACGGTAGAATTTTCCCCACCAGGTAGTATGGGTTCCTGTCGCCGCTATCGATCGCCCGACGTAGACGACGTCGGATCTGAAATCTAAATCACGGTCATACGTAATAGGACTGGCCATGAAACTGGAGTACGCCGTCCCGCTGGCTCCGGACAGATCGTCCAGGACCGGCATTGTGGAGGTAACACGAGAGGACGCTCCTGGAAGAACGAGTTCAGCCGCAAACAGATTCGCCCCTGCCGCCGCCTTGCCGTCGTATCCATGCGGTCCCGATCCCGCGACCATGTACCAGCGAGCATTGGTGTGTGTGTTCTTCGCATCGCTGCTGGGGCTGACCCTGACGATTGTGGGATAACTCGTCGTCAGTCCGAGGGACGAGGATGTAAAGGCGTTCAGCACTTTCGGATTGTCCGGGTCGGTCACATCGAGCACGATGTACCCGCTATAGAAGGTCCGTGTGTCGTTCACATCGGTCGTGTTCCCGTTGGCGTTGAAATCCGCCGTGTACGTGAGAGCCGGTCCGCCGTTGTTGGTGCCTGAGACTGCCGCGCAGGAACCGCAGCTGCCCCCGAAGCGCAGTCCGACGACCAAAATCGTCCCCCAACCATCGGGGTGAATGCAGGTATCAGGCACCGGGTCCGTCGAACAGCCGGATTCCGTGGCGGTGTAGGAGGAAAAGATTCTCACATCGGTGGCTTTGGCTTTGAGATCGACATACGACACATGCGTATAATCGTCCTGCGCCAGCCAGCGGAGCTGGGGCAAGAGATAATACGGGATGAACGACCAGATCTCTTCACCCAAGCCGGGTTTCGCCGGATCATCGGCGGTCAGACCCGTCGTGTAGTAGCCGTGCTCGACCTTGTCAGTCGAGCCCGGATTGTCGCCCCGATGCGCATAGCCTCCATTGAAGGCATGAAGCATTCCGTCGTTCGCGCCGACATACACGGTCATGCGTCGGTTCTTCCACCGCTGCGCGAACTTCCGGTAGCCCGTATCGCCATACAGCACGTCGAACCGTTCTTGCGGAGTGCCGACCAGCGTCGGCGTGGAATTTACGATATCGCCGAGGCGCCACACGTACGTGCCGGATTCACCGAAAATCGTTTTGGTACGATTGCGCATGCTCGCGACGGCGTTTCCCGACACATAGCTGATGATATTGCCAGCGGTGAAGGTGCCGGTCGCAGTCCCTTGCAGGTAGGCTTTCCATTCATTGGCGGAAAGGCCGCTCGTGATGCTGCCGCCGTTGATAGCAAAGTCTTTCTGTTCGGTGGCACCGACTTGACCGTCATTGTCGAGATCGACCCAGGTGAAAATCTTCCTCGGCTTCGCCGAGAGATCGCGTTTGGCGAGCAGTTTTCCGCCCTCCCAGATGCCTTGCATCTCGCGCAGGTCTTTTCCATCGGTATCGCACGATAACGCCGAGGCGCTGTCGTTCTTCTTCCCGTCCCCGTTGCTGTCGGGATAGCGGATGAATCTCGTCGTATTATCGGTGGCGGTACACGTTTCGATGATGTTGTCGTCTGCATAGACCAATCGTCCATCCTGGACTGTGTCCTCCCGCATGTTCCCGAAACTGTCCACCCACAGGCCCTGGACGTATCCGGTCCAGCGGACTTCATTCGATGCACCGGCGATCGTGTCGAATTCTTCAGGGAAGAAATACGCTTGGTACATGCTGCCGTCGCCTGTCGTGGAAGAGGCCAAGACGGACAACGAGGTTCCTGAGGCGGCGCGTTTCAAAATATCGGCAATCGCCTTGTTGACCTCTTTTTCGATGTCCCCACCCTCGGATGCGTCAAAATAGCTGTCAGGGGCACAATCCTTATTCACATCCCATTCCGCGTAACTATAGTACGGACCGGCGGTGGAAGGCTGAAGGTTGGAACCAGCGTCGTAGTTGCAAATGTTAATGTTTCCTCTGTGGTTTCCGCTGCCATCGACATCGGCTGCATAGGCGGCAGCGTCAGGAGCAAAAACGGAGGTATTGTCCTTGTTCTTGTCGTCAAAGCCGCCATATTTCGACGCGGAGGCCAGAATTTTGGCTCCGGTTTTTCCTCCCATCGAATTTACAGCGTAAAACGTCACCGTCTGTTTGTCAGCGATCGTCGAACGCACGTCGTTGGTATGGCCGTAAAAGGCGACATCATCGAGCCGATCGCCCGCGGCCTTCGCGGCAGCGGCACTCATGCTCTCGGGCGCTTGTGTATAGTCGACACCCGTGTTCGTCCCTGTAAACAAATTTCCGAAGGGAGAGATGGTCGGTGCATCGCCGTCAAGGATTCCGACCCCTGGACTGATCATCAACACGAAGTTTCGGCAACAAGGGACAACGGCACCCGCGCTGGAAACGTAGTAGGGATCGCCGGCCACGCCGGTGGTGCTGTTGTAGCCGGTACCCCAAGCCCCGTTGCCGTTGTCATAGCAAGGGCCTGACGATTTCCTGAAGTAGCAGATGGCTTCGTAGAGCGACTCGGCCAACGGTGCGTTGGTGAGGGTCGGCTCATTCCGAATATTCGTAAAATCGCTTTGGTTCACAGCTGAGTCAAAGGCAACCTGCAAGCTGCCGCCCTGTCCTGTCGAACCATTGATGAACATGATGGCGGCACGAAATGCGTCCGCTCTCAATCGTTGGAAGAGTCCCCACGAACGATCGCGCAAATAACAAGCTGTCGTGCCCAGATAGTTGGGGTCTCCCGCCCTGCAGTTGTTCGCCGCTCCGGACGCCGGCACATCGTTGGGCTCAGAGGTTAAATCTACTTGGATGGCGTATTGATTGGCATTTGCCGTATCGAAAGGATTGGCAGTGGTATCATCATTGACATAAATGGCGCCTTGCCCACTACCGTCGCCCACGCCGAAGAATCTCCCTGTCGCCGCCAATATCGGTCCTCCTGCCACCAAGTTCACATTGGATGTCGGCAGACTAGTCGGCACGCGTCCAGTCAGCGTCGCAGCGGGAACGAACTTCACAAAGCGCCAGCAACTTTTGCTGTTGCTTGCGCAAGTGTCCGTTGTTCCGTTTTCCCCGATCTTCTTGGCACCGGCAAGGGTGTTAGCCGTCCCGTCCGTGTTGGCCTGGGCCGGCAACGGCCGTCCTCCGATCAAGGCCTGATAGATCATCTCTTGCTTGCGCATCGTGAGCCAATTCAGGAAATTCCCGTCCCATTGATTGGTGGCGTTGCAATTGACCGTAAAATCGGCATTCCCGCTGCCGTTCACTTTTCTCCAGGCATGAACAAACTGAGTTCCGCTTGAGGTATAGCATCGAAACGAGTCGAAGATGCCGAAGTACTGCTTGGTAGAACTGAAGGTATCCACCGGAGTCGGCGTAGCCGGTGTTGCGCTTGCCGCAATCGCGACGCCGTTGCTGTCGACGGCGACAAGATATGGTCCAGAGGCGCTATCGACCGTCACGTTTGCGGCGTACTTGCTCTCGGTCGGCGTTCCCGCCTTAAAAGAGATCGGGTACTTATGGTTCGACCCCGCAAACGCGGCTTCGAGCGTCGCATTGGAAAAATCGACGAGGAACAAAATATTGACCGGGCCGGTCTTATTCAGAAACATGGGATAGTTCGTGTAGTTGACCATGTCTGGCGTCGCCGCAACCGCCTGCGGTGCTGGGATTGCGCCAAGCGCGACGGTCAAGATTGCAGCGCACGATATGGCTTGTACCTGTGTTTTCCAATCGTTAATCATAATGCCCTCCCCCGTGTTGCTTGGAGTGCGAGCGTCCGGTGATCCGTTTCTGAAAACTCGTGTGATGAAGACAATCCCTATCTCCTGATCCATCCTTATGGCTGTTTCTGACAGCCGTCGGGACTCCACGTGCAAGCGTAAATGGCTGAAACGCGGCTTTCCGTTCCCGTCGCCGTGTTGCTCGCGACGCAGGTGATTTTGTAATAAATATCCTTATCGCCGCCCCCGCCGTCGCCCACGCCTTCATAGCCTGCAAAATGCTTCATGCCCGTTCCTGCCCTTGGCTTGACGTACAGCCGGTCGATGTCGCCTGTCACCGTGTAGCCGCCCAACGTCAGCAACGCGGCAGGCATCACGATGTTCGGCACTGCCCCGGCGCCGCTCGGATAGTCAGGGCTGTTTTCGGGATTTCCGATAATTTCGTTTTCCAGGGTCACTTTGTTGCCGTTCGGAACCGGCCCAGCCGGCGATGCGTTGTCCAGAAGGGCCGCAGGAATCGCGTCGCCATTCTCAGGCAGCAGCGTCTGCATGATGACGTTCGCCCCGGTTCCCAGACAGGATTCGGCGGCTTGCGCAGCGCTCTCCGTCGTACGCTGCAACCCGGCAATCTTGTTCTCAAGCCCGCTGACCGTAATTGCAGCAACGCCTAAGATCGTGAGCATCAGCATGACCATGAGTACGGTGAGCATGGCGACGCCCTCTTCGCCCTGCGCGCTGAAGCTCATCGGTGTTGGCTCGAACCGCACACTCGCTCTCCTCATCAGAGTCCGACGTTCCTTGTATCGACTGTTTTCTTCAGCATCCGTCGCCGATGATTGGTATTGGCCGGCAGCGTGTGGTCCGCTGAAACCTGCAATGTCCCCGAACCTATTTTGGCTTGCAACGTTTCTCCGAAGCCCCCATCCGAGCGCGGCTGAGAGGCGACCAGCGAGATCTCGACCAATTTGATCTTATCCGGCGTCAGCGGGGGTGTGGCCCATGCATTGTTGCTAATGAAATCCAATTGATCGAATCCGGCCGATCCTGCCTGGTTGTCGATGACACGATCGGGATTGCCGCCGTTGATTGCCGCGACACAACCGTCACACGCATAGGCCAGTTGAAGGTCCTCGATCCCTTCAACAATGGGCGCTTCGGCACTCGGCCCCGCCGTTACGCCGGCAATGCCCCGCGTCAGGCATGGCTCCGTTGATCCACAGACGGCGGCATTAGTCACTACCTGATAACGAATACATTGCAGGAGATACACGGGAGAGTTCGCCGGGAACCAAACAGGAGCTGGAACGAGGACGGTTATCGTATCGCTGGCGGAAGCCACATTCGTGACTTGTCCAGTGTGGGCTCCGTTGATCGAAATGTACGATCCGTTGGCCAGGCCTGAAGCCACCATGTCCGACACTGCTCCGGCCTTCAATACGATCTGTGTGGCTCCATTCGGACTAGTGGCCCCCTGCAATTGCCAGGGCGTAGCCCCGGTGGATTTCGTGGTTGGCACCAGGAGTTGCACGGAATCCGGCCCGGTATCGCTACCTGTAGGTTTGTTATCGGCTGGCATGATGGAATAGGTGCAGTTTCCGACGGGTACGCCGGGGCTTCCAAAGCCGGCCATCTTGACGTCTCGGCTCAAGAGTTCCATAGCAATGCGCACGTCCTGTTGAGTATCGACGACCTGCTCATTGGCCCCGACTGCTTTAGTAGTCGTGGTGAGAATCGTAAATGCAGCCGCCGCGACGATGGCCGCAAGCACGACCGCGACCATCACTTCGATCAGTGTGAATCCGCGCTCATGAGGCGAAACGACTTTTGCGCCGACGCTGGTCACCGACATGCGCTCCTCTTCCTTACTCAGGCGCCACGACGCGTTCGAGGGTAACCGACCGACTGCGCTTGACGCTATGATCGCTCTTGAGCGAACCCATCCATGTGACCGTAATCCTGACATTGCGTTGGTTCAGCACAGATGGGCCGACCACAGCCGTGGAAACGGTGATGGCGCCCTTGATGTTCTGCAGGCCTGTCCCGTTGACCAGGCCGGACCACAGCGTACAGTCGCCATTGGCCATCGTCTGAGTGACAGCGTCGATCGCTGCGCAGGTTCCGGCGTTCTGTGTGTCGATTCCGTTATACGCAACCGCATTCCGCCGATTGAAGAAAATCCGCTCCATCATGTCGGAAGCGATCGTGGTCACCCTCGTCAATTCGCTGGCGTCGACATTTTTGACCAGAGCAATGCTCTGCATGCCGGACAGGGCGAGCAGGCCAACGGCCAGGATGACGGAGGCAAGCATTCCTTCGACGATCGTAAAGCCTTGGTCGTTCCGCAAATCTGCTTGATGTCGCTGGGCCATGACTTTCACCGTTCCCTTAGGGACAGGGTGTCGCCGTCGGCGTCGGATACCAGTTCACACGGCCTGCCGGGATGATCTGCACGGAGTACTGTCGCTTATTGATGTCACAGACACCGAATGTCTGCGTTGCCGTCCCCCCGCTGGTTCTCACGCCGAGCGACGAAAACGAAACTGTCACCGGCGCTCCGGTGACAGCCGTCACGCGGCTCATCAAGGTCGTGGTCGGCATCACTGACGAGCCTCCGCTCGGGACGGCCGAAATGCTCACGGTCCCCGCCGTCACCTGAATAGTGACATCAACGCTGCGGTTCCGGTTCATGGCGGCCATCCGCGCCATGGTCAGTTGCGAGGCAATTTCGCTTGTCACTTGTCGGAGCTGGGTGCGTGCATGCCAGCGAAGAAATTCCGGCGCAGCCAGTGAGGCACCGAGCGCGACGACCGCCACTGCGATCAAGAGCTCGATCAAGGTGAATCCTTGTTTGCCCCGAAAATCCATCGAGCTTCCTCACAGAGAGACGTATGGGTCCGCGCACGATACCGCAAGGCGCATGCCAATGAGGCACTTCGCGCCACATCCTGTAACCTATTGAAGGATAGCAGGTGCTCGCGGGTCGGCAAGCCTAACAGCCGTCTCGCCAGGGCCGGTTATCATTTTTCGTCGCCCAATGGGAACAATTTTCGTCACCTCGATGTTCGCAAAGATTCAGCGGGTAGAGGCGTTCAGCGAGTGGAGCGATGACGGGTCGGCGAACGGATGCAGGGAGAAAAAATGACCGTAGAACTACTTGCTGACCACGGCGCGGACCTCCCGGTAGGTCGTCACCCCTTGTAGGACTTTTCGTATCCCGTCCCCGAGGAGCGTCTGCATGCCGTTGCAGACCGCCGCGCCGAGCACATCGGCGGTCCGCGACCTGCATTGAATCAGCTGCTTGATGCGGTCCGTCCCCACGAGCAATTCATGAACGGGAACGCGGCCGTGAAAGCCCGACCGGTGGCACTGCTCGCAGCCGAGACCGCGGAAGAGCTGAACGGCGTGGAGCTCGGGCAGACCGGGCGTACCGTGAGCCGTTCCGTGGCCCTCGAACAGGTCATCGTACTCTTCCTGGGACGGACGATACGCTTCCTTGCAAGCCGTGCAGATCCGTTTGCAGAGCCTGGTCGCGAGGACGCCGAGCATGGCATCGGCGAAGTTGAACGGGTCGCAGCCGAGATCCAGGAGCCGGATGACGGTTTCGACGGCACTATTGGTATGGAGTGTGCTGAAGACGAGGTGGCCCGTCAACGACGCTTCGATGGCAATGTCGGCCGTTTCCTTGTCCCGCATTTCGCCGATCATGATGACGTCCGGGTCCGCGCGCAAAAAGGCGCGCAAGGCCGTCGCAAAGGTGAGCCCGATTTTGGGGTGGATCTGCAGCTGGCGCAAGCCTTCCTGGGTGATTTCAATCGGGTCTTCGGCCGTCCAGATCTTTCGTTCCTCCGTGTTGATATGCTTCAAGATCGCATGCAGAAGCGTCGTTTTACCCGACCCCGTCGGCCCGACGCAGAGAAAAATGCCGTGCGGTTTCTCGGCCAGCATCTTGATCGTCTGCAAGGTATCCGGCCTGAAATCCATGCCGTCCAGCGGCATAGGCTCCTTCGCCGTTAGCAAACGCAGAACGGCGTCTTCATTGCCGCCCGCCGTCGGAAGCGTGGCGACGCGCAGCTCGATGCTGCGTTGAGCGTTAAGCTTGAAGCGGATCTTTCCGTCCTGCGGCTTGCGCCGTTCGGCGATATCAAGGTTGGCCATGATCTTGATGCGCGAGACGAGGGCGCGGCGATAGGCGGCGGGAAGTCTCGTATACGTAAAGCAGGTGCCGTCGACACGGAACCGGATATTCATATCCTTTTTGCCCATGGAAGGCTCGAGATGGAGATCGGAGGCGCCCAGACGATCGGCTTCCGTGATCAAGTGACTGGTCAGCCGCACGATCAACGAATCGTTTTCATCGATCGGATTTGCGGCGAGATCTGGAATCGACTCAGGAGGGGCGTCTTCAACCAATTCCGTAAGCAGCGTCCCAATGGTCGGCGCGCCGTCATGCGATGTGCACGTGCCAAGGAACTGCTCCACGTCACAGCGCAACCCGACCGAATACCGAATCGACATCCCGGGAAAGCTTCGCCGCACGTCCCAACCCCGCTCGAGATTGTGGGGGTCACGCGTGAGCACGTCCACAATCTGTCCACGGCGGGCGATCGGCAACCAGAAATTTTTCTTGAGATAGTCGTGACTGAGCGTGCGGATCAGGTCGCCGTCGATGACGGTCCGCTCGTCGAACGGAAGGTAAGGACACTGGTAATAGTCGCTGAGAATTTCGCCCAGCAACGCTTTCGGCACCCGATAACGCTCCAACAGCACCGTCTCGATGTCGACAGCTTCATCAGTCGCTTCGCAGACCGCGCGGTCAAGCTCCGCTTGCGAAATGGCCCCGCGGCAGACGAGCAGGTCGAGAACGTTTTGCTCAATCGAGAGCCGGGCAAGTTTGGCCGGTCGCGCGGACCGTTTGGCCGTGTGTTCGGCCGGAAGGACGCCGCTCGTTTCGACGGCTGAGAGATGCACTCCCTCCATCTGCTGCTCGCGTCAATACTGCGCTTGCCAGGTGGAGGGCGCCCGGTAGACGACGGGCAATCCGCGGAAGAAACCCCTGCCAAAGTCAGCGTTGTACCAGACTTCCATCGCCGGGCCTGCGTTGATGCCGCCGGCCGCAACCACGGCGCCGTAGAGACGGCTCTCGCGCTCCACGGTGATCGTCCCGGCCGCAAACAACAGGCCGCTGACATGAATGCCCGACAATGTGACCGGAATACGGCCGCCCATGCCGCTGGTTCCTTCCGGCGGCGGACTTAACACGCTGAACGAGCGTCCGGCGCCGTTCGGCTTTATCACGACGTGACCTTGGACGACGAGGAGCCCTTCGACATACTCGGTATCGAGCACCAACGTCCCGAGGTTGTCCGGCCTCGGGGCTTCCCCATCCAAGGTGTCCATGAACACAAGCCCCTGCGACTGTCCGACCGCCGATGACGTCAGTAGGTCGGCGGGTACACGTCCGGGGTCGGAGTCCAATGATCCTAATGAATGGAGCCGCCCATCTTTATCGAGGCGGTAATACGTCCCATAGCGCTGAGCCGTCTTCTTCAACAGGTCATAATCCCAGCGGTCTAGAGCCACCCCCGGCGTCGGGTGCTGATGCCGATACACGTTGGCCGGAAACCCGCCGCTATCAAAGGCCGAGGGAGTCAACACTGAGACATCGCCGCCGATCCAATAATCCACCCAACGGTCCTCCAAATTCTTGCCGGTCTCGTACGGCTGACCGGTGACAGAGGCTGTGGCGCTTTTTAGGACGAGATCGTTCAGGCGATCGACGACGATGTCGCCCATGATGCGCACATCGCCCCAATGTGCGAGGATCCGCGACGATCCTCCCGGCTTCGGCATCCCCAGTCCCTGGCCGCTCTGAACGGCCGCGCGGATCGCAGGGATGTTCAAAGCGCCAAGCTGGAGGCGGATGGTATTTGCCATCGGCCGTCTACCTCTTGTGGACGCCGTGACTTCAACGGTGCCGAGCAGCCCGGGTTGTGTCGGCGCATACAATTTGAGTCGCTCCAGCCACCCGAGTTCCGACAGTCCCCCGTTGAAACCGGTCGAAGACCCGTTCAGGAGCCGCGCATCGCTCTCGTTGGACGCGTCGAGCAATATGTCAGGCCGTTCGGATGTGCCCGAGAATTGGGAGCGCCCTGCCGAATCAAAAAACGAGGGACCGGCTCCGCTATCCTCCCGTTTTGCTAGTACTCCGCTGAGCGAAGGCGGCGCTGTGGATGGTTCGTGGAACCAGGTGACCACCAGGTCGGCGGCCCCCTCGGCCAGGTGTTGCGCCTGCATCTGTTCTCTCATGGCTGAAATACCGGGGGCGTCCTGCGCGGCGAGATGCAATAGCGTCATGCTCAAGAGCACGAGTATGAGCATGAAGATGAGGGCTGCCAGCAGCACATGACCCTGTTCGGATCCGGTCCAAGTCCGCGCCATGATAACCTCCGTACGTGTTTACGTCCGTAGAGTGATTTCTCTCGTCTGCGTTACCGTTCGGCCGGGAAGCGAGATCTCGGCCTGAATCCGGCGAACCCGCTCGGGACGGGTGACCGGACGCCCCTGGGCATCCCAATACCGAACGGTGAACGCCGCGATGTTGCCTGTGATGACGCTGGCTCCTCCGTCGACCTGGCGGAGCCATCGGAGAATTCCTCGTTCTCCCGGACGGCTGTAGTAGCGGACGCGATTCATCACCATTGCAGATGCACCGGATGGAATCGGCCGGGACGCAGGTTCGACGAACGTCAATAGATTCCGCTGCCCGGCACGAGCCAGCGTGAAGTCTTCGCATTGATCGTTCCAGCAGACTCTCACCACTTTGCCGTCCGGCCATCCCCGTCCATCTTCAACGGTCACCGTGGTCTGTCCCGGCGCCACAGGCGCCGTTACATTTGTCGAGAGGTTGTTGATATTTGCGGTGAACTCAATGACATCGGATGCGACCACCAGAAGCGATCCGGAGGAAACGAGGCGAAGCTCTTCCGCAAACAGCTCGAGCCCGAGACGCACGTCTTGCTCCTGGATGACGTGGCCGTGCTGGCGAGCAAACTCGCGCTGAAAGTACACGACCGATTGCAGACCAGCACCGAGAATGACGAGTCCCGCCGCCATTGCCGCGAGGACCTCGATCAGGCTGAATCCCGTCTGGCTGTACCAGCGGCGTCTCTTCATGTCCCACCCACAATTACGTCCCACCCACCATTACGAGAACGGAGTCCTGTTACTAATGACCGGCAAACGCCGAATTGGCCCGAAGCGTGGCAAGTCGTATTTCCCGATCGCCTGCCCCTGAGGGATAAAAGCCTCGCGCTTCGATGATGACACTGCCGGCGCTGCCGAGGGGTCCTGAACCGCGTGGCTCGACCGTCCAGACCACCTTGACCCCGTGCTGCTCCAGCATGGCAGAGTAGATGCCGTCACCCGCCATGCGGTCTCCCCCCGCGCCGTCATCCCGCATGGTGACATCGGGCACACCATCATGATCGAGATCGTCGGACAACAACTGGTTCCACGGCACTGCGCGCTTCGCCTCCACCCGAGATTCCGCCATTGCCAAGGCCCGGGCGGCCAAGGCATCTCGTGTCAAACTCTTGTCGGCGACGGCAAAGGCGCCCATGGCTCCCGTCACGCCAAGGGACGTCAAGACCATCGCAATCATTACCTCGGACAGGGTCGCCCCGCGCTCGCGAGTACATCGGAGATGGATCATGAGATCACGACTCGTCCGGTGAGACTCACGGTCACTGTCGTCCGGCGACGCTCGCGATCGTAGATGACAATGGTGCTGGCGCTGGCCGAACGGCCGCTCGCGTGGAACAGGAGATCGGGCCCCGCCGTCGGCTCCTCGATGACGATACCTTTATCCCCGTAGCGGTAGACGTTCAACACACCGTCGCCATCGGGACGGCGTAATGTGATTGTGTGCGCCGAGAGGTCGAACCGGATCAACAGACGCTCGCGTCTGGCCATTGCCAGCTGCCTGGCCATCCTGAGAGTCGAAGCAATTTCAGCGACCGCAGTCCGACCCTGCAGCCGAGAATGGAAGTTCTGATAGGCGGGAGCTGCCATAGCTGTGATGATTCCCAGAATTGCCGTTACGACTACGATCTCCGCCAGACTTTTTCCCGTTGACGTGCCGACCCGGGCGATGCCGTCCATGGCCATCCGTCAATACCAAAACTTATGCCGCACACGATCGCGGCAACGCCTTGGTCATCTAATCGTCATTTCAACGGGTTCCGGCGGCTTTCCAGCGATAGGAATGACTTCCGAGGAAATTTCGGATACGCGAGGGAAGACAAGGGATACAGCTGTGGGCAAGACGCCGCGGCCGGCTACAGGGAAGGACTCAGCAAACGCATGTACCAATCGACCAGCGGGTGGCCGAAAAACAACGAAACGAGGGCACCAAAGACAAGGTACGGACCGAAGGGGATGTAGTCCTCTCGTTTCATGAATCCCAGGACGATCAAGGCTACGCTAATCAGAGAGCCGGCGAGCGACCCGATCATGATCGTCAACAGCGCCGGTTTCCATCCGAGAAACGCTCCGATCATTGCGACCAACTTGACATCGCCTCGCCCCATCCCTTCTTTCCCAAAGATATAAGGACTGACCCAAACGAGGAACCAGATAATACCTCCTCCGATCAGAACCCCGAGTGATGCGTCGAAAAGTCCTACAGGCAGCACTGTTGCCGCGCCGATCAGTCCGAGTACGATGCCGGGCAGTGTAATGGCATTTGGGATCATGTAGTGCGTCAGATCGGTCCCCGTCACCACCAGGAGCGCCGAAAACAGGACGCCATAGAGGACCGCCGTCCAGTTCATGCCGAACGCAGCAAGAATGAGCACATAGCCCGCGGCATTCGCGGCTTCCACCAGCGGGTAACGCAGTGAGATGGGAGCACGGCATTTCGCGCAGCGTCCCAGAAGACGCAGGTAGCTCATGACCGGTATGTTGTCGTACCACGCGATCGAGGCTCCGCAGGAAGGACAATGGGAACCGGGCCACACGATGGATTCGCTCCGGGGGAGCCGGTAAATGCACACGTTCAAGAAGCTCCCGACCAAGGCGCCGAGCACAGCGACGAGGCCGTACCAAAACCCGTCAATCATAGGAGTCCATGCCGTACCAGTGAACACGTACGTGGAACACTTGGGTAAGTATATACACTAGGGCCATTGTGCATTGGTTTACATGACTTAGAGGACTTCCTATAATTTCTAAAGGGCTCCCGACGTGCATGAGCGGATGACCCCATTGCCGCAGTATAGCGCAATCGATCCGCGATCAAAGGAGATCCAGAAAACATGGCACGATTTGCCAGAGTGAGATCTCGGACGTCACTGGCCGATCTCACTCCCCCGCCCCGGAAGAAACGCCCGGAATCATTGACCAGCCGCGAGCAGGAGATCCTTGAGTTGATCTGGGCCGGATTTAAGAACAAGGAAATCGGGCAGCGGCTGAAGATCAGCGTGAAAACGGTCGAAGCGCACCGGGCCAATATGATGAAGAAAATGCGCGTCTCGAATACAGCGCAATTACTCAAGACGGCGATTCAAGGGAACATGATCCGTCTCCGCTAGCGCGCCTGCCTTTCCGGGCTTCGCTGGCGGACGCCTTCGAAGAGGGTGACCGCGACCGCAGCTGAAACGTTCAACGATTCGACTTTTCCCTTCATCGGGATCCGGAACAGGCCATCGCACTTCTGTGCAACCCCCTGCCGGATGCCTCCTGCTTCTCCCCCAAACACAAACGCGATCGGTCCTGTCATGTCGATGGCGGTGAATTCTTGAGGCGCCGAAGGCTCGACGGCGTAGATCCACAGACCGGCCTCTTTCAGATCCTCGATCAGCCGTGAGAGATTGACGACCCGCGCTACTAACATGTGCTCGAGCGCTCCTGCCGACGTTTTCGCGACAACCGACGTCAGGCCGGCCGCCCGTCGCTCCGGCACGAAGACGCCGTGCGCTCCCGCCGCTTCCGCGGTCCGGATGATCGCACCGAGATTCTGCGGATCTTCGACTCCGTCCAGGATTACAAGAAACGGCGCTTCACCCCTTTGGCGAGCCGATTCCAACACGTCGGCCGTGCTGCTGTAGGGTTTGGCCGCCACGAACGCGATGACGCCTTGGTGATTCCCGCCGGGGACGAAGCGGTCGAAAGCCGGGGGCGGCTCGACATGGACGGGGATCTGTCGGGCCTTCGCCTGCTGAATGATCTCCGTGAATTGCCGGTCAGTACGTTGGACGAGTAGTCGTTGAAGCGGCCGCCCGCCGCGTAACGCTTCTCGAACGGCATGCAGACCGTACAGCAGCTCAGGCTTTTTATCGTTTCCAGCGGCTGGTGCCGTCCGGCCGGTCTTCGATGATAATGCCCTGTGCGGCGAGTGAGTTCCTGATTTCATCGGCTTTTGCGAAGTCCCTTCGTCCCCTAGCCTCATTGCGCTCCGCGACTTTTCGAGTCACTTCGTCGTCGGTCAATTGAACCGTGACCGCAAGGCCCGTAGGTCTGGCAGGGCCTTTCCTGAACTGCCACCGCTCAAGGCTAAACAATCCCAACACCTGGCCCAGCTCGAGAAATGTCGCTCTGGTGTGAGCGCGTTGGTCTGTAGAGAGGCCCCGTTCGACGAGTTTGTTCACATCGCCTCGCATCTTCTGGAATGCAGCCAGAGCCTCGGCCGTATTCAGATCATCGTCCATAGCTTCTGAAAACAGTCCACGCGTTCTCTCGATCACCGGCATGAGTTCACCGTCGCCGGTCCTGCGGGTTTCTGGCTCTTCAAGGCGATTGAACAGATCGTAAAAGCCGTCTAGCGCCGATTTTGCTTCTTCGATCGCTTTGTCAGAAAAGTCCAATGGGCCTCTGTAATGAGTCGCCAAAAGAAAGTACCGGATCATTTCCCCTGTAATGTCCTCTGACCATTCAGATTTCCCAAAAATTTCTCTGATCGTAAAGAAGTTACCAAGGGACTTCGACATTTTCTCCTGGTTGATCTGCACGAAGCCGTTGTGGACCCAGTAATGGGCGAATTCCTTGCCGGTGGCACCGCAGGATTGGGCGATTTCGTTTTCATGATGCGGAAAAATCAGGTCCATGCCTCCGCCGTGGATGTCGAACGTCTCTCCGAGGTGCTTCATCGACATCGCGGAGCATTCGATGTGCCATCCCGGTCGTCCCGGTCCCCATGGGCTTGGCCACGAGGGTTCTCCGGGCTTGCTCCGCTTCCACAGGGCAAAATCCATCGGATGCCGTTTACGCTCGTCGACCTCGACGCGCGCGCCGGCCTGCAAAGCTTCCAATTTGCGCTTCGAGAGCCGCCCATAGTCCTGATATTTCTGGACCTCGAAGTAGACGTTTCCGTCAACCGCATATGCCAGGCCTTTCTTGATCAGCGTGTCGGTGAGGGCAATGATTTCGGGAATATGCGCCGTGGCTTTGGGCTCGACGGAGGGGGCCCTGATGCCTACCTTGCCCATGTCCTCGTAGTAAGCGTTGA
Organism: Nitrospirota bacterium; assembly: GCA_046734935.1. Taxonomy (GTDB): domain Bacteria; phylum Nitrospirota; class Nitrospiria; order Nitrospirales; family Nitrospiraceae; genus Nitrospira_C. Next base: position 16,944 of record JBKPSD010000078.1, read on the forward strand.
TATAGCGGCTTGTGATGACGTCGCAGGACACCTCTTGGTCATGAGCCCGCTTGATGATCTTGTCGTCGACGTCGGTGAAGTTCTTGACAAAGGTGACGCGGTAGCCGCTGTACTCCAGATAGCGGCGCAGGACATCGAAGACGAGCGCGCTCCGGGCATGACCGATGTGGCAGTAGTCGTAGACGGTGACGCCGCAGAGATACATCCTGACGTGCTTCGGTTCGATGGCCCGGAACTCGTCCGGCTTCCCGGTGAGCGTATTGAACAGTTTCAGCATGGCAACACTACGAGTCCGGCGTCGCCGCCCGTTTCGGCCAATGCGACCAGAGGAAATATGCCACGGCCAGTGCGAGGGCCAATCCTATAACGATGTCGAACTCGTGAAAGTATTCGCGCAACTCGTCCCAGCGTTCGCCCATCGCGACCCCGATATACGCGAGGGCATAACACCATGGCAGCGCCCCGACGAAGGTGAACAGGACGAAGCGTGGAAAGTTCATACGGGCGATGCCGGCGGGCAGCGAAATAAAGGTCCGCACGACGGGCAACAGCCGGCTCACGAACACCGCCGCCTCACCGTATCGGGCAAACCACCGATCGGCAATGTCCAGATCCCGCCGAGACAAGAGCACGTACGGCCCGTAGCGCTCGACGAATGGGCGCCCGCCCCAGACGCCGACATAATAGGCGGCAATCGATCCGATGACATTTCCCAAGGCGCCGGCGAGCGTGACGCCAAGCATCGTGAACTGTCCGGTCGTCACGAGGTAGCCGGAAAACGGCATGATGATTTCGCTCGGCAGAGGTATGCAAGCGCTCTCAATGGCCATCGTCACCAGAATCCCGGCATACCCGAGGGACGAAATTGTGTTGATGACGAACCGGCTCAGGAGCGTGATGACCGTTTCGATCAGACTGCCCATGTTCTGTTACCGCGGCTTGCGTGCCTTGAGCGCCGGACGCCGCCTGCGGAGGGCGGGCTCCCAGGTCCGCAACTGATCGAGGACGGAATAGTTGGTGCTGTCGAGGTGAAGAGGCGTGAGGGAGACGGCTCCTTCCGCGATGGCCTCGTGGTCCGCATCCTTGTTTCTGCTCCATGATATCCGCGTCCCGGCGATCCAGAAGTAGCTCCGGCCGTGCGGATCGACTTTTTCGATGATGGGATTATCGAATCGGCGCCGGCTCAGGCAAGTGACTCTGACGCCGGTCACCGCCTCGGCGGTGCGGTTCGGAATGTTCAGATTGATGAGGGTCTCTTCAGGGAGACCCTTCTGCAAGATCAATCGGGCGACGCGGACGGCAAACTCGGCCCCGGTCGAAAAGTGAAACTCATCCCGTCCCTCCTGCGACACCGCCATCGAGGGGATGCCAAGAATCGTGCCTTCCACAGCCGCCGACACGGTACCGCTATACAACACGTCGTCGCCGAGGTTCACGCCCTTATTAATGCCCGACACCAGCAGACGCGGCCGAGTCGGCAGGATATTTAACAAGGCAAGATTCACGCAGTCCACCGGAGTCCCGTTCACGGCATAGACCTTCTCATCGATGTGATGCACTCTCAAGGGCTTGTGCAAGGTCACAGCGTGCGCAACCGCCGTGCGTTCCCGGTCCGGCGCAACGACCCAGACCTCTCCGACGCGCCGCAACGCCTTGGCAAGGGACTTTAATCCGATGGAATGGATCCCATCGTCATTGGTCACCAAAATGTGAGGTCGTAACTCAGGCATAAAAAAAGCTGCTCCGGAGCAGCTCATAATAACCATGTGGCATGGCTGTAAATTGGTCGGGGCGAGCCGATTTGAACGGCCGACCACTCGCACCCCAAGCGAGTACGCTACCGGGCTGCGCCACGCCCCGACGTGTTTGATAGTCCTGTGCTGCGACGCTCATTGTCGCCTCGCAGCCTGGTCGATTGCAACAGTGCGACACCGACCTTCATCACGAATGGGAGTCTAGAATCTTCAAGATCGCCTGCAGATTGCCGCGCAATTTTTGCGCCAATTCCTTGGGCTTAATCCGCTGACCGGTGATCCGGCCGCGACGCGCCCAATACCGCTTTACGCCCTCGAGCGTGTGGCCTTCCTCGTACAGCATCCGCTTGATTTCCAATACCGTCTCCACATCTTTGCGAACGTACAGACGTTGGTTGCCACGGCTTTTCTTCGGCTTCAAAAACGGGAATTGGGATTCCCAGAATCGAAGGACGTAAGCTGGAAGCTTCGTCACCTGGCTGACTTCGCCGATTTTGTAAAAGACTTTGCTGCCGAGCCGGGGCTCATTCCCCATGGTCCGGTCCTCGCCGCGGGGGGGAGTTGTTACGGGTGTGCTAACCGTTACGAGTTGACGTATTTCTTAAACACTTGACTTGGACGAAAGGTCACGACGCGGCGAGGCGTGATGCCGATCTCTTCGCCGGTTCGCGGGTTCCGACCTTTTCTTGCACCCTTGCTTCTCACGACGAAGTTGCCGAAACCGGCGATTTTGACAGAATCTCCCTTTTGTAACACGGCTTTGAGCATGTTCAGCACGAGCTCGACGATATCGGCGGCTTCGTTTTTGGAAATTCCGACCTGCTTGTAAATTTCGTTCGCGATGTCAGCCTTTCTCATGCTCTCCCCCCCTTGCGCCAACCACGCCGTCTCGTCGAAGCGCCCGTCTCTCCTGGAGCCGGGAGACAGTTTCACCATAAGTTACGTGAGGTTAGATAGGGTGTCAAGGACTATTGTTGAGAGGGGGGAGATTACGTCTACCTGTCCGAGGCCAGGAGTTTGTACTCGATGCTGTCCGCCAATGCCTGCCAACTCGCTTCCATGATGTTCTCGGAGACGCCGACGGTCCCCCATTTATCTTTATGATCGCCGGATTCGATCAACACACGCACCTTGGATTCGGTCCCTCGGTTCGCCGAGAGGACCCTGACCTTGTAATCGAGCAATTTGACCTCCCGCAGCTGAGGGTAGAACTTTTCCAATGACTTGCGAAGGGCATGGTCGAGCGCACTGACAGGCCCCGGGCCCGTCGCGGCGGCCTCTTCGACCGCCTCCCCAACCTTGACCATGACAGTCGCCTCGGATTCCGAACGCCCGTCCTGTTGTTTTTTCTCGACAATTACACGAAAACCCAACAGCTGAAACGACGGTTTGTGGGTTCCCATCGCCTTTCGCATCAGCAGTTCGAACGAGCCTTCCGCGCCTTCGAACTGATAGCCCTCGTTCTCCCGTTCCTTCAGCGTCGCCATCAATTCCTGCACCTTGGAATGGTTCTTGTCCAGTTTGATGCCATACGCTTCAACTTTCTCAAGCAATCCGCTCCGACCGGCGTGATCGGACACTAGCATCCGCTGGCGATTGCCGACGAGCGAGGGCACCACATGCTCATAGGTGGCGGGATTTTTGAGAACGGCATGGATATGCACGCCGCCTTTATGCGCAAAGGCCGAGTCTCCCACATAAGGCTGATGTTTGTTCGGCATCAAATTGGCGATTTCAGTCACGAAGCCCGATACTTCTTTCAAATGGTTCAGCCGTACTCCCAACGCGGGGCGTTTCATCTTAAGCTGCAGATTGGGAATAATCGAACAGAGGTTGGCGTTGCCGCAACGCTCGCCGATTCCGTTGATCGTGCCCTGCACTTGCACGACTCCCATATCGATGGCGACCAATGAATTGGCGACTGCCATTTCGCAATCGTTGTGGGCGTGAATGCCGAGCGGCACCGGACATTCCTCCTGGACGACGCGGCAGATATTTCGGATCTCCCAGGGCATCGTACCGCCGTTCGTGTCGCACAAAATGACGCGCTCCGCGCCGGCTTCGACCGCCCGCCTGATGGTTTCGAGGGCATACTCGGGATTGGTCTTGTACCCGTCGAAGAAATGCTCCGCATCGTAAAAGACCCGGCGGTGTTTCGATTTGAGATAGGCGATTGAGTCGCCGATGAGCTCGAGGTTCGTCTTCAGCGCGATGCCGAGGGCATCCGTCACGTGCAGCGACCAGCTCTTTCCGAAGAGCGTAATGACCTTGGTCTCCGCCTGCAGAAGCGCCTGAATGTTCGCGTCCTTTTGGACAGGATTGCTGGCCTTTCTCGTGGAGCCGAAGGCCACGACCGTCGCCTGCGTCAAAGGCGTTTCCTTGATCATCCGAAAGAATTCGATGTCCCTGGGATTGGCGCCCGGCCAGCCGCCCTCGATGAATTGGACGCCCAACTCGTCCAAACGCCTGGCGACCATGACTTTGTCATCCGCCGAAAAACTGACGTCTTCCGCTTGGGCGCCATCCCGCAAGGTCGTGTCATAGATTTCGAGGGAGGCAGGCGCGGGCGGGGAAGCCGACAATGCGGCCTTGGATGGCGATTTGCGACGAGCCCGTGACCGAGATTTAGCCATGGCGCAGAGGGTAACAGGCGGAGGCCAAGCCTGTCGAGGGTCTAATCGGTGCGGCCGTCACCTGCCGGCAGGAGCCTGATCCAGCCCGAACGCGGCATGCAGAGCGCGCATGGCCAGTTCCATATACTTCTCATCGATGACGCAGGAAATTTTGATCTCCGACGTGCTTATCATCATGATGTTCACGCCTTCGTGGGACAAGACGTCGAACATCTTAGCCGCAACGCCCGAATGGGAGCGCATGCCGACACCGACCAGCGAAACCTTGGCAATGGCTTCCGTCACCGACACTGACTTCGCGCCAATGTCCTTCGCGGTGTCGTGAATGATCGGCATCGCCTTTTTGACGTCGATGCGCGGAATCGTGAAGGAAAAATCGGTCAGCGCCTCGTGGCTGACGTTTTGAATGATCATGTCCACGAGTATATTGGCCTTGGCGACCGGGCCCAATAGGCGCGCGGCGATGCCCGGCTTGTCCGGCACGCCGACCAGTGTAATCTTCGCCTGATTGCGATCGCCGGTAATGCCGGAAACGGCGACGGCCTCCATGTCTGCGTCCTCGCGTTTCACGGTTGTTCCCTTTCCCTCCTTGAAGCTCGAGTTGACCTCCAAAGGCACATTATATTTGGCGGCGAACTCGACGGAGCGGCTTTGCAGCACCTTAGCGCCGAGACTTGCCATCTCAAGCATCTCTTCATACGCAATCTTATCGATTCGCCGCGCCGCCGGCACAATATTAGGATCAGTCGTATAGACCCCGTCCACGTCCGTAAAGATGACGCACCGATCGGCCTTCAACGCCCCCGCCAGCGCCACCGCCGTCAGGTCTGATCCGCCACGTCCTAAGGTGGTAACGTCCGAGTGCTCATTGATGCCTTGAAAGCCGGCCACGACCGGCACAACGCCCCGCTCCAGCGCCTCGCGCAGGCGTTCCGCGGCGACCCGAGTAATGCGCGCCCGGGTGTGGGCGCTATCGGTCATGATGCCGACCTGGCGTCCCGTGAACGAGCGCGCGTCCACTCCGCGTCCCCGGAGCTCCATTGCCAGTAACGCAATCGTGACTCGTTCGCCTGTCGACAGCAGCATGTCCAGCTCTCGCTCATCCGGAAGGGCGGCCACTTCGTGGGCGAGCTTCATCAGTCGGTCCGTTTCACCGCTCATCGCCGACAGCACGACGACGACCCGGTGGCCGTCCTTGACCGCTTGCTGAACGCGGTCCGCGACGCGGTGGATCCGCTCGATGGACCCAACCGACGTCCCTCCATATTTTTGAACGATGAGCGCCACGATCAGGAGCCTTTCGCGAAGAGCCGAACCACGAACTTCGTGGCATCGCGCGGCGCGCCGGCCAGGGCCTTCGCGTCCGCCTCAGTGAAGCGTCTGCCTTTGCCGCCAGTGGGCTTTGAAGCGCTGTCCTGGTAGGCATAGGGCCAGTGCGCCTGCCCCATGTTGCTCTGGTGGACGCTGCCCGGATCGCTGATCGTCACCAATCGATACGGGCCCAATGCGGCCATCCCCTCCAGGAAGGGACCGACAAATTCTCCGTCTAGCGCCTCGATGGCGCGCACCTTGGCCTTGACGTCGGGGTCATAGACCACTTCGTCCGGCAGCTCGACGTGCACGTAGGCGAAGTCCTTTTTCTGCAATTCGTCCAGGGCCACCTTGGCATGCGCACGAAGATCGGCCAAGCGAAAGGGATCGACCGCCTCGAGGCCTGACAGAAGGCCAAGGCCCCGGTGGACGTCCCCTGAGGACACCACCACACCAGGAATGCCGAATCGTTCCGACAGGCTTGGCCTGGGGATCGCGCGGCCTTCGCCCCATAGCCACAGGCAGTTGGCGGGTTTCTGTCCCGATTGCCGTCGCTCTTCGTTCACTGGATGATCCCGTAAAATCATTAACGACGCATCCATGAGCTTGCGCAGCATGTCGGCGCCGTCACCGGCCGGCAGTGAGTCGTGAATCGAACGGCCGACCAACGATTGTGGATCGACGCACACCGCCCGCGGCTTTCCGTTCACCCACACCATCAGATGGCGATGGCCGGAGCCGGGAAAAAACTGAATGATCTCTGAACCGAGTTCCTCATTGACGGCGTCGATGAGTTCCCGCGCCTCCTCACTTGTAATCAGGCCGGCCGTCGCGTCGTCCATGACGACGTGCGGGCCGAGCTTCTTGACGTCGGCAGCCCCTCCTTTGAGAGCGGCCGGCCCTTCGGCTTTTAAGGTCACCATCGTACAGCGATACACGACGTCATGTTCGCCGACCGTCACTCCCAAGCTGGCCGCTTCCAACGGTCCCGGCCCTTGGTAATATTTTTTGGCTTCGTATCCGAGAATTGAGGTTCCCGTCAGGCCGCTTCCGTGGCGCCCGTTGTCCAGCGTGACCGTGAGCAGCCCCAACTCGCTGTGTTCGGCCAACCGGTCGAGGTTCGGAGTAGAAGCGGCTTGAAGGGGAGTCTTGCCGGCTAATTCCTGGCGCGGGTGATCCGACATTCCCTCGGCGTGCAGAATCACGTATTTCATTGAGGATATACTCGCATTTCCTACACGTTCAGCAGACGAGCCACGTCCTCTGTTGTTGCTTGGACCGTTGTGGGTTTCATCGAGATGCTGATGGCTGTATCCGCATCCTTCAAACCGTGGCCGGTCAGGGTACACACGATTGTCTCTCCGTCGCGCAACGCCCCCTGCCGGCTGAGCTTCATGACCCCTGCCACCGAGGCTGCGGAGGCCGGTTCGCAAAACACGCCTTCCGTGCCGGCGACTGCGGCATAGGCTTGCAATATTTCCTCGTCCGTCACTGAGTCGATGGCACCGGAGGATTCCTTCGTCGCCTCCACCGCGGCCTGCCAGCTGGCGGGATTCCCGATGCGGATCGCAGTGGCGACGGTTTGCGGGTTTTCAACCACACGCCCGAGCACGATCGGCGCGGCGCCGGCGGCTTGGAAGCCCATCATGCGGGGAAGCCGGGTCGTTTGGTGAGCCGCGCGGTATTCTTTGTATCCTTTCCAGTAGGCGGTGATGTTTCCGGCGTTTCCCACAGGCAGCACATGCACGGCTGGCGCATCCCCTAATTGATCGCACACTTCCATGGCGGCAGTTTTTTGCCCCTCGATCCGGAACGGATTGATTGAATTGACGAGCTCGATATGGTGCGCTGCAGACAGCGTTTTCACAATCGAAAGCGCTTGATCAAAGTTTCCATCGATCTGAATCACGGTGGCCTGGTGCATCATGGCTTGCGAGAGCTTGCCGAGCGCGATTTTCCCGGCGGGAATCAAAACATACACGGGAAGCCCTGCCCGGGCTCCGTAGGCAGCGGCCGACGCCGACGTGTTGCCGGTCGACGCGCATATTACCGCCCGTGCGCCGTTCTCAACGGCCTTGGACATCGCCATGGTCATCCCGCGATCTTTAAACGACCCGGTGGGATTCGCACCTTCGAACTTCAGATACAGATCGATGCTCGGAGCGATTCGCTTGGCCAACCGAGACGCGCGGATCAGCGGAGTATTCCCCTCCTGCAGCGTGATGACCGGCGTGCGGTCGCTGACCGGCAAAAATTTTCTATATTCTTCGATGACGCCGCGCCAGCTCATGGCCTTACTCGTCCTCGCCCTCGATTCGGATCAAGGTCGTCGGCTCGGACATGAACGGCATGCGGTTGATCTGGACGAGAGCGGTCTGCACTTCGCGTTCTCTCGCGCTGTGGGTTTTGATGACGATTGGAACGGTCTGTCCCTCCCGCCTTCCCTTCTGCAGCATCGAGGCAATGCTGATGCCGTAGCGTCCCAGCTCACCTGCGATTTGGGCCAACACGCCGGGGCGATCGGTCACCATGAAACGCAAATAATAGAGCGAGCGAATTTCTTCGATCGGCCGTATGCGGAGGGGACGCCGTTCCTGAGGCTGGAAGGACGCCGGAGGTACACGGCCCGCTCCGCCGTTAAGCAGATTGCGGGCTCCGGCGATGATGTCGCTGACGACGGCGCTGCCGGCCGCCAGGTCTCCCGCCCCCCGGCCGCTCAACACGACGTCGCCGACCGCATCGCCGGTCAACTGAATGGCGTTATACACTCCCTCGATCTTTGCCAGCGGGGAATCAGCGCCCAACATCGTCGGATGCACGCGGGCCTCTACGTCGCCCTCGATGAGTTTGGCAATGCCCAACAGCTTGATCGTGTAGCCGAACTCCTTTGCATAGGCAATATCGTGCTCGGTAATGTGTGTGATGCCTTCCGTGTAGAGATCCTTGAAATTGACCGGCGTGCCGAATCCCAAATTCACGAGAATCGCCAACTTGTGCGCGCTGTCGGTGCCGGCCACATCGAACGTCGGATCGGCCTCGGCGTATCCCGCCTTCTGTGCCTCGATCAAGGTGTCCGCAAATCCCCGGCCCTCATTGGTCATTCGCGAAAGAATGTAGTTGGAGGTGCCGTTGATGATGCCGTAGATGGACTGGATCGTGTTAGCCGCCAATCCCTCCTTCAACGCATGGATGACGGGAATGCCGCCCCCTACGCTCGCCTCAAATCCAACGTCAATGCCCTTTCGGGACGCGGCGGCGAAGATTTCTTCCCCGTGAAGCGCGAGCATGGCCTTGTTTGCCGTGACGACCGTTTTCCCCGCGGCAATGGCATCCAGGATCAAGCGCTTGGCAAAATCACAGCCGCCGACCAGTTCGACGACGATGTCGACGGCGGGATCGGTCAATACCTGCTTGGCGTCTTTCACGAGCACGCCCGGCGCGAGCGTGATTCCGCGGTCCCTAACCACGTCGAGATCTGCGACGCGAACGAGCTCAATGGGCACGCCCACGCGCCGGCGGATCAATCCCGCATTTTCCAGCAGTATTTTGATGACACCGGTACCGACCGTGCCGAAGCCCACCACGCCGACGCCGACCCTCGAAATCATTCCTCTCCCCCGTCGAGCTTCAAAGCCTTCCTGATTCCTCGAACGGCCTGGCGGGTTCTGTGCTCGTTCTCAACGAGCGCGAAGCGCACATATTCATCGCCGCCCTCGCCGAAGCCGATGCCGGGAGAGACGGCAACTTTGGCCTCGCGCAGCAGCAGCTTGGAAAACTCGAGCGAACCTATGTGTCGATAAGGCAAGGGAATTCTAGCCCAGACGAACATCGTGGCGAGCGGTTTATTAACGTTCCACCCGATCCGATTCAAGCCCCCGACCAGGACATCGCGTCGTTTCTGATACCGCTGGACCGTTTCTTTGACGCAGTCTTGAGGCCCATTGAGTGCGATGACGCTGGCGATCTGCAACGGCTGGAAAATTCCGTAGTCGAGATAACTCTTGATCTTCGCAAGCGCTCCCACGACCTCCCGGTTGCCCACGCAGAAGCCCACGCGCCAACCCGGCATGTTATAGGCCTTGGAGAGCGTGTAGAACTCCACGCCGACGTCTTTGGCGCCGGGGACTTGAAGAAAACTCGGCGCTCGATACCCGTCAAAGACCAGATCGGCGTAGGCCAGATCATGGATCACGATGACATGGTGCTCTTTCGCGAACGCCACGATTTTTTTGAAGAACTCGAGATCGACGATAGCCGTCGTAGGGTTGTGCGGAAAATTAATGACCAGAATTCTGGGCCGTGGGAGCGTCTGCCGGTACACCCGCTGGAGATCGTCGAAGAAATCGCTGTCCTGACGGAGCTCGATGCCGCGTACTTCTCCGCCGGCGATGATAAAACTGTACATATGAATCGGATAGGTCGGCGTGGGCGTGAGCACCACATCGCCAGGGCCGATCATGGCCAGAGACAGATGGGCGAGACCTTCCTTCGAGCCGATCGTGACGATGGCTTCGGTTTCTGGATCAAGTTCGACGTCGTAGTTGCGCTGATACCACGCGGCAATCGCATGCCGAAGTTTGGTAATGCCGCGCGAGGCCGAGTACCGGTGGTTCTTGCCCTTCCTGGCGGCCTCGATCATCTTGTCCACGATGTGGCTGGGCGTGGGCTGATCAGGGTTGCCCATGCCGAAGTCAATAATGTCCTCACCCCGATGGCGGGCTTCGAGTTTAAGGCTCTGAACCTGAGCGAAGACGTACGGGGGGAGCCGCTTGAGCCGGTAAAAATTATCTGACAATCCCATGACCGTGCGCTGTCGAACTCTTCAAGCCGGGGCAGAAATGACCTACCCTGTGCGATGGAGGCCTATTGTAATTGCGGCATCCTATAGAGTCAAATTATCTTGTGATTCAGCGGGGTTCCGCACGCGGCTCACTGCGTCAGCGCCTTCGAGCCGGAGCCTTGCCCCTCGGAAGAGCTTTCTGTTACAACAGCGGCGACCGCACGTCCTCGCTCAATCCCGATTTCCCTCGTCGCCAACACCAACCGGAGGTCTATTGTGGCCCGACTCGGTGTCAATGTCGATCATGTCGCCACCCTGCGCCAAGCACGCGGGGGAGTGGACCCTGACCCCCTCGCGGCGGCCGTCTTGGTGGAGCTGGCGGGAGCAGACGGCATCGTCGTGCATTTAAGGGAAGATCGCCGGCATATTCAAGACCGGGATCTACGCCTGTTACGGGACACCGTCCGGACAAAACTGGATATGGAAATGGCGGCGGACGAGACGATGGCTAAAATCGCGCTGACAATCAAGCCGGATCTGGTCACGCTCGTTCCGGAAAAGCGCCAGGAGTTGACGACCGAGGGCGGACTCGACGTCCCGAATCATAAAGACCGCCTCCAGCAGATCATCACGCTGTTGCATGATGGCGGAATCCCGGTGAGCTTGTTCATCGAACCGGATCTCGGCCACATCAGAACCGCCCATAAACTCTCGGCGGACTTTATCGAGCTTCACACCGGACGCTATGCCAACGCAAAGCGATCAAAAGAGGCGGATGCCGAGTTCGAAGCCCTCACCCAGGCGGCCAAACTGGCGTATAAGCTCGGCATGGGCGTGAACGCCGGCCATGGATTGAACTATCAAAACGTCAAGCGCTTGACCCATATCCCCGAAATCGTGGAATACAATATCGGACACAGCATCATAGCGCGAGCCGTTCTCGTCGGTCTCAATGAGGCAGTGCGCGAGATGAAGGCGCTGTTGAGCTGATCCAAGCCCGACCCCCCCAGCACTACAGCGGAGCGCAGGCCGCAAGATGAACATCGTGACAGCGATAGAGATGCGAGCCCTGGACCGACGCACGATCATGGAGGCGCGGGTGCCGAGCCTGACCTTGATGGAGCGCGCAGGATCTGGAGCGTCGGACGTCATCGAAAGCCTGTTTGCACCGGTGGCGGGTAAGCGAGTGACCATTGTCTGCGGCAGGGGGAATAATGGCGGCGACGGATTGGTCGTCGCCAGGCTCCTCCGCCGCCGCCGAGCCATCGTAAAGGTGCTGCTGATGGACTCGGCTTCGGCCCTGAGCCGTGACGCCGCCGCCATGTATCGCCGCTGGGTCCGGGTCGGAGGAGCGTCGGCAACCGCACAGTTCCGATCAAAGGAGCAGGCCGAAGCACTGCTCGCCGGAAGTGATGTTCTCATTGATGCGCTTCTAGGCACGGGCCTTTCAAGCGAGGTGACCGGCGTATTCGGCGATGCCATCCGGTTGATGAATCGGGCTGACAGGCCGATCGTGGCCATCGATATGCCCTCCGGCATCAACGCCGACGATGGTCGACTACTCGGTCATGCCGTACGGGCGACAGCCACCGTCACCTTCGGTCTTCCCAAAGTAGGTTTGTATCTGGGAGCAGGCATCGATCACGCCGGCGAAATCCATGTGATCGACATCGGAATTCCAACCGCCTATGTGAACGAGCTCGATGGCCGGACGCTGCTGATGACGGGGGCGGACATCCGTGCCGCCCTGCCTCCCCGCCCCGCGTCCTCGCACAAGGGCACGTACGGACATGCGGGAATTCTGGCGGCTTCGGTCGGCAAGACCGGTGCTGCTGCGCTGGCAGCGAGGGCAGCGCTGAGAACAGGGGCCGGATTGGTCACCGTTGGCGTGCCTGCCAGCGTCAACGACGTCCTCGAGGCAAAACTTCTCGAGGCCATGACTGCTCCGCTTCCCGAAACGAAGGCCCGCACGCTGGGACGCGCAGGATTGGATCGGATTCTCGCCTTCATGCAAGCTCGAACGGCCATCGCCATTGGGCCCGGCCTCTCGACGCACCCGGAGACCGTCGAGTTGGTTCAAGCCTTGATGAAACACCTCGACCGTCCCTCCGTGCTCGATGCCGATGCGCTCAATGCCTTGGCGAGCCGAGCGGCATTGCTGACGCAGTGCAAAATTCCTCCGATACTGACTCCGCATCCCGGTGAGATGGCCAGGTTGGAGGTCGACGCCACCTCGCAGAGCGTCAACGCAGATCGACTGGGCACCGCAAGGCGGTTCGCACGTGAACGAGGCGTGTTTCTGGTGCTGAAAGGCGCCCGTACGGTGGTGTCCAGGCCCGATGGTCTGGTGATGGTGTGTCCGACCGGCAATCCCGGCATGGCCACGGCTGGAACCGGAGATGTGCTGACGGGCATGATTGTAGGACTCCTGGCGCAAGGCGTTCCCTCGTGGGAAGCGGCCTGTGCCGCCACTTTTCTCCATGGTGCCGCGGGCGATCTCGCCGCTCGGCGCCTCGGATTTGCCGGCATGATCGCCGGGGACCTCGTGGAACAGATCCCCTATGCGCTCAAAGCGGTCACCGGCTGAACATCGACCTGGGTCGTCTTCCCGGCTTACGCCGCCCCGGACGCGCGGGACCTGGCGCCGGTCGCTCTCTTCGCCCCGTGAAACGGATCAACTCGGCCGCCTTATCGGGTCTGTCCTGATGGGGGGGGAATTCCTGGCCTTATTCGGTACGCTTGGAGCAGGGAAAACCGCGTTGGTCCGGGGGATTGCCGCAGGGCTCGGCGCGGCCGCAGAGGCGGTGAGCAGCCCGACATTTGTGCTCCTCCATGAGTATCGTGGACGGCTCCCGCTGGCTCATGTCGATCTGTATCGTATCGATTCATTGCGAGACACGGAATCGATCGGTCTCGATGACTATCTGTCCGGATCGACTGTCGTCGCCGTTGAATGGGCCGACAAAGCACTGGCTCTCCTCCCTCCGGACCGCCTGGAAATGGAGTTGCGCCATCACACCGTTCAGAGTAGAACTATTCAATTTAGGGCGACTGGACCGCTGTCTGCTGCCTTGCTGACTCGCATTAAACACTCTCAGGGGCTCTCGACGAGATCTACCCGCTCCAGGCGGACGGAAAGCGCGAAGGGCAAATCATCCTCATGATTCGTGTCATTCTCGTCGGCACGCTCCTGTTGTTGTCTCTGGCCTTTTTTCTCCAAAATCAGGAACAGGAAGTCACGCTCCGCTATTTTTTCGGATTGTTTGAGGCCTCAACGCCGATCTACAAACCGATCTTGGCGGGATTCGCCATCGGACTTTTGGTCTCCGTGATTCTCCTCTTCCCGCCGTGGGTCAAAGGCCGCATTGAGCTGCGGCGAAAGACCAAAGCCTTGCAGGAAGCCGAAGTGGATCTCGAGCGGCTGCGCCATTCAGTCGAAAAACTGACGGGTCGAACGGCCCCGCCGGTGCCCGGGGACGTGCCGTTGCGTGAAGGCTCCGATGAGTGACCACGATGACACGCCGCTGATGCGGCAATATCGCGAGATCAAGCGCGGGTATCCGGAAGCCATTCTCTTCTTTAGAGTCGGGGATTTCTACGAAATGTTCTACGAGGACGCTGAAGCGGCCTCGAAACTCCTCTCCATAGCCCTAACCTCGCGGGACAAGTCGAGCACCGATCCGGTCCCGCTGTGCGGCGTCCCCTATCATGCGTCCCGCGGCTACATCGCCAAACTGTTGAACGCCGGACGCACGGTCGCTTTATGTGAACAAGTGGAAGACCCTAAAGTGGCCAAGGGTCTTGTCCGTCGAGAGGTCGTGCGGCTGTACACGCCGGGCACACTGGTCGACACCGAGTTTCTCGATCCGGCTGAATCAAGCTTCCTCGCCGCCGTTGGGCGGGCTGAGCGCCGAGGAAGTGGGGCTTGCTGGGGGTTGGCGGCGCTCGACGCGACGACGGGCGAATTTTGGGTCATCGAGCAGGAGGGACCGGATCAGCAACTCCTGGACGAGTTGGCTCGAGTGCAGGCGAGGGAAGTGCTCGTTGCAGATACGGACGCCACCCTGCACTGGCTGCGCTCACAGCTTCAAGGCGTCAGAGTCTGTGAATGCGCCACGACCTGGTTTGATCGCGAGGAAGCCTCGAAGCTACTAAGCAAGCATTTTGGAGTGCAGTCGCTCGAGGCATTCGGTTGCCATGACTTGACGGCTTCCCTTGGAGCTGCGGGAGCGGTCTGGCGCTACTTCCGCGAAAGTCATCCGGCTGCACTGCCGACGCATGTGCGCCGCCTGGTTCGACGCCGTAATCACGAGGCCATGCATCTCGACAGCGCCACGATCCGGAACCTGGAATTGGTCCGTCCCTTCGGCTCTGCACATGAAACATCCCACGGCCGGCCCGCGACCTTGCTTTCCGTGATCGATCGAACGAGCACCGCTATGGGCAGCCGATTGCTCCGGGAGTGGCTCTTGCGGCCATTGATCGAGTTGCGGGCGCTCGAGGCAAGGCAGGATGCGGTTGCAGAACTGAAGAATCGCATAGCGGAACGCGTGACCATCCGAACGGCGCTGCGAAGAGTGCAGGACATCGCGCGCTTGAGCACGCGGCTGACCCTCGGTCTTGCAGGACCCCGCGAGCTACTGGCGCTGAAGGAATCGTTGAGCGCACTCCCCGCCCTGCGCGAACAGCTGGCACCCTGCCGCTCTTCCCTCCTAGCGGGACAGCACGACCAATGGGATGACTGCCGGGACCTTTACGACCTTATCGAAGCGGCCGTTGATCCTGAAGCCCCTTTGGCACTACGCGATGGCAACGTTATCCGCGCCGGATACGACCCTAGGGTGGACGAACTGCGCAAGGCGCGTGCGGAAGGCAAGGATTGGATCGCAGCACTCGAGTCGAAAGAACGGGAACGCACTGCAATCGACTCGCTGAAAATCCGTTACAACCAGGTGTTCGGCTACTACATCGAAGTCACGAAAACGAATCTCTCAAAGGTACCTGCTGATTTCGTCAGAAAGCAGACGCTTGCGAATGCCGAACGGTTCATGACGCAGGAACTGAAAGAGCTGGAAGAGCGGGTGTTGGGCGCCGAATCGAAAGTCCTCGCGCTCGAGAGCGACATATTCGTCGAAGTCCGGGAGCGGCTCGCAAGAGAAGGCTCACGCCTGCAGGCGATGGCGAGGTCGCTGGCTATGGTCGACGCCTTGGCCGGCTTGGCTGAAACCGCGGCTCTGAATCGCTATGTGAGACCGACGATCGATGACTCGGGATTCCTTCGCATCATCGAAGGCCGTCATCCGGTGGTGGAACAACTGAGCTCCGACCTCCAATTCGTGCCCAACGACACCTTGGTCGACGATAACGAGAACCGCTTGATCATCCTAACCGGGCCGAACATGGCCGGGAAAAGCACCTATTTGAGACAAGTGGCTCTCATCGTGCTGCTCGCGCAAATCGGAAGCTTTGTTCCAGCCTCCGAGGCTCACGTCGGACTTGTAGACCGCATTTTTACCCGCGTAGGAGCGTCGGACAACCTTGCTGCCGGCCAAAGCACCTTCATGGTCGAAATGATCGAGAGCGCCCAAATCCTCAACTGTGCAAGCAAGCGCAGCCTGATCCTGTTGGACGAAATCGGCCGCGGAACCAGCACCTATGATGGATTGAGCATCGCGTGGGCGATTGCAGAATACATTCATGATCAGCGCCAGCTCGGCGCTCGAACGCTGTTTGCCACCCACTATCACGAGATGACTCAATTGGAAACGCTGCGGCCAGGCATCCGGAACTATCGCGTTGCGGTCCAGGAGCGTGATGGCGACGTGGTCTTTCTGAGAAAGATCGTACCAGGCGGTGCCGACCGGAGCTATGGCATCCATGTCGCCAAGCTCGCAGGACTGCCCGCTCTCGTGATCGATCGTGCACAGCAAGTCTTGAACCAGCTGGAACAATCAAACGCCGACGTCAAGCCGCAGAACGAGGCGTCTCGATCCAGCCTTCCTCATCCCCACCCACTCATCGATGAGGTAAGGCAAATCGACCTGTTTTCTCTCACTCCCCTCGACGCACTCAATCGTCTAGCGGACCTCCAAAAACGTGCCGCCGATCCACAGTGAGATAGCGCTCCCTCAACAACGATCGCGATGGCAACTCACTTGATTGTACGTTGAGCCTCTTAACGCAGGGGCACGTCCTTTTTGACTGGCTAAGATTGCGTCGGGGACGAACGATTGAAGAGCTATCGGCGGGCGAGTAAGAAATTGGCGCACTGGGATGAGTAGTTACAGAAACCGCGTTCTCTCGGCGCCCAGTCGACAAAGAAAAAGGCGGTAACTCATACGAGCTACCGCCTCTGCAGGATTACCGGCGCTACGGAATTACTTGCCGCCGGGCAAATTGTATTTCGCCGTCCAAGGAATCAAGCCGCCGAGAGGCTTCTTGTCAGGAGTAAGGACGTCGTAATGCATCGGCATCTGCGCGCCATCCGGCGTCTTTGGAGAGGTGTTCAGCTGCTGCTTGGCGGCGTAGCAACCAGCTTCCATTTCATTCTTTCCGACGCAATCCTTCAGCCGAAGCGCCGAAATGCTCATGGTCTTCCCGGGAGCCCCGGCAATTTCCGGAAGCTTCTTGACGGACTGAATCACGCGGTGATTCTGCTCTGTCTCGACCACGGTGAACTCGATCAAGTCGGTCGTGCTTCCGGGCGGAACTTCCTTCGCTGCGGCCGGTCCGGCATGGACCCGACCCATCTTCTTCAATTCTTCCCAGGCCCCTTTGTCAGCGTAAAACTTGAGATTCTTTCCCGGATGGACTTTCTGCCAGAAGAGGCCGCTCTCCGCGTTACCGCCGAAGACTGCAACATTGATCCACACGGCTTCATCATACGGATCGAGGACGATCACACGACCCTGAAGGGTCGTCGGCTTGCTCATGTCCCCCCACTCGAAACGCTCCTGAAACGATTCGATCGCCATGGCCGTCGAGGCGATCGAAACCACCAGCGCAACGGCGGCCGCGAGCGCCCAGCCTTTCATATGAAACTTCATAATCGCATCCTCCTTCAACAGTATGAAAATATGAAATCTCGTCAGAAATTTAATCACCCTTCAAGAGCTTGAATCCGGTGATCGTCCGGCCAACGAGGCTTACTACCATGGCTACCAGTTCCTGAGAAGCCTTGATGATCTGGTCCATCAATGCCTTGTCCTTCACAGCCAGACGAACCGTCGTGGCGGCATGATACCAGCC
>JBKPSD010000079.1:0-34701 GCA_046734935.1 Nitrospirota bacterium
TTGACCAGAGCCGGGGATTCCTTCCCGGCCAGCACCTGGATGGTCTGTAACAGGAACTCGATTTCCCGGATACCGCCCGTTCCAAGCTTGACGTTTCGATGCTCATGTCCACGACCGGCCATTTTGGCGTCGATCATTTCCTTGACCGCCCGCACGTCTTCGATGACGCCCATTGCGGCTGACAAGCCGGGCTTGAGCGTGCTCGTTCCGAAAATGAATGACCGCACGATGTTGAGGAAGGCCTTACCCACTGCCCCCGAGCCCGCGACCGGCCAGGCCTTCACCAGCGCCAGCCGCTCCCAGATCTGTCCGCGGGTTGCATAATACTTTCGATAGTCCTCCAACGAACGGGCCAGTTGTCCGACGGACCCCTCGGCGCGAAGCCGCAAATCCACGCGAAACACGTGGCCTTCCCTTGTCGGCTCGGTCAAAGCCTTCGTGAGCTCCCTGGACAGAATCTCGAAATATTCTTCATTCGAAATGCCGGCAGCCGCAGACTCTGCCGTAGACCCTGTTGCCCGCGTCTCTCCATCATGCGATCCATAGACGTAGATCAAATCGACGTCCGAACTATAGTTCAGCTCGTGGCCGCCGAGCTTTCCCATCCCGATGACCGCGAAGCCCGTCTCCACCCATTTTCCTTGGCGGTTCTTATGCATAGGGCGGCCATATTGCCGGCGCAAGTCGGCATCGATAATTTGATACGCGGCATGAATCAAGAGCGCGGCCAAATCCGAGAGCGCGGCTGTCGTCTCGGGCACATCGGCCAGCCGCAGGAGGTCGCGCACCCCGATGCGAAGCATCTCGCGCCGTCGGAACCGGCGAAGCACGACCAGCTTGAGCTCTGTCACCGTGAGGCGGGCCAATTGCTTCTGGAGTGCACGCTCCAGGCCGTCTCTCGTCGAAGGTTTCGAGAGGACGTCCTCTTCGGCCAGCCAGTAGACCAGCATCGGATCGCGGATGATCGTAAAGGCGAGTGAATCGCTGTTTCCAAAGATGGTGGACAGCAGATCGAGCATTCGGGGGGAACTCCGCAGGTAGTCGAGAAACGTGGAGCGCGTGACGGTCTCGAGAAGTCGCTCCCAATGGTTCAGCGCCTGGTCAGGATCGGCAGTGCCCGCAATCGATTCCATCAATATCGGCAGGATGGCGGCCAATTGATGACGCTCATGCGGCTCGCCGGCCATGGATTGGAGATTGCGGTCGGCCTGCCCGATATCCGTAACCCCGTAGGCGGCAAGGATCCCGCGTACATCCTGCGGATCGCGCTCGGAGGCCAGCAAAAGCGGTGTCGGATCGGGCCTCCGCAAGGCCGGTTTCAGTAGAACCTCTGCCGGCTTGGAAGATTGTCGCGGTCCGCGCGCCTTGTGATCTGCCTTTTTTGTCCCCAAGCTCTCCTCGGCAAAACGGTGATTGCCTGACGGTCAAAAGGGCTGCAGGCAAGGCCGCAGCGAGCGAAGGTCCGAGACGTACGTTGTTCAGTACGTTGAGGATCTGAGCGATGCGAGAACGTGGCGGACAGCCCTTCAACGCCCTGTCGCGGCGGCATTATACTGTCACCGTCCATCCCATACAACGAACGCATTGCACACAACGAATGGTCCTGCGCTATACTGACGGCCCCATGGCCGTCGCCGATCGCCAAGATCTGCTTCAGTCCCTTACCCCACTTTGCGCGGATGTGCCATCGGATATCCTCCGTGATTTCGTGACCCGGATGGATGGTGAATACTTTCGCCGGATTCCGGTTCCAACGGTGGCGCAGCATATTCGACTCGCGGCGATGTTGACGCCGGAGCATCTGTGCGAATGCTCTATCAGCGAACCTCGCGACGGCCACTTTGATCTCACGGTCGTCGCCTACGATTATTTTGCCGAATTCGCGACGATCTGCGGCCTGCTCTCGGCCTTTGGACTGAACATCGCGGAGGGCCAGATCTATACCTTCACCGAAGCTACGCCGAGCGGTCCGCCGGCGAAATTTTCATACGGAGGGGGCCCGCGCCAGCGCCCGAAGCTGCGTCCCGGCTTGAGCCGCAAGAAGATCGTGGATGTTTTTCGCGCCGAGCCCGTCGGCGATGCCTCGTTCACGCCGGACGATCAAGCCCGTTTTGCGGCCGAACTCCGCTCGTTGATCAACTTTCTGGACGAAGGCAAGTTCGAGGATGCGCGGCAGGCAGTCAATCGCCATCTCGTCGAACATCTAGGCAAGCGCCGGAGCTCATTCAGCGGCCTACTGCACCCGGTCCAGATCACGTTCGACAATAGCCAATCGCCGACCGACACGATCATGGATATCCGGTCGGACGACACGCCGGCTTTTTTATATGCGTTCGCCAATGCGCTCGCGATGCGGAACGTGTACATCAGCCAGGCCAGGATCAACATGGAAGGCGGCAAGCTGCACGATCGCTTTGCCGTGCGAAATCGCTATGGTCAGAAACTGACCGAGCAGTCAGAGCAGCAGCAGTTGCGCCTGACGGCCGTCCTGATCAAGCAGTTTACCCATGCCTTGACCTGGGCTCCGGACCCGACGAAGGCCCTGGAAGCCTTCGACCAATTTCTCGATCTTACGGTGCAAGAGACCACAGGCAAGGCGCGAGAGGAAGCTCTTGCGTTTCTGAGCGACAAGAAAACGTTTCCGCTCTTGGCGAAGCTGCTCGGCGCCAGCGATTTTCTCTGGGAGGACTTTCTCCGCCGCCAGCACGACCATCTCGTTCCGCTGCTTCACGATTATCGCCATGCGCCGTTGATGACGCCGCGGGCCGCCCTCAAAAAGGCTCTCGACCGTGCCGTGGACCGTGCCAAAGACGACGCCGGACGGAAGGAGGCCTTGAATCGCTTCAAGGACCAGGAACTGTTCCGAATCGACATGAAGCACATCGTCGAGCCGGACACGAGCCTTCCCGACTTCTCGCAGGCGCTCACTCAATTGGCGGAAGTGATCGTCGAACGCAGCCTGAAGGACTGTCAGGCAAAGCTCAACAAGCTCTACGGCACCCCCCGATTGTCCGATGGCAAGCCATGCGCGTTCGCCATCATGGGTGCGGGCAAATTCGGCGGCCGCGAGTTGGGCTATGCATCGGATATAGAAGTCTTGTTTGTGTATGGAGGCGCCGGCCGTACGACCGGGAAAGCCGGTATCGAAAACAGTGAGTACTTCGAGCGGCTCGCCCAAGAGCTGTTGCAGTGGATCGAGGCTAAGCAGGAAGGGATCTTCCATCTCGACGTCCGGCTGCGGCCGCATGGCGGAAAAGGCTTTTTGGCCAATCCCCTCGACGAAATCACCAGCTACTATAGTCCTGACGGCCTGGCAGCTCCATTTGAACGGCAGGCCATGATCAAGCTTCGCCATGTTGCCGGCGATGCCGGCCTTGGCAAACAAGTCGAAGCCCATCGAGACCGATACGTGTACAGTGGCGCGCCTTGGGATGTCGCTGCCGCCCTAGACCTCCGCCGGCAGCAACTCAAGCAGTTGGTCGAGGGCGGGACCGTCAATGCCAAGCTCAGTCCAGGCGGCGTCGTCGATATCGAATACGCCATTCAATATCTTCAGCTCATGCATGGCCATCGCTTTGAAGTATTGCGGACGCCGAATGCCATGCACGCCCTCGCCGGGCTGGTAGAAACCGGGATTGTCAGCCGGCAGGACGGCGAACACTTACGGAAAGCCTATCTATTCATCCGGATGCTCATCGACGGTCTGCGAATGGTTCGCGGCCATGCCAAGGATCTTGTCCTTCCGCCTCCCGCTTCGGAAGAATTCATTTTCCTGGCGCGGCGGGTCGGCTACACCACCGACGATTGGCAGGCGGGGGCGAGGCATTTGAATACGGATATCGAAGAGCATATGGGCAGGGTGAGGGAGTTTTGGGACCGGAATTTCGGGAAATTATGAGGCGGGTCGCTAACCACCCCTCCGTGGCCCCACAAAAACAAGAGTGCGGGTCCTGTCCCCGACCACCCTCGTTCCCCCACCCTGCCCTGGGCAGGCCTGAAAGCCGCGTTTCGGCGCGGCGGGTGGCGCGGCGGGTGGATAGGTGAGAAAGGCCCCCAGATCGGCACGTTCCCGCGCGCATAGCCACCCTCCATACCGGCACTGCCACGACCATAACCCATCGGGCGAACACGGCGGGCACTCACATCGCCACACGTCGAGATCGTAGAGAGACAACGCAGTCTGGCGAAATGCCCGTGTGTCGGTATCCTCTCAAAAGGTTTTTCGACAAATGAGAGTGTTGCCCTTGCGTGTCCCTCCCTCCACGTGAGAAGACAGTACAAGCAGCAATCGAAGGGCTTAGTCGCGGGTTGTGGCAAGCCTATGGGATAGTATTTGCGAACGCCCCTGTCCAAGGAGGACACCACCAAAGTTATGCGATGTATGCTCACCTTCCTCTTCACCCTACTCGTATCCGGTTGCATTAACATCACGAATGAACTTCAGCCGACGGACGCCGACGTGAAGGATGTTCTGATGGGCGAAGACTGCACGCCCATTATTCTCGGTTTTGGATTGGGTACGAACAGGATCGACTACGCGCTCAAGGATGGAAGGCCATATGGAGACGTCGGTGAGTTTCGCTCGCGGATTAATCTGAATCGCCGGACGACTATAACCCGCATCCGCACAATTCAACTGACTGAGTTCTACATCCTGTTGGTAGGCTCGCGCTGCGTTCAGGTGCTCGGCGAACCGTAAGGCGCGCTTCGCCCGATTGACACCCTCTGTTTTTCTCTTTCTAGGGGGTGGCTTCGAACGATCGTTCGCCTGCAGCGGGGTCCCGACGCCGGGCGGGGTGCGAAGCCGGATGGCCTGATCAGCGGCAGGGCCCGCCAATCTTCGCTCGCAATGCCAATGCTATTTCTAGAGAGCTTCCCAGGCGACCGGCAACGGCCGATCGAGCTAGAGTGGTGTAAACTTTTCTATAGAGGGCACCTGCAATGTTGAAACTCATCACCTTGGCGGCATGCGTGATCGGCTTCGTCTTCCTCGGACCAAAGGCGTTAGCCGAGTTTCGTCAGGTATGGCCCCGCACTCGCACTGTTCCGAGCCCTGACGGCAAGGACACCGGTGATAAGCCGCACTCAGGCATCGCCGCCTAATCTTCAACGCTCTCCTCCTATGTATGGCTGAAAGTGTGAATGGCTTACAGAGGCTTGTTTACATCGTGGCCAGCACGAGACGGAGGAGGCCGGAAAGGTTTTCGGTTTGGCTCGAGGGCATCAGTCGGTTGACCTGTAAATTATAACCGCCTTCCACCGTGAGCTGCGGTTTCCATTCGCTCACCGGTTGGAATTCCCACGTCAGCACGCCCTTGCCTCCGATCATGTCAAAATCGACGAGTCTATCGCTCGATCGCATGCTGAAATAGTTCCCCATCGCCGTCATGCTGAGCCGTGGATTTTGTATGTACTTCAACGAAAGAGATGCGGAGGGAGAATTTATCCGCGAGCCCGTCCATGGCTGCTGTTCGATTCGGTAGCCGACCACGGGAGTGATGGTCAGAACGTTGGCCGGACGGAAGGACGCCGTCAAAGTTTCCGTTTGCACACGGCTGTCTGCCGCGTGCTGCAGGAGATCCGTTTCCGTCCCATAGCCGGATGACAGCGTAGCGTCCCAGATGCCGCCGCGATAGCCGACGGCCGCCTCGAGCCGGTCACGGCTGGCCCTCTGGGGAAACAAGCTCAAGGCGTCCATGGTGTTGCTGGCCCCGTTGTGAACATAACTCAGCCCCAGGTGCGGCCATGCAGGCCGATTCCATGAGGCATCGATGCGGTTATAACCCTGTTCCAGGCGATTTCCGGTCGCATGCGCGTCCAGGCGAGTCCGCTGCCCGATGGTACTGCGAATCGCCATCGCTCCGTTCTTCCACTCGCCCCAAGCCTCCTTCTGCTCCTGCCCGGGTGCTTCATAAAAGCTTTGATCCGCCGTACGATAGGTCATGCCGTAGCGCACGACCCCCTTTGCCCCGGTGACTCCGAATCGCATCATACGGGCGGCCGGCTCTTCGCCAAGACTTGGCTTATTAGCAACGACCTCCGTTTCCGTCGAGAACGCTCCCTTCAGCATGCTCGTCGTGGCAAGAATTCCTTGCGAGCGCGGGCGCTCCTGATCGCGCGGCAGGTTCCTCACGCTGGGCGGAGCCATCGGAGCCCCATCGACCGTTGGCGTGATGCTGGCCTGGTACCAGGACAGGTCCGCTGGTTTTGGGCCGGCTTGCCAGTCGATTCCGGCCGCTCCAACAGTGTCCCAACCGACGAGGAGAACCAGGAGAAGCGCAACTTCTCTGAGGAGGACATGCATGCGTGCTGAATGTAACTCATCCTCAATCGATCGTCGGTAAGATTGTGGTAAAATTTTTTTAATTAATCTTTTGGCCTAGGGTAGAAAACCTTTCGCGCGTAACAAGTGTATCTCCGATGAGTCTACCTTCGAGAGGAATACATTTTGCTCCTGTAGTAGAATGCTGGCCATGTTGCGTCCAACATTGCGCGACGTGGCACTACTGCTCATCGCTCTCACTCTCACGAGCTGCGAGTCAAGCGATCGCATGCTCAAGGCCACCGAACAGGCAGTGGCCGGCCGGACAGGAAGGGACGTTCTGGCGATCATCGGGGGAAAAGACCCCTCGCAAATCGCCAAGCGCCGCCTCGATGAATATGCCCGGGATCCGGAACAGGTGCTCCGCGATCTTCGCACCGCCCAGCGAGACTTCCAGGCCCTTTACGATGCGCTCAGCGGCAATGTCCGCGATAAGTGGGGTCCGAAAGAGGTCAAGCTGCCCGAGAAGAAAAAGTATGTAAAGTACACCAACAACTACCGCAGCCGCGCCATCGTCGATTTCGACCGCGGACAGATCACTGTCGAAACCCTGGATGAGAAAACTCCGCGCGAAAGCTTGAGCCGCGCCGTGGCGGTCACGTTATTGACGCCTCAAGATCCGCGGGTCGTGGATGTCTTTTCCGACAAGGAAATCCCCGTCAACAGCGGGGACGAGCCCTATCTGCTCGGACTGGTACTGGATCAACAGGGGAAACCGCTGCGTACGCAGGCGGACGCCGAAGCCTTCGCTCAATATCTAGTGGAAAAGAAACTCGGCACGAGAGTCATCGAGCAGGACGGAGACAAGAAAGAAGCGATGTTCGTCACGATGAACATGGTGGTGAACCTTCCGCATAAACAGGCGGAGAAATACCGGGCGCTCGTTCTCCGTTACGCCGGAGAGTACAAGATGAGTCCAAGCCTCATCTTCGCGATCATCCGGACGGAGAGTAATTTCAATCCGTACGCGGTCAGTTCGGTGCCGGCGTATGGACTCATGCAACTGGTACCGACGAGCGGCGGGCGGGAAGCCTATCGCCGGGCGAAGGGTGCGGACGTTGCCCCCACCCGTGACTATCTCTTCGACCCGCAGAACAACGTCGAACTCGGCACCGCCTACTTGAACGTGCTGATGTTCAATCAACTCGACGAGGTGGCGAACGACATCTCCCGCGAATATTGCGTCATCGCCGCGTACAATACGGGACCGGGCAACGTCCTGCGGACATTCTCCAAGAACCGCACGACCGCCGTCCAGCAGATCAACGGGCTGCAACCGTCCGCCCTGTACGAGAAGCTGCGCGCCAACCTTCCCTACCAGGAAACGCGCAACTATCTCGAAAAGGTGACCACGTACAGAAAGAGCTATGTGAGCACGGGAGGAGCGAACTGAGAGCCGATGCCTTCGCTTGCTCCGCGCTACTGCTCGACCGCACTACCTCTCCGCTCGCTCGGCCACGTACACTCGGTCCGGTTGTGGTCCGCCAACGGACCTCAGACATACGTGGCCGTGCGGAGACGATTGGAACTTCGGCAAAGAGGAACGGCTGTCGCCGAAGAAACCCTGATGCGCCATAGGTAAAGGGAGCGGACGCAGTGTCACCCGCTCCATTGAAGCCGCCACTCGGCTCTACCGTCTCAGTCGGCTTTCAGATTTTCCGCCTTCGACTCCATTTCCTTTTGCGGCGTCGTGTCGTCGTAAGCTAGCAGCGCCTCCCCTGCCACGTTCGTGAACTTGGGCGTAAACAAGAAGCTCACGGGAGGCAAAATCCACCACAAGGTGGTCTCATTGGATTGGACGATCCTCACCCGCTCCGCGCCTTCCTTTTTAGCCTCTTGGGTAAAATCGCGGACGGCCCCTTTGAGGGAAGCGTCGCCGATGAAAGGCTGCACGACGGCAAAGTGTATTGCGGCCTTCGTCATGTTGATGTGCACGGCATCCGATCCGTCGATGTCCTTCAGCCCGTTAAAATCCGGCGCCCGGCTCGTCAACGCACAACCTGACAATGCCAACAGCAGCGTTGTTGCGGCGAGTTTCAAGGGATATCGCATGGGTATTCCTCCTCCAGTTTTCCTGTGTATGCGTGTTTGAATCTATCCGCACGGCGCCAAGCCAACGATAAAATGATCACGCAAGCTATATGCCGTCGCAATTCGCACGGCGGCGGCCGCCGCTGTCGACGAAATATTCGATGGTTCACAAGGTCGAGCGAAGAGCTGGAGGACTCCTGCTTCCCAGGCGGGAATCGCACCACGAACAACCTGTCTTGATCCGGACATGCGGTCCTTCCTCCGGCTCCCACTCTGAAAATCCCTGGCGCTGGGCAGCGTTTGAGGTTGAAAGTGAGCCAATCGAGCCGTTGACTCGGATCGCTTTGAGAGCATAGCCTTTCAGCACAATGCCCGGTCAAAACGATGAGGAAGAAATTCGTGAACTCGTATCGACCTGGATCAGGGCCACGAAGTCCGGGGACATTGACACGGTGCTTTCCTTGATGTCCGATGACATCGTGTTCCTTATGCCGGGCCAACCCGTGATGCGAAAGGCCGGCTTTGCCGCTGCTGCGCGCGCACAAGGCGGAAACAAGGCGGCCACGTTTGACGGGACCAGCGATATTCAGGAGATCAGGGTGCTTGGTGACTGGGCCTTCATGTGGACGAAGCTCACCGTCGTTGCCACCCCGCCGGGCGGAGGTCCGCCGATCACGCGATCGGGCCATACGCTGTCGATCCTCAGGAAACACAACGGCAGATGGGTGTTGGCCCGCGACGCGAACATGTTGGCTCCCGTTGCTTCCTAACGACCGCGGCGTGCTGACTGCTTCGGCGCCGCGACGCAGCGAATGACTACCGGTGGCGCATGCTCGAGCCGACCCGCAGATACCGCTCAGCGGCCCGGATGCACTGCCGGTATTGTTCCTCTGAGACGTGTCACCGTGCCACCCGTCACGGGTTGCAGGATTTTCTCTTTCGCCTCATCGGCATGTTCCCCTGGCGTTGTACGCTTTGCGGCTCCAGATTTTATCGGCGCAGACGCTCGGACGGGTGACACTGCACCGGTCGATGCACTCGCGATGCAGCAATGTGGGACGGCGGCAGCCGGGCTCTTGTCGTCTGGAGGATGAGAAGGAGGCCCGAGGCGATTTTAGAGTCAGTCCGTCAATGCACGAATCAGGTCGGCCACTGAGAGTACGCCGATGATGGTGCCGTCGGCCGTCACGGGCAGGTGACGGATGCCCTGCTTCTTCATGAGGCCCATGGCATCCGACAACAATTCGTCTTCTTCGATGGTCACCAGAGATTTGCTCATGCACGCCGTCACAGTCGTCGTGTTCGGGTCCAGGCCCTTTGCGACGGCTTTGCGGCTCAGATCCGAATCGGTGACGATGCCGATATACCGCGACCCGTCGTCCACGATCAGCGAGCCCACCTTGTATTTTTGAAACAGCAGCCCCGCTTCCTTGATCGTCGCCGCCCGGTGAATGCTCCGCACGTCGTGGGACATGTATTTTTCGACCGGAGCCTGCAGCACGCCGTTGGTGCCACCCTGTCTCGCCGCCTGCACCCGACGACGCATCGTCAGGTCCGCCAGGCAGCTTTCCAAGACCTGCCGGCGCTGATGCAGGCTCTCGCGCTCGACATTGTGCGTGCCGCTTTCCTGCGCTTCCTCGGGCAGCATGGCCGATTCGCCGTTTTTGGCGTAGAAATAGGCTTCGGACTCGTCAGAAGCCGTACCGAAGACCTGGCTGATCAGTTCTTCGGCCGCCTCGTCAAACGCCTCGAGCGAGCTTCCGCCCCGCTTGCGCGAGAGAAAGGGTTGGAATTTATTCAGCTGCTGCTTGAACCGTTCGATGTAGCGGTCGAGAATGTCAGTGCGCGTCAGGCCGGTACGGACTCGTTTCGGCATTATCCCTCCTCATGACCCTCAAGGTGCGGGAAGGAGGATAGCGCAAGCGAAGGCCTGGCTCAAGTCTCTCTCCTTAACTGCCTCCACGCTTCCCCTGCATCTCCTTATCGTAGAATTCGAGCATTTGGGCGATCTCTTCCTTGGTCATCCCCTTTTCGATCCACCGGTGGCTTTCGTTGCGAAGCATGGTTTCGGCCACCTGGGGGGAGAGTTCCCGCACCAGCGGCAGGAACTTCGTGTAAAAGCTCTTGGCCACTTCATAGAAGCCCTGCCAGTGGACGTAGTCGGGCGCGGCCTTGGAGAGGCCATGCCGGGCGCGCCGCCCCTCGTGGTGCCACAGTTCGTAGAAGACCCACTCGATCTTTTCGTCGTACGGAGTCGGGGTGATCTTCTTCATCGCCAGCAACTGATCCATGGCTGCCTTCGCCGGCTTGCCGAATTTGTCGTTATAGAGATTGATGCCCTGATCCATGGACGTAAAGAACCGATCCACGATCTGCTCGCTATGGCACGATGAGCAGACCTGCTTCATGGCTTTGCGCCGGTCTTCGTAGTTTTCGAGCCGCGTGGAGATCACCGGCCGCAGTGTCCAACTGATCCGGTCGCCCACGTCGTGAGTGACTTCCTGGGTGCCCGTGGCACTCATATGGCAGGTGGCGCAGGTCGGGTAGAGATAGTCCTTGCCCGGATGCCACTTTTCCGTCGGGTCCGCCAGCTTCATCTTCTCTTTATTCGCCTCGTACATGACGCCGTGCTTGCTCTCGTAATAGGCTTCGATCTGCGGATGATCGGGCCCCATGTGGCATCTCCCGCAGCTTTCAGGCTGACGGGCTTGCGCGACCGAAAAACTGTGGCGTGAGTGGCACGCCGAGCAAGTGCCCTTCGAGCCGTCGGGATTCACGCGGCCGATGCCCGAGTTGGGCCAGGTAGCCGGATGGAGCTTGCCTTTTTCCATCACCTTGACCACGCTGCCGTGGCAGCCCGCGCAGCCGGTGGTCACGACTTCCGGCCCCTCGACGACGTTGCCCAGGAAATTGTCCAAAGATCCCGTAAACTGCGCCGCCTTGGCATGATGGGATTTTTCAAACTCCTTGGCCTCCCGATCATGACATCGCATGCAATCTTTGGGCGTGACGAGCGTCGAAATGAGAAAGCCTTCGTGGTCGTACGCGTCTGCTTCGCCCTTTTCCGCCCGATGGCATTCAACGCAGCCGATGCCCTTGGGCGCGTGGCGGCTCACTTTCCAATCGTTGATGCCGCCGACCCCGACGTCCTTCGCCGTATGGCAATCGATGCATTTTTTGTTTTCACCCGAGACGAATGGACGCAGACCGCCGCCCCGCCGCTCTTCCACCTGAACGTAGCCGACGCCTGTGAGGGCCAGAAAGAGGATCAGGCAAAGCCCGCCGATCATGTAGCGGGCGAAGTTTTGCTTGCCGTTGCTCGAACGGAAACGCTCGTCGCCCTGATCAGTTTGCACATTGGGGTCGTCCATTGCTCCTCCTAGACAAACGACAGCTCACATCTGTGTATCCAGATACATCAACACCGCCATGCCGCAGACCACGGCGGTGGCCACAACGGCGTTGATGAATTCCATCGGCCATCCCCGTTCCATCATCATGCGGTCCAGATACGGATACATGACGAAGAGGCCGGCGAATCCGAGCATGCTCCACAGGGCAATCGGACCCGGCAGCAATGTGATCCACATGAACGGCGCCGAGAAGTACCAGGGCGGCGAGACGTCAGCGGCCACTTCCTGAATATTGGCCGGCGACCCAAGCAGCGGGGGGAAGATCATGACCAGATTCACGATCAAGAGGAGCAATCCGGCCGCGATGGCGCCCATCTTCAGCGTGTGTTCCGGATAAAAGGGATGAAAGCCGCGGCTCCCTTTCACCTCGGCAAATCCCAGCAGGCGCACGATCACCACGTGGCCGATCACCAGCCCTCCCAGGAGGGCGGGCAACAGCTTCGTGTGAAGATCGTACAGTCTCAGCAATGTCACGCCGGATACCTCGTCGCCGCCCCGCAGCAAATGCAGCAACGGTGTACCGATGACGGGAAGCGTTCCAATCATGCTGGTCACGACCGTCATTCCCCAATATGAGACGTTATCGAAGACAAGCGAGTATCCGGTGAATCCCATCGCGAGGGTGACGAAGAGGACGATCGAGCCGCTGACCCATTTCAGTTCTCCGGACGCTCGATAGGCCCTGGTGATGAACACGCGTATAACATGAAACAATAAAAACAAAATCATCAGGTCCACCGAAGTCTTGTGCAGGCCGCGGACGAACCATCCCAGATAGATTTCGTTGGTGATGCGATCGACGCTCTCGTAGGCTTGCTCGGACGACGGCACGTAATAGAACGTCAACAGCAGCCCCGTGCCGACCAACAAACCAAACAGCGTCAGCGGAAGTGCGCCAAGCGTGTACGGCCACCAGTCCAGATGCTGCGGGAGATCCTTCTGGATGTAGTCGATCCAACTCTTTGCTTTAAGGCTGTCTTCTGCCTGTGCTGACTCTGTCGCCACGACTTCACCCCACCTTGTGAGTGCTGATTGCTACGTGCTCTGAACGTTCACGTACACCTGCCCGCCGCGCTTGACGATAGGCAACCGGTCGAGCGGTCTCGGAGGCGGCCCGGCAATATTCAGGCCGGTCTTATCGAACGTGCCTTGATGGCAGGGACAGATGAATTGCGCCCGCTCTTTATTCCACGACACCAGACAGCCGAGATCCGTGCAGCGCCGGGAAAAGGCCGTGACTCCCTCCTCGGTCCTGAGGACGAGAATTTTGCGGCCGCCAAGATCCATCGGGAGGGCCTCGCCGAGCGGAATGCGGGATTCGGCGCCGATCAGGACCGTCTCGGCCTCTTTGCGGCCCTGCGTCGGCAACAGAAATTGCACGAAGCGGAAGCCGAGCGTCCCGAGGCCGAACAGCATTCCAAATCCCATGACGGCCTGGCTGAGAAACCGGCGCCGTCCGATGTCGTCGTGCACGATGGCCATACGTTACCCCGTGTATCCTTTCTCGCCATGCTGATGAAGGTCCAATCCCATCCGTTCCGCCTCTTCCCCTACGCGCGGCACCATGATCAAGCTGAGCGCCTTCACAATGACCCAGGTCATGCCGCCGGCCACCAGCCATGCGGCCACTGCCGCCACCATCTGCGCGAAAAATTGATAGGGATAGCCGTAAAACAACCCGTCGCTTCCGCCGGCGTTGATCTCTGTCGAGGCAAAGAGGCCCGTCGCGATCATTCCCCACGTGCCTCCGACTCCGTGCATTCCGAACACGTCGAGCGAATCGTCGTACCCTAGAATCAGCTTTACGTAATTCACCACCATGTAGCAGAGCCCTCCGGCTCCCACGCCGATCACGAGCGCCGACAACGGACTTACATAGCCGGCCGCCGGTGCAATAGCCACAAGACCTGCGATCGCCCCGCTCATGGCTCCCAACGCGGTGGCCCTGTCCCGCTGCAGCCACTCGACAGCCATCCAGGCCAGCGCGGCAGCAACCGCGGACAGTTGAATGGTCACGAAGGCGCCCGTGACCGTCTCCATCGGGCCGGAGGCGGCGACTCCCGTGAAGCCGAACCATCCCACCCACATGAATGCCGCTCCGCAAAACGATAAGGGCAGATGGTTGGGCATCATGTCGATGCGTCCATACCCGTGACGGGGTCCGACGGCGATCGCCATCACGAGCGCACTGACGCCGGCGCTGATGTGAATGACGGCGCCGCCGGCAAAATCGAGGCTCCCGAGATTGGCCAGCCATCCGTTTTCCCACAGCGACTGTGCCAACGGGACGTACACGCCTGCGATCCAACACAGTCCGAACACAAGAAAGAATGAGAACCGAATACGTTCGACGATGCCTCCTGCAACCAGAGCCAGCGCAATGGAGGCCATCATTCCGCGGTACATTGAAAGTAAGGGATCATGAGTGCCCCGCAGGTCTCCCGCGCTCCACGCCGCCCATCCGTTGCAGACAAGACTCCAGGCGAGGGACACGAGCGCAAAACCGGCGAACGGCAGCGCGATCGTGTTCATGACGTTTTTCTTTCTCACCATGCCGCCGTAAAAGAGCGCGACACCCGGCACTGCGAGCGCCAACAAAGTCGTTGACACGAGCAGCCACAGCGTCTGATCACTCTGCACGGTCATGACCGCCCTTCGGCAAGCGAGACTTGATACTCCCGAGGTCCGATCGGCTCGATGCACACGTCCCGCGATCGGCTCAAGTGATCGACGGCCAGCAACACCTGCGCCCAGGTAAATTCCGGAAGTTCACACAGCCGGTCGAGCGTCTGCGGCCCCCTCTCGCGTAGTATCTTTAACAATCGCTCTTGGCTCACCGAAAGCATCATGTCCATGTCCTCCTCCCTGTTCCGTGGTTCATCACTACTATGTTGAAAGTCTTTTCAGGATCACGAATAGCCCCAAGTTCCTCGTGACACTCAAAAAGACCTTCCAGCAAGGCCGCAGGTCCGCTCGGACCCCCAGGCGTACTAGTGAGCCGTACGTTGAGGGGTTCGACGGACCGAGAACGAAGCTGGAGGTCGTTTTCAGTGTCACGAGTAGGCTCGCTCGTTATGCTGACTCAGATCCAACCCCATTCGCTCCTCTTCCGGAAGGACGCGTAGTCCGACCAAACGATCAACCGCCTTGAGAATGCCCCACGTTCCAACCGCCGAAAACGAGCCGACGACCAACACCGTCAGCGCTTGCACGCCAAAAAATCCCAGATTCCCATGCAACAGGCCATCGGCGCCGGCAGCGTTTACGGCTTTCGAGGCGAGAAGCCCGGTAAGGAGAATGCCGCCGACGCCCGCCACGCCGTGAATGCCGACCACATCCAGCGAATCGTCGTACCCGAATCCGCCCTTCTTCATGATGGCGACGTACGACAATCCGCCGGCGGCCATTCCCATGAACAACGCGGCAAAGGGGCTGACATAACCCGCGCCGGGCGTCACCATGGCCAGGCCGGCCACGGCGCCGCTGGCAATACCGAGGACCGTGGGCGTTCCCCGGTGCCACCATTCCACCGCCATCCAGCTCAACGCGGCCGAAACCGCCGCCGTGTGAGTCGCGACAAACGCCACCACGGCCGTTTCATTGGCGCCGAGCGCACTCCCTGCATTGAAGCCGAACCATCCGACCCACAGCAGCCCTGTTCCCAGCAGCACCATCGGCAAATTGTGCGGGGCCATATAGTCCGTGCCGTAGCCTTGGCGCGCACCGAGCACGACGGCGCAGACCAAGGCGCTGATGCCCGAGCTGACGTGGACGACCGCACCGCCGGCGAAATCCAACGCGCCCAGGCCGGCCAGCCATCCTCCGCCCCATAACCAATGCGCCACCGGACAATAGATGAGGAGCGACCAGAGAAGCGCAAACAGGATCAGCGCGCTGAACTTCATCCGCTCCGCGAACGCACCCGTAATGAGCGCAGGGGTAATGGCCGCGAACATCAGTTGAAAGATCATGAAGGCTTGATGGGGAACTGTCGGACCATAGACTGCATGCGGCGAAAGTCCCACGCCGCTCAAGCCGGCCCAGTCGAGGCTGCCGATCAAGCCCTTGACGTCCGGCCCGAACGCCAGGCTGTAGCCGACCAGGACCCAAACGAGACTAATGAGGCAGAGAATCACAAAGCTGTGCATGATCGTGCCGAGGACGTTCTTGCTTCGCACGAGCCCGCCGTAGAACAGTGCGAGACCAGGGACCGTCATCGCCAGGACCAGCGCGGACGAAACCAAGACCCACGCCGTATCGGCGCCGCTGATACTCGCAGCAGCCGCTGTCTCAGCGAACGCCGCGTCGGGCGTCA
This sequence comes from Nitrospirota bacterium, assembly GCA_046734935.1. GTDB lineage: Bacteria > Nitrospirota > Nitrospiria > Nitrospirales > Nitrospiraceae > Nitrospira_C. Next base: position 16,082 of record JBKPSD010000079.1, read on the forward strand.
TCGTCCCCGCGCAAAGGACCACCGCGGTCCCTGAGCCGTTTCCGAACAGTCGCTTCATAAGCCCGCCCCTCCTGTCCTGCGATCGCTGAAAACACAAAGGCGTCCGCCATTCGCTCTGAATGACGGACGCCTTTGTCCGTTCACGTCTGTCGGGACCGGCTAAGACGACGTTGTCTCAACCGCTCCGCAACCGGGATATTTCGTGCCGCCGAGGCCTCGGCCTCCTCAGGTGCCCTCTAAAACGTCTTGTACTCGAGCCACTTCCCGTTCAGGGTGATTTTACAGCGCGCTTCGCCCTGACTCCCGGTCACCTTCTCCATATCGAGCGTGAAATCGATGGCGCTCATGATGCCGTCGCCGAACATTTCATTGGCCTGCTCACGCATCGAATCTCCGTAGACTCCGATGATCTCCAGCAATCGATACTTGAACGGATCGACCGTATTGGGAAAATCGGTGCGCACCGGAAACTTGCTCAGCGCGGCCGTCGTCTCACCGTCAAGCTCCAACAACGCGCCCACTTTCTTGGCTTCATCGGCGGTAAAGCGATGGTTGCCGTTGAGCGCGGCCGCCACGAAGGTCGGGTTCTTGCCGACGGCCTTGGCCACTTCGGCGATGGTGACGTTCTTTTTCTGACGCTTTTCCTTCACGATAGTCCGCACTTTTTCCTTGTCCATAAGTCCCCCCTGAAGTGTGGAAACAGTGATGTGGTCCTTCGGCCCCTCTCCTTAATGCGCCGCCACCGTTTCATCCTCGAAACTGACGACGACGGGCGCCCCATTCGCCGCTGGCTCCGCCGGCGCCCGCTCACCGGTCTCGTGCTTCGCGTGGCGGACGAGGAAATGAATGATGTGGTTTCTGATTTTGTAATACAGCGGGTGCTCGATGATCGTCTCCCGCGACCGCGGGCGGGCAATGGACACGTGCACCATCTCGGCGATCCGCGCCTCCGGACCGTTCGTCATGAGCAGAATGCGGTCGGACAAAAGAATCGCCTCGTCGACGTCGTGCGTGACCATGAACACCGTGTTTCTCGAGGTGTTCCACATCTGGATCAATTCCTCTTGAATGACGCCGCGCGTGAGCGCGTCGATTTGCGCAAAGGGTTCGTCCAATAAAAGCACTTTTGGTTCGATGGAAAACGCTCTGGCCAGGCCGACACGTTGCTTCATGCCACCGGACAAGGCCGCAGGCCGCTTGTTCTCCGCGCCCTTGAGGCCCACGAGCGCGATGTACTTATTGACGTGGGCGGCCACTTGCTCGTGACTCCAGGCGGGATAGGCGGACCGCACTGCCAATCCAATGTTCTCGAAGACCGTCATCCACGGCATGAGCGCAAAATTCTGAAAGACGACCATACGATCCAACCCCGGCCCGCTCGCCTCGCGGCCGTTGAGGATGATGCCGCCCTCCGTGGGCGTCTCCAGCCCGGCGATGATGTTGAGCAAGGTGCTCTTTCCACAGCCGGAGTGGCCGATGCAGGTCACAAATTCGCCTTTTTCGATCTTGATCGTCGCATCTCTGAAAATGCACACCTGTCCGGGGCCGGACGGGTTCGGAAAATACTTGGTCACATGATCGATTTGAAGGAAGGACATGGATTACTCCTGATAAGTGACAAAGCCGGCCAGTTTGTTGAATCCCGCATCGAGAATGACGCCGACGACTCCGACGACGAGAATCGCGAAGATCACGCCGGCGATATCGAGGTTGTTCCACTCGATCCAGCTCAAATAGCCCACGCCGAGCTCGCCGAGCAGCATCTCTGCCGGCACCACCGCGACCAAGGCGCTGCCGAAGGAAATACGCAGTCCGTTGACGATCGTCGGCGCCGCTCCGGGGAGAATGACCTTGAAGAGCCGCTCAAACCATGAGAGCTGCACGATGGCGGCCACGTGCAGATACTCCTTTCTCAACGAACTGACTCCAAATGCCGTCGTCGCCAGGGTGGGCCAAACGGCCGCCATGAACACGACAAGGACCGCCGTCCACTTCGGATCCTTGACGGTGTACAGGAGCAACGGCATCCAGGCCAACGGCGAGATCGGCTTCATGATCTGAATGAACGGATTCGCGGCGCGGAAGAGGACTTTGTTGAGGCCGAGAATCACGCCCAGCATGATCGCGATGACGGAAGCAGCCAGGAATCCGCCGGCAAAGCGCGACACCGTGTACATGACGAGATAGGCGATGCCATGGTCGTTGGTGCCCTTTTTCACAAAGGCCTCCGAAAGTTCTTCCCGCGCCTTCTCGAGCACCGCCAGCGGCCCCGGAATGCCTTTTACCTTCTCCTTCTCAGGGTTCCAGGCGTAGATCCCGTCCGCCCCTCGTACGATGTCGCCGTTGAACTCCATCATCTGCAGCTGCTCCTCGGTCAACCCGCGTTGGTCGAACGTCGAGCGCAGCGTAAAGAAATGCCAGCTCAGCAGGAACACGACGAGGACGAAGCCCGCGATGTACCATGGGTTGCCTTGCGACTGAGCGGCCATGCCTCCTCCTCGCGCTGCCAGAGCCTCGCGGTTCCGTCGCCGTGCCGTCGCCCACTGCCGAGCGGATGATGACCATTTCTCGCTCAGGCGCCGGAAGGAAAACCTCATCGGAGCCTCGTCCTGCGCCGCCCTGGTGACCTCCGGCATCATCGTCCGGTTCATCGATTCCATCGTATCTCCTCAAGCCATGCTATGAATTTTGAAACTCTTCGCATAGGCATCCGCGTTGTTCGGATCGAACTCCCTGCCCATGATCACGTGCTTGCTCGCCGTCGCTTGGTGCGTGGCATATCCCAGCTCCTTCGCGATGCGGTCGCAATCCGCCGCCCGGTACACCTGCTCAGCCACAGCCTTGTAGTTCACATCGCCCTTGAGATGGCCCCAGCGCTTCATTTGCGTGAGAATCCAGATAGCCATCGAGTGCCACGGATACGGGTCGAAGTCGATCCGGCTCGGCTCCTTCCGGATGTTGCCGAGTCCGTCCGCATAGGTGCCGGTGAGAATCTGCTCCAGCACGATCACCGGTTGGTTCAGGTAATTGGTCGGGGCGATCGCGGCGGCAATCTCCTTGCGGTGCGCAGGATCGGAGGCGTAATGCGTCGCGTCCACGATCGCGCGCCACATGGCGAGGAACGTATTGGGGTTGGTCGTTGCGAATTCCTTGGTGACGGTGAAGGCGCAGCAAGGGTGCCGGTCCCAAATGTCCTTGGACAGCTTGAAGATGAACCCGGCATTCTCATACACGGCGCGCTGATTGAACGGGTCGGGGCCCAGATAGCCGTCCACGTTTCCGGCCTTCAGATTTGCGACCATCTCAGCCGGAGGGACCACCCTGATCTGGACATCCTTATCCGGATGCACTCCTCCGTCCGCGAGAAAATACCGCAGCAGATAGTTATGCATCGAGTAATCGAAGGGAACGCAGAAGCGAAAGCCCTTCATGTCGGCCGCAGTCTTCACGGCTTTGTGCTTGATGTGCAGCGTGATGGCCTGACCGTTGATGTTCTCGACGGCCGGCATGTAGATCGGCGTCGGGACGGAACCGGCGCCCAGCGTGATCGCCAAGGGCATCGGCGTGAGCATGTGGGCGGCATCGACTTCCTTGTTCACGGCCCAGTCGCGGATCATGGCCCAACCGGCCGCCCGCTTCACGGAAGCGTTCAGGCCGTGTTTCTTATAAAACCCCAACGGCTCCGCCATGATGATCGGCGTGCCGCACGTGATGGGGATGAACGCGATGCTGACATCCGGCTTTTCGGGCTTGCCCACCGGATCGGCAGCGAATGCCTTCAGCCGAGCCAAGGGGAATGTCTCGGCGATCAACGCGCTGAGCGTCGCAGCCCCCAGACCGAGGAGCATCTGGCGCCGTGTCGGTCCGGCCGCCTCCAGCACCGCAGCCGTGACGGCTCGATCGAGCGTCCGCTCGAAATGCTGTTCGGAAGAATTCGACTCAGCCGGCTCTTGTTCCCTCATGGTGCGCTCCTTTCCCGCGCGCCGTGTGGCACCGTTTTCACCCGTCCGTACCCGCGGTATTTTTCCACCCACCCAACCCACCGATTGCTTCGTTCTCCCGAGACGCCGCGATTCCCGATCTCATCAGCCCGCCCGCGCGAGGCGCGCCGTCACCGACAGGCGCGAAACCAAAAAAAAGGCGTCCCTCTCCCGATCGAGAGAGGGACGCCTTTGTCCCTGTATGGGCGGATCGTCGCCGATCCGCGCTGCCTATGTCCAACAACTCAAAAGGCGCCCGCCATTCCTTGCAGAATGACGGACGCCTTTGTCCGTTTACCTTCTTGAACGCCGGCAGGCGCCGTTGCCTGGCCTAGCGTGTGAATCCTTCTAACATGCTTCTTCACCGCCCGTCAACCACCTACAAATTAGACGTCGTAGTAGAGGAAGAACTCATAGGGATGCGGCCGGAGCCGCATCGGATCGACTTCCTTGCTCCGCTTGTAGCCGATCCAGGCTTCAATCAAATCCTCCGTAAAGACGCCGCCTTTGAGAAGAAACTTGTGATCTTTTTCCAAATTGTTGAGCGCTTCATCGAGGCTGCCCGGCATCGTACGGATTTTGGCTGCCTCCTTGGCTTCCAGATCGTACAAATCCTTTTCAGCCGGTTCCCCCGGATTGATCTTGTTCTCGATCCCGTCGAGACCGGCCATCAACATCGCCGAAAACGCCAGATACGGATTCGCGCCCGGGTCGGGGAACCGCACCTCAATACGCTTGGCTTTGGGACTCGGTGAATACATTGGAATGCGGATCCCGGCAGAACGGTTCCTGCTCGAGTAGGCCAGCAGTACGGGCGCTTCGAAGCCGGGCGTCAGCCGCTTATACGAATTGGTCGTCGGATTCGTGATTGCCGCCAAGGCCGGGGCATGCTTGAGAATGCCGCCGATGTAGTGCAGGCACATCTGGGAGACGCCTGCGTACTCCTTCCCCGCGAAGAGCGGCTTCCCCTCCTTCCAGATGCTCTGATGGGTGTGCATACCGCTGCCGTTGTCGCCAAAAAGCGGCTTCGGCATGAACGTCACCGTTTTGCCATGCCGACGGGCGACGTTCTTGACGATGTACTTGTACATCATCATTTTGTCGGCCGTACGGAGGAGCGAATCAAACCGGATGTCGATTTCCGCCTGGCCCGCGGTGGCTACTTCGTGGTGGTGCTTCTCCACCGCGATGCCCACTTTCTCCATCTCCAGGATCATCTCAGTGCGGATGTCCTGCTGGGTATCGGCCGGGGGGACCGGGAAGTAGCCTTCCTTGTGACGGATTTTGCCGCCGAGATTGACCCCGTCCTGGCCCATGTTCCAGACGCCTTCGTCGGAATCGATATGGTAATAGCCGCTGTGGCTCGTCTGATCATACCGCGCCTGGTCGAAAACGAAGAATTCGGCTTCCGGACCCCAGTACGACATATCACCGATCTTCGTGCTCTGGAGATACTTCTCCGCTTTCTGTGCGATATAGCGCGGATCGCGCTCATACGTTTCGCGCGAAATTGGATCGACCACGTTGCCGATTAGGCTCAGCGTCGGCACGGCCGTGAACGGATCGAGACAGGCCGTCGCAGGGTCGGGAACCACGAGCATGTCGCTGTTGTTGATGGCCTTCCATCCGCGAATGGACGAGCCGTCGAGTCCCGAACCGTCTTTGAACAGGTCTTCGGTCAACTCGCTGGACGGAATCGTAAAATGCTGCCACGTCCCGATCAGGTCGACGAACTTCAGGTCCACGACCTGCACCCTGTTCTTTTTTGCGAACTCTAATGCCTCACGAACGTTCATTCCCTCCTCCTTTCAGATCCTGAGAGCCCACTGGCTTCCGGCATTACGCCGCTTTGACTTCGAGGAATTTTTCGATCGCCTGCTCAATGCCCGCGCGCAACCGCTCCAGCTGTACATGGTCGCGCACTTTGGCGCCTGCCGGATCCGTGACATAGAACACGTCGGCCACTTGGTCCAGGCGGGTGGAAATCCGGGCGGCATGGATCGACAAGCCCAGTTGAAAGATCGCGTTGGTGATCACATGGAGCAATCCCTGGCGGTCGTCGGCAAACACGTCGATGATCGTGTAGCCGTCGGATGTTTCGTTGTCGATCCGCACTTCCGTCGCCTCCGGCGCTTTCGGCAGCGGACGGGTAAGCTTCAACCGGGCGCCGCGCCTGAGCACGTCGTCCACGTGCTCCCAGCCTTTGAGGACGGCCGAGATCCGGTCGCCGACGGTCACGCGGCGTTCGGCCGGCGGTTCTCCCTGATAGTCGGGATCGGTCACTTGAAAGGTGTCGACCACGATCCCGTCCGCCCTGGTGAGGATTTGCGCATCGAGGATTTGCAATCCGCTGCCGGCCATGACGCCTGCGATTTTCGAGAAAATGCCCGGCGTCAAATCGTCGTGAGTGATGACCGAGTATTCGCACACGCCCAACTCGCGGTTGAAGTCGGTATCCATGACCACCTCGCCGCGATGCAGTCTTCGCACCGCAGCCAGGTGAGCCGCGATCCGAGCGGCATTCGTTCCATAGACGTACCGTTCGGGAAATTGCTTCAATTGGGCGTCCACCCACGTCCGCTCGCTCTCGCCGAGGCCGAGATGATGGCAGACGTCTTCCAGCACTTTCGACCAGCGCTCGGGCGCGCCTTCCCCATCGCGGTCACCGGACACTTCCGGCATCGTTCGTGTGTACAACTCGATCAACAACGATTCTTTCCATTTCGTCAGCACACCGGGCCCGACGGCGGCAATGTCGGCGGCCGTGAGCGCGAGCAGCTTCCTCAGGACTTCAGGCGTACCCACTTCGCGGGCGAACGGCAGGACGACTTTCTCGTCGTTCGGATCCCGCCGGAAGGCCGTGTGTGCCATGAGCAGATGCCGGTGGACCAGGAAGCTCAATGTTCTCGTTTCCTGTTCGTCGAAGCCGAGCCGGACCGCGACCTCCTCCGACAACCGTTTGCCCACATCGCTGTGATCCTCCTCGCGCCCTTTGCCGAGATCATGCATGAGGACGGCGAGATGGAGGATGTCTTTGCGCTTAATGCCACGGTAGACCTCGCCGAGCACGCCGGGATCCTGACCGAGCGCCTCGGCGCGTCCGACGGCCAGCAGACTATGCTCGTCGACGGTGTACTTATGGTACTGATTGAACTGCATCAACCCGCGGACCGTCCCCATAGCGGGGACGAGTTTTTCCAGGAGATGGGCGCGGTGCATGGCCTCCAGCGTGGCGGTCGTGCGGGGGCCGCCGAGGATTTTTAAAAAGCCCTTGCTCACTTCGGCGGTGTGATAGGCGTCAGCCGGCACCTGGTCGACGTGACGGTGGATGTCCTCGATCAATGGCGGCACAATCGTCAGGTTCCTGGCTCGTGCAAGGTCAAAAAGGCGAAGCAAGAGCGCGGGACTGTCCAGCACTTTGTTGCGATGCTCGTCGGCAACGGAGAGCAATCCTCTCCTCACCACGAAGTATTCGTCGACCCGCGGCGCCGGCAAAAATCGGGACAGGCGTTGCAAGAACGGGACGCTGCGGCAGCGTTCCACGAACCGCATGCAGCGCTCATGCAAGCCCATCGTGTGCTGGTAGTACTGCTGCATGAATTGCTCGACCGCGAGCAGGTGCGGTTGATCGTGATACCCGAAGTGCTGGGCGAGCCAGACTTGCTCGTCGAAAGTCAAAATCTCTTGAGCCGCACCGGCGTGGACATGGAGCAGCGCACGCACGCGCCAGAGAAATTCGCGCGCTTCCGTCAACGCCACCGAATCCGCTCGTGACAGGATGCCCCGGTCCGACAGTTCACGAATGGTCGGCGCCTGGAAGCGGGCCATCCCGGCCCATTGCAGCAGGTGCAGGTCACGGAGACCGCCCTTGCTCTTTTTGACGTTCGGTTCCAGCAGATACACCGTCTCGCCGAATTTCTGGTATTCGCGGCGGCGCTCTTCGAGCTTCTGGTCAAGATAGACGTCGCTGTTCTTGGACACCACTTTTCGGATGTACTTGCGATGGAACTCTTGAAAGAGATCGGCGCTGCCCGCCAGAAACCGTGCCTCCATCATGGAGGTCTTCACTGTCGCATCCGTTTCCGCCAACTCGATGCTGTCGGCGATGGTGCGGACGCTGTGTCCGACTTGAAAGCCGCAATCCCACAGCGGATGCAGCACCGCGCGGATGAGCGATTCGACCGCCTTGCTGGCTCCGGCTTCATACAGAAACATCAGATCGATGTCGGAATGAGGCGCCAGCTCGCGCCTGCCGTAGCCTCCCAAAGCCATCAGACAGCATTGCTGCATACCGATCGTCGCCATCTCGTCCCCGCCCTGTCTCACAGCGTCGCGATAGCGGCCGAGAATCAACCCGTCCACGAATTCGGTCATGGCGGCGAGCGTCTCGGCGCCTGATGCGCCGGCCATGACCCGGCGAGCGACGTGTGCTCGATGCTCATCGAGCACCTGAACGAGACTGGTCGGTTCTGAAAGGGAAGCGGCGGAAGCTTCGAGTTCCATGGTCGGTATTACAGCGCGGTCTCTCCTGTTTCGCCGGTGCGGATGCGGACTGCGGCGCTCAAATCGCGCACGAAAATCTTGCCGTCGCCGATGCTGCCGGTCTTGGCGGCCCGGGAGATCGTTTCGAGTACCCGTGGCACTTGTCCATCCTGGACCGCCACCTCGATTTTGACCTTCGGGACGAACTCGATCGTGTACTCCTGGCCCCGGTAGGTTTCTTTGTGGCCTTTCTGACGGCCGAATCCCTTGACTTCGGTCACCGTCATGCCCTGCACGCCGATTTCGAGAAGCGCGTCTTTGACTTCATCGAGTTTGAATGGCTTGATGATCGCTTCGACCAGCTTCATGAGTGCCCCCTAGCAGGAGTTGGCGGCGTCAGGAATAGGCGCGCTCGTTGTGTTGGGTCAAATCCAGCCCGGTCGCTTCTTCTTCTTGGCTGACCCGCATGCCCATGGCCCCGTCGACAAGTTTCAAAATCGCATAGCTGCCCAGAAATGAAAATGCGGCGGTGGCCACCACGGCGGAAAATTGCATCGCCAGATGCCCGTTCGCCGCGAACACTCCGACTCCAAGCATGCCGAGCATGCCCCCGACGCCGTGTGTTCCCATGACGTCGAGCGTGTCATCATAGCCGATCTTCCCCTTCCAAACAATTGCCATATATGAACAAATTCCTGCGGCAATCCCCATGACAACCGCGGCCAGCGGGCTGATGAAGCCGGCGCCCGCGGTCGATGTGGCCAGGCCGGCGACCGCACCGCTCGCAATGCCGAGCACGGTCGGCTTCCCGCGGTGCTTCCATTCGGCCACCATCCAGGCAAGCGCCGCGGACACGGCGGTCAGATGGGTGACGGTCACCGCGCTGACGGCAACGGCGTTCGCGCCGCGCGCGCTACCGCCGTTGAAGCCGAACCACCCGAGCCAGAGCAGACCTGCGCCCAACAAGATGAAGGGCAGGTTATGGGGCGCCATGTAATCCGTGCGCCAGCCTCGCCGTTTCCCGACGGCCATTGCGCAGGCCATCGCGCTGAATCCGGCATTCACATGCACGACAGCCCCTCCCGCAAAATCGATCGCCCCGATTTTCGCCAGCCACCCGTTCCCCCAGAGCCAATGCGCTATGGGCGCGTAAATGAACAAGGACCACAAGGCGGCGAACAGCAGCATGGGACCGAACTTGATGCGTTCGGCAAATGCCCCGGCGATCAACGCCGGCGTGAATGCCGCAAACATGAGCTGAAACAGCATAAACGCCTCGAGCGGCACGGCCGGCGCATACACGGCGTGCGGAGCTGCTCCGACGTTCATCAGCAGCGCCCAATCCAGGCCTCCGATGACCCCTCCCCGGTCAGGGCCGAACGACAGCGTGAAGCCGCACAGGAGCCATACGAGGCTTACGACGCAGAGAATGGCGAACGACTGCACCATCGTGCTGATGACGTTCTTACTGCGGACCAAGCCGCCGTAATAGAACGCCAGTCCAGGGACGATCATCCCGACGACCAATGCCGATGCCGCCAACATCCAGGCGACATCGCCGCTGTCGATCATCGCCTCCGTCTGGCCCGCCCAGACGGGAGAGGCGCAGGCCGCCCACCAGCCTACGATCATGCGCAATCGACGCCACCCGTTCATGCTGCCTCCTCTCGTAGCAGGAAAAACTCGTTCTCACCCACCCAGCCCCGACTATCTTTCTTTACCCCTCCAACCCACCGATTGCTCCGCAATCGTTTACCCGGACGCGTCTTTCACCGAGCCTTACAGGCCGCGGTATTTGTTCGTGATCGGCATTCGGCGATCCTTGCCCAAGCCGCGATGCGTGATCTTGATGCCGACCGGCGCCTGGCGGCGCTTGTATTCACTGCGATCCACCAATCCGACCACGCGCAGCACGGTCTTTCTGTCGAATCCCATCCCCACCATCTCTTCCACCGATCGATCTTCTTCGACGTACGCTTTGAGGATCGGGTCCAAGACCGAATAGGGCGGAAGGCTGTCTTCGTCTTTTTGATCTGGCCGCAATTCGGCGGTCGGCGCCCGGTCGAGAATCCGTTTTGGAATCATGGCGCCGCCTCGGCGATTGCGCTGTTCGGCCAATTCATAAACCATCGTCTTCGGCACGTCCTTGATCACGGCAAAACCGCCGGCCATGTCGCCGTACAGCGTCGCATAGCCTACGCTCATTTCACTCTTGTTCCCGGTCGTGAGCACAAGATGGCCGAATTTGTTCGACAATGCCATCAACAAGTTTCCTCGGATGCGCGCCTGGAGATTCTCTTCGGTTTCATCGGGGGTGGTGCCCTGAAACGACGGCTTCAAGGTGTTGAGATAGGACTTGAAGGGCGGCGTAATGGGAAGCGTTTTCAATGGAATACCGAGACGGCGCACCAACTCGCTCGTATCCTGCCGGCTATCGGCCGAGGTATAGGGCGAGGGCATAAATACGCCCAGCACGTTCTCTGCGCCAAGCGCGTCGACCGCGATGACCGCCGTCAACGCCGAGTCAATCCCGCCGCTCAAGCCGATGATCGCCTGCTTGAAGCCGTTCTTCGTCACATAATCGCGAACCCCCAGAGTCAGCGCGCGGTACACCTCATCGAGTGGATCGGGCAGCATTTCCATTGACGGCACCAGTCTGTTGCGCTTCGCCGCATGCCGGCCTTTGATCGCAATCCGATCGACCGGGAGCCCGGCCTTTCCCCTCGGACCGGTCTTCCCCACTTCGGAGGCCCTGGCTCTGACCACCGCTTCCACGTTGAGATCAACGACGAGCAGATCCTCCACAAAACCTTTGCCGTGCGCGATGACCTCCCCGGTATGATCCATCACCACACTATTACCGTCGAACACCAACTCATCCTGCCCGCCTACCGTATTGGTGTAGGTCAAGATTACGCGATTGTCCCGCGCCCGCGTGGCCAGCATCTGCTCGCGAGACCTGCTCTTGCCGACATGAAACGGCGACGCGTTGATGTTGACGATGACCTCGGCGCCGGCATTTGCCTGGCCTCTCGCGGGACCATCCGGCAGCCAAATGTCTTCGCAGATGTTGACGCCGACGACGGTGCCCCTCACCGTGACCAGCGGCAGCCGGTGGCCCGGAGTGAAATAGCGGCTCTCATCGAAGACCCCGTAGTTCGGTAGATACCATTTTGCATATGTCGTGGCGAGCCGGCGATCGGCGATGACCGCTGCTGCGTTGTACAGCTCGTGCCGTCCTGCAGGCAGGACCGGCGCCGCTCCCTTGCGCAGACCAGGCGCAGAGCCTTGACCGACATACCCGACGACCGCGACCGCGTCACGGCAGGCGCGGATGACTTCATTCAGCGCGCGCCGATTGTCTGCGACGAATTGGGGCTTCAACAGCAAATCCTCAGGCGGATACCCCGTAATCGCCAACTCTGGGAACGCCACAAGATCCGGCTTGGCCTTCTTCGCTTCACGCAACCAACCGACGATTCGACGAACGTTGCCGTCCAAGTCCCCGACGGTGGGGTTCATCTGGACCATGGCGATGCGAAACGTGCGCATAGCTGCCGTATCCTGAGCGACGACATGGGATGCTCAAACGAACGCTATCACACCTGCCCAACCCTCGGCGCGCCGGGACGCGCCGTTTCCCCAGTAAGGCCGCAGGGGCGGGGGTCCCAAGGAGGTACAGATCAAGCTTCGCTTGAGCCGCTCGCTTCGATCTATGCGAGCGGATAGGTAGCTTGCCTCCGCCTCAATCTCGTCCCATAGGTCAAAAAAAAACGCCCTCTAATCCTAGTCAAGGATCGAGGACGTCATTGTCCGTGAAATGGCTTGTGTTTGATGTGGAGACTCCGTTGTCTCCGAACGCGGGCGGAGAATAGCACCCGCCTCATCAGGGTGTCAAACATCCGTCGTCAGCCCGTTCGAGCGCCATCAATACTTCCTCAACATCGCCGGAGGCATTTGCCAGAGCACCTGGCGCACCGCGGCCCAGAGCTCCATCACGACGTGAGTCATGGCCGGAGCGGATCGAGCGACCAGTTTCACGACCACACCCGGAACCGACGGCTGCGAGACACCGCCAAGCACGCCGTGATCCCGATGCTGGTCCAATATTTCCGCCAGCGTGTTCTCGAGGGAGATCCAACGGTCTACAGGAACGTTATCGCCAATGACGAAAAGCGACCCGACATAGTCCCATACGTCTGCGAGCCCGACGCTACCAGTTGTACCGGACGGTGCAAGCCCATAGCGTTCTCCGACGGTCGCCTGTGACGGCATCTTAATCTGAATATGATTTTGCAGCGACGCAAAGCGCCACCGCTCGCCGTGAGCGATGCGACCGGAGGCGACCGCATCCCATAGGACCAATGTGGCGCCGGCCTCCAGTTGCACGTCAATCTCCTGACGGAACCGGGAACCCGCGAAGGGAATCGTGTGCTCCGGCATCCATTCAAGGATACCGTCCTTCGCCACCGTGATGCTCACGTCTTGAACCGCTTCCTGTGAGAGCGATCGATAGACGCGGTTAGCCGAGGGAGTTGAGATCAACGCGTGCGCGTCGGGACCGACAGACAACCGGATCGAGAGCCGGTCACCGCCGACCAGGCCCCCGGAAGGATTCACCAACAGGGTATAGGCGCTGCCAGACTCGTCGAGATAGATCGGGGGCAGGAGATGCCAGGGAGTTTGAGCGTTGGTCCGTCCGAACACCGTGCGGCCGCGCCGGCGGATGTATTCGAGGGCAATGGTCCCGACGCGGCCGACCGTCGCCGTGTCAAGGGGGCGTCGGCGCGCCGAAGAAGACAACGCGTGTGAGACAACCGCGCGGCTACCGGTGCTGCGCATGTTGATGGACGTGGGACTGGACCCATTGCACGACGCGATCCAACCCCTCGCCCGACATGAGGTTCGTAAACTCAAACGGTCCATCGCCGCGCATCCGGCGGCTATCGCGGTCCATCACGGAGAGATCGGCGCCGACGTACGGCGCCAGATCGATCTTGTTGATCACGAGCAGGTCCGAGCGGGTGATGCCAGGGCCGCCTTTGCGAGGAATCTTGTCGCCCTCGGCCACATCGATCACATAGATGGTGTAATCGACGAGCTCAGGGCTGAACGTTGCGGCGAGATTGTCTCCGCCGCTTTCCACGAACATCAGATCCACATCGGGGTGTCTCCGCAGCAGCTCATCCAGCGCTTCCTGGTTGTGCGAGGCATCTTCCCGTATGGCCGTATGCGGACACCCGCCGGTCTCGACGCCGAGAATGCGATCCTGCGGCAATGCCCCCCGTCTGGTCAAAAACTCCGCGTCTTCCTTGGTGAAGATGTCGTTCGTGACCACAGCCAGGCTGTAGCGGTCGCGAAGTTTCCGGCAGAGCGCCTCGACCAACGCGGTCTTGCCGGACCCGACCGGTCCGCCGATGCCGATCACGGGTACGTGCTGCGACCGCGCTCTCGTGACACGTCCACCGCCGCAATCATGTTCATCGGCTCGATGCATGGTCCCTCATCGCGTAATCGTCACCATCAGGCCTTACGAACGGAACAGCCGCGACTCCAGCCGCGCGTGCCGCATCGCATATATGTCCTGGACCGGGGTCCACGAGTCTAAGCCGGATTGCGGCGTGACCTGCCGGCTCAACACGGTGATGAGCGGTTCGCATCCCGCCAATAATTGCTGCCCCTGCTGTTGTCCGACGGGCAGCAGCTTCATCGCGGCGGAGACCTGACCCTGGGCCGTTTGATACAAAAACGCGGCGACGGCATCTTCTCGCGACCAGCCGCACGCCGCCAAGGTGAGGCCCATGGCCACGGCCACATGGCCGGGAGTCCGCCCTTTTGCCATTGCGGAACCGAAGTCGCGCAAGGACCGATGGCCGGCGAATTGATCCACCGCTAACTTCATCACCTGGCGTCCCATCTGCCGGCTGGCGAGCCGCGAGTCCCGCCCCAGTTTCAATGCCTCCAGCGCCTGATCGACGGCGAGCGCTTCTGCAAGCCGGCCGGGTGTCGCGGCCTGATGGGCGACCGCCACGGCCACGGCCTCACGTCTGCCGAGTCCATGCACCAGCAAATCCTCGACGTATCTTTGGAACTGTTTCCCGTCACGGACCGCTCCATCCTTGACCGCGGCCTCCAATCCGGACGAAAAAGCGAAACCGCCCGAGGGAAAGAAGCTGTCGACGAATCGAAGCCCCTTGAGAAGCGCTGCAGTCTTCACGATAGGCTCATTTTAAAGAAGTACTAGCGCCTTTACTAGGCGGGAAAACGGTACCACTGAGCGATGATCAAGAGAACAGCTAAGCAAAAGAGTGTATGAACCAACCATGTTGAGCGATCTGCTGCTGCGATTTTTCATCGGAGGGCTGGTCGTTTCGGTCTTCGCTCTCGTCGGCGATCTTTTCAAACCCAAAAGTTTCGCCGGCCTGTTCAGCGCCGCACCGTCGGTGGCGCTAGCCTCGTTGGGAATGGCCATTGCCAAATACGGATCTGCGTACGCCGCCACAGAGGGCAGGTCGATGATGGTCGGCGCCGTGGCCTTTTTTGCATACAGTCAACTCGTGAGCTTCTTGATCCTACGCTACAAGTCCGACGTCATCAGCGTGAGCTCGGCCGGTCTCTTGTTCTGGCTGGTCTCTGCGTTCGCCTTCTACGCGATCCTATTGAACTGAGGCAGGCACCGTGAACATCTCCGTCAGTCTGTCAGGCCTCGCTCAGACTAAGCCGCTTGAGTTTGTCCTTCGCTTTGTTTTTGGCGGCGTCGTAACGGCTCTCGCCGGGCTGATCGCGACGCAATTCGGGCCGGTCGTGGGCGGAATCTTTCTCGCCTTTCCATCAATCTTCCCCGCAACGGCCACATTGATAGAGAAGCATGAGGCGAAGAAGAAGAAACGGGAAGGCATGCACGGCCGCTATCTGGCAAAATGCGCCGCGGGAGCCGATGCGGCGGGAGCGGCCATGGGCACGATCGGTTTGCTGGCCTTCGGCATGCTGGTGTGGCAGCTATCGGAATCTATCGCCCCGTGGATGATGCTGACGACGGCGACGATCGCCTGGTTCACCGTGGCGATGACGGTGTGGATCATTCGAAAAAAACTGTGAAGCGCCCGCCTCAACGGCTTTCTAAAATAAGAAATATCGCTGCGCCATCGGCTGCACGATGATTGGCTCACATGTGAGCCTGACGCCGTCGGCGGTGACCACGTAAGTTTCCGGATCGACTTCGATCTTCGGGAGCGCATCGTTCAATTTGAGGTCGCGCTTTTTGACACTGCGGCAATTTTTCACGGGAACCATGCGCCGTTCCAGGCGGAGCTTCCCCGGAACGTCCCGCTCGAGGGCGGTGTGCGACACGAACGTCAGGCATGTGCTCGCGATCGCGCGGCCGAACGCGCCGAACATCGGACGACTGATAATCGGCTCCGGTGTGGGGATGGAGGCATTGGGATCGCCCATCTGCGCCTGCGCGATAAACCCGCTCTTCAATACCATTTCCGGCTTGATGCCGAAGAAGGCCGGTTTCCAGACGACGAGGTCGGCAATTTTGCCGACTTCGACGGAGCCGACCTCGTGGCCGACCCCGTGAGCGAGCGCCGGATTGATGGTGTACTTGGCGACGTAGCGCTTCGCACGGAAGTTGTCGTTCTGCGCCTTGCCAGATTGAATGCCGCGCTCCGTCAGATGGCCGCGCTGCAGCTTCATCTTGTGGGCGGTCTGCCAGGTGCGGATGATCAACTCCCCGATCCGCCCCATCGCCTGGGTATCGGAGGACATCATGCTGATCGCGCCCATGTCGTGCAGCACGTCTTCCGCAGCGATGGTTTCCCGGCGGATGCGGGATTCGGCAAAGGCCACGTCTTCAGGCACTCGTTTATTGAGATGATGGCAGACAATGAGCATGTCCAAATGCTCGTCGAGCGTATTCACGGTGAAGGGCATCGTTGGATTGGTTGACGAAGGCAATACATTGGGTTCGCCGCACAATTTGATGACGTCCGGCGCGTGCCCACCGCCCGCCCCTTCCGTATGGTAGGAGTGGATCGTCCGCCCTTTGAAGGCCTTGATCGTGTCCTCGACGAATCCGGCTTCATTCAGGGTGTCCGTATGCAAGGCGACCTGCACGTCATAGCGATCCGCCACACTTAGCGCGCAGTCGATTGCCGCCGGAGTCGATCCCCAATCCTCGTGCACCTTCAACCCGATGGCTCCCGCTTCGATTTGCTCGTTGAGAGCGTCGGGCAGCGAGCAATTGCCCTTGCCCGTAAAGCCGAGATTGATGGGAAGCCCTTCTGCCGCTTCCAGCATACGGTGGATGTTCCAAGGTCCAGGGGTAGACGTCACCGCGTTCGTTCCGGTGGCCGGGCCGGTCCCTCCCCCAATCATGGTCGTGATGCCGGCGGAGAGCGCTTCCCAGCATTGCTGCGGACAGATGAAATGCACATGCGTCTCGAGCGCGCCCGCGGTGACGATACAGCCTTCCGCGGAAATGGCTTCCGTGCCGGCGCCGCAGGCCATCCCCGGCGACACGTTCGGCATCGTGTCCGGGTTGCCGGCTTTGCCGATGCCGACGATGCGCCCGTCCTTGATGCCGATGTCGGCCTTCACGATTCCCCAGTAATCGAGGATGAGAGCGTTCGTAATTACGGTATCGAGAGCGCCCCCGGCGTTGGTCGCGCGCGCGGATTGTCCCATGCCGTCGCGCAGCACCTTGCCGCCGCCAAATACGGCTTCGTCGCCGTAGGACGTGAAATCCTTTTCGATTTCAATGAGGAGATCCGTGTCGGCCAGCCGTACGCGGTCTCCCGTCGTGGGACCAAACAGATCCGCATACTGTTTGCGTGGAATCTTCAACGGCCGCCTCCTTTCCGGATAAAGCCCTGTTCGGCCGCCCGCGCAAGCGCCTGCGCCTTGATCTTCGGATCGTCGAGCGCCCCGTTGGTCAGGCCGTTGATGCCGTGCACGGTCCGATTGCCGGCGAACGCCACGAGCGTCACGCGTTTCTCTTCCCCCGGCTCAAAGCGCGCCGCCGTTCCCGCAGGGATGCAGAGCCGAAACCCGAACGCTTGTTCCCGATCGAAGAGGAGGCCCCGATTCGCCTCGAAAAAATGGCAGTGCGAGCCGACCTGGATCGGCCGATCGGCGCTGTTCTTCACGGTCAACGGCTTGGTCTCACGATTCTCTACGGCCTCAATGTCGCCGGCGGCAAAGAGAACCTGGCCCGGAATGACTGGCTTGGCGAGTTCCGACTTGATGGTTGCCGCCAGTGAGCTTCCGCCTTTCTTCACGGGCTTCACGGGCTTCGCTGTCGATCGGCGCTTTGTGTTGGCCATGCCGTTCTCCGTTGCGGTTGCCTCTCACCGGATCGGATTGTGTACGGTTACCAGCTTCGTGCCGTCGGGAAACGTGCCTTCGACCATGATTTCATGAATCATTTCAGGCACGCCGGGCATCACATCCTTGTGCGTCAGCAGCGTCGTCCCGTAGGTCATCAACTCGGATACAGTCTTGCCGTCGCGGATGCCTTCCAGCACGGCTGCAGTGAGATATGCCACTGCCTCAGGATGGTTCAGCTTAAGACCGCGCTTCATGCGGTCGGCGGCCAACTGTCCGGCCGTGTAGATCAATAATTTTTCCTGTTCCCGTGGGGTTAGATGCATACGTCCTCGTCATGGTCATGAATCGACGGTTTTCCCTTAGGTGGCGGCCGGAAAATTACTTGCGGGAAGCCGGATGCTAGTCTACGATTTTGCCGCCTGTCAAGGCTGCGCTCGATTGTCATCACGGAGGCCCCGCATGACCCAACTTGTGCTGCGCGAGAGATTCAAGGATCACCCGTCGTTTGGCTTCCTTGATTGGGTGCTCAGGGGCATCGCGCAGGTCGTGTTTCAAAACAACCCTCTTTCCGGCGCCGTAATTCTCGTGGGCATCTACTACAATTCTTGGATCTACGGAACGGCCTGCCTCGCCGGCGCGATGATCAGTACGGCCACCGCACTGCTCTTGAAGGCGGACCGGGGACTGATCAAAGACGGCCTCTTCGGCTTCAACGGCGCGCTGATTGCCGTCGCGTTGGTCGCATATACGAGTCCCAATTTCACGACCGGCAATCTGCCGAACCTGCATCTCTGCCTCTACATCGTGCTGTGCGCGGCGTTTACGACG
>JBKPSD010000080.1:0-71745 GCA_046734935.1 Nitrospirota bacterium
ATGGTCAGCGGGGTGGCCTTGAAGTCGAGGCGGGTGAAGGAAGGCACGGAAATAGAAATCCTGCAAGTGCCGACGCAACGCGGCATGTCGCCATCCGACCGGAAGGCGCAGTCTGAAGGACGTTTTCTCGCCGTGCAATCCAATGGCTTTCTGGATCCGGCAGTGATCGAAAAGGATTCACCGTTGACTGTCCTGGGCGAAGTGAAGGGGAGTGCAACGAAAAAACTCGGTGAAGACGAATACCAATACCCCGTCCTGGACGTCAAAAAATTGATCGATTGGAATGAGCTCAGAGGCCGCGACGATGACGGCTACAATCCTTCGTACTACGGCCGCTACGGCGGATACTACGGCCCTTGGTCCTCCTGGTACTACGGGTTCGGCGCGCCCTTCGCCGGCCCCTACGGCCCGTATCCGTATAGCTATTACGGACCGTACTACGCGTTCCCCGGGGGGTATTCAGCGCCTGCGCCACCTCCGCCGCCGCCGTCCGAGACGCCCCGACTCTTCCAAAAAGAATGACTTCGATGAAACGCACGACGGTCGCCCACCAGCTGAAGCGGTATCGCACAAAGCGCAACTTCGTGAAGACGCCGGAGCCGGCGGGGCATCCGGGGCACCCCCGTCCGCAGACTGCGCCGATCTACGTGATACAGAAGCACGCGGCGACGCGTCTCCACTATGATTTTCGGCTGGAGCTCGACGGCACGCTGAAGAGTTGGGCGGTTCCCAAGGGGCCCAGCCTTGATCCGTCCCAAAAACGCTTGGCCGTTCATGTTGAAGATCATCCGCTGGAGTATGCCGAGTTCGAAGGCGTCATTCCGCCGAAGCAATACGGCGCGGGAACCGTTCTGATCTGGGATCGCGGAGTCTGGAGTCCGCTGGGCAGCCCGACCGAGGGATACCGGCACGGTGTGTTGAAGTTCCGGTTGGACGGAGAGAAGCTTCATGGGGCGTGGACGCTCGTGCGCATGCAACGCAGGCGAAACGAGGGCCGCGACAACGGCAAAGAAAACTGGCTGTTGATCAAGGAACAGGACGGTGACGCGAAACGCGGTAAAGCCGGCGAAATTGTCGAAGTCCTGACGGACAGCGTGGCCAGCGGGCGCGGAATCCATGAAATCGGCGGAGCCGGCGCGCGTGTCTGGCAATCGAACCGTTCCGCATCCGGTGCCGTACTGTCGAAGGACTCGCTCAAGCGTCCTGCCGCGCCGACATCGGGGGAGCGCCGCATCGCACCGACGTCCGGCGTCAGCGACTTGGATTTGGCCAAGCTGACCGGGGCGGTCAAATCCCGTCAGCCGGACTGGATCGCCCCCCAACTGGCGACGCTTGTCGATGAGATGCCGTCGGACGACCGTTGGTTGCACGAAATTAAGTTCGACGGCTATCGGCTCTTGTGCCGAGTGAAGAAAGGCGAGGCGCGGCTCTTTACGCGCAATGCCAATGATTGGACTTCCAAACTTTCCGCGCAGGCGGATGCGGTGGCCCGCCTGCGGCTACAGGACGCGTGGCTTGACGGAGAAGCGGTCGTCCTCACCGAGCAGGGCCGGTCCAGCTTTCAGGCGTTGCAGAACGCATTCGATTCCCACTTCACGGGCAGGATCGTGTACTGCGTGTTCGACCTCCTGTACCTCAACGGCTATGATCTCCGGGCGACGCCGCTCATCGAGCGAAAACGTCTGCTCGCGTCGCTGCTGAGCAGATCCCATGATCCGCACCTGCGCTACAGCGATCATATCATCGGGGACAATCAGGCCTCGTTCGAAGAGGCTTGCCGCCAGGGCCTCGAGGGCTTGATCGTCAAACGCATCGATTCGGGGTACCGGTCGGGCAGAGGCCGCAGCTGGCTCAAAGTGAAATGCGAGCAGCGGCAAGAATTCGTCATCGGCGGCTATACGGAGCCGGCGGGATCGCGACAGGGATTCGGCGCATTGCTCGTGGGCTTTTACGAAGACGGGCAGTTGAGATATGCCGGAAAGGTCGGGACCGGATTCTCCGACAGCCTCCTCAAGAAGCTTCACCGCACCCTTGTCAGGATGCAACAGAGCACGCCGCCGTTTGTAAATCCGCCCCGGGGCTATGACGCCAAGGGCGCTCATTGGGTTACGCCGACGCTCGTTGCGGAAATACGGTTCGCCGAGTGGACGGAGGAAGGCATTCTCCGGCAGCCCAGTTTCCAAGGGCTTCGCACAGACAAGCCCGCTACCGCGATCGGCCGTGAGCGCCCTCAGCATGTCGTCCAAGCTCAAACGGACCGCCGTTCGGCCGCGGCGCCCGGTAAGCCGAGGAAGAAGAGCGCTGAATTGACGAATCCCGATCGGGTGCTGTATCCGGACATCGGTCTAACGAAAGCCGCGCTGGCCGCTTACTATGATGAAGTCGCCGAATGGATGCTGCCGCATGTGCGTGGTCGTCCGTTGACGCTCGTCCGCTGCCCGGAAGGGTACCAAGACTGCTTCTATCAAAAGCACGCCAATGAAAAGGTGCCCCGCGCGATCGGCCGCATCGAGATCGAAGAAGACGGCGAGAGCGACACCTATATGCTCGCCGAATCGCGCGAGGCGCTGCTCGGGTTGGTGCAGATGGGCGTGTTGGAAGTGCATACGTGGGGGTCGACCAAGGATCGGCTGGAACGCCCCGACCGCATGACGTTCGATCTCGATCCCGATCCTTCCGTCACCTGGCCGCAGGTGATCGAAGCCGCTCATTTGACCAAAACGCTGCTGGATGAGCTCGGACTCGTGTGCTTTCTCAAAACGACCGGCGGTAAAGGCCTCCATATCGTCACGCCCATCCAGCGGACGCTGGGATGGGACGAGGTGAAGACGTTCGCCAAACTCGTGGCCGATCATCTCGTGGCTGCCATTCCGCAGCGCTTCACGTCCAACATGGCGAAGCGGGCGCGGAAAGGAAAAATTTTCATCGATTACCTTCGCAATGCGCGAGAGGCCACCGCGATTGCCGCCTATTCGACCAGGGCCAAGCCCGGTGCTCCGGTGTCGACGCCGATCGCGTGGGACGAATTATCGGAAGACCTACCGTCCGACCACTTCACGGTGATGAATGTGCCGGCCAGGCTGAAGCGTCTGGCGCGCGATCCCTGGCAGGCCTATGAAAGATCCGCCCGCCGCGTCACCACCGAGATGAGCCGGCGGCTGAAGCCGAACTAGACAAACCATATCTGAAATCTCACATTCCAAAATCCAGGTCTCAGATATCGACCAACAGTGTTTCGCGAATATGCGTTTCGCGAATATGCCGTGTGATTTGAGCGGGGTTTCGCAGGCAGCTAGGGAGCCTCTGAGTGTACAACCGTTGATGGGACGCACGAGAATCAAGTTTCACACCGAGGAATTGCGTGTCAGCTTTGGTTCAGCTTCAGCAATGCGGACAGAGTGTTTGGCTCGACAACCTGACGAGGTCCATGCTTCGCAGCGGAGAGTTGCGTCGTCGAATCGACGACGAAGGCCTGACCGGAATTACCGCCAACCCGTCGACCTTTGCCATTGCGCTTGCGAGCGGCGACTATGATGCGGACGTGCGGCGTCTCGCCCGGGAGGGGTATGGCACGGATGAAATCTACACCCGCCTCCTGGTAGGCGACGTGCAAGAGGCCTGCGACCTGTTGAGCGGTGTTTACCGGACGACCGCCGGGGTGGACGGATATGTCAGCCTCGAAGTCTCGCCGGGCCTCGCGCACGATGCCGTTGGAACGATTCGCGAAGCGCGGAAATTTCGCGATCGCGTGACCCGTCCTAATCTGTTGATCAAGGTTCCCGGGACTGTCGCGGGAGTATTGGCGATTCAGCAACTGATCTACGAAGGCATTTCCGTCAATGTGACGCTGTTGTTTTCGCTGCCGGCTTATGAAGCGGTGATGGAGGCGTATTTCTCCGGACTCGAGCGTCGTTCTGCGGAACGGCGGTCAGTTCGGGACGTCACTTCGGTGGCGAGCCTTTTCGTCAGCCGCATCGACCGGCTCGTCGATCAGCTCCTCGCGCAGCGGGATCGTCCCAGCGAGGGCCGCGCCGTCTCGGCGGGCTTGCGCGGTAAGGCGGGGGTGGCGTCGGCGAAGCTGGCGTACCGGTCGTTCCGGCGCGCGTTCGGCGGAGAACGATGGGATCGCCTGGCCGTGAAGGGGGCGCTGGCCCAGCGTCCGCTCTGGGCCAGTACCAGTACCAAAGATCCTTCGTACCGCGATGTCGTTTATGTGGAATCCCTCATCGGCCGGGACACCATCAACACGATGCCGGAACAGACGGCTCGCGCCTTCGCCGACCATGGGGTGGTCCACGCCGATGCCATTGAGCAAGGCGCGGAGGAGGCGGCGAGGGCAATTCAGGATCTCTCCGAAGCCGGAATCGATCTCCATTGCGTCGCCTGGCAGCTTGAACATGAGGGCATCAAGCAGTTCACTGACGCGTTCGACAGAGCCCACCGAGAGCTCGAGGAAAAGCGGCGACAGTCTCTGAGCACACCTGCAGCCGCCTAGCGTAGAAACATCTCAAGGAGGAAGCGATGAGAGTCGCAATCAATGGACTCGGGCGCATCGGACGCGCCCTGTTCAAGATCCTCATGGCGAATCCTGAACTGGAGGTCGCCGCGGTCAATGATTTGACCGCGGCCGATAACCTTGCCTATTTATTGAACCACGATACGGTATACGGGCGCTATGCGAATCGCGTCACGGCGCGCGACCATTCTCTATTCGTGGCCGACCGGTCGTATCCCGTGTTTGCGGAGCCGGAGCCTTCACGTCTGCCATGGGCCGGTCTGGGCGTAGACCTGGTCTTCGAATGCACCGGCCGTTTCAACAGACGGAACGAGCTCGCAACACATCTGGAGGCGGGGGCCAAGCGAGTGATGCTGTCGGCGCCTGCCGTGGACGACGAAATCCCCACGGTGGTGTTCGGCGTCAATGTCTACGATGAAAAGCGCGGTCCGCTTCTGTCCTGCGCGAGCTGTACGACGAACTGTGTGGCGCCGATCCTCGAAATCATCAGCCGGCGAGTTGGCCTCAGGAAAGCGATCATGAATACGGTGCATGCGTATACCGCCAGCCAGGGGCTTGTGGACGGCCCGAACCCCAAGATGCGGCGAGGACGCGCTGGCGCCGCCAATCTCGTGCCCTCTACGACGGGCGCTGCCACGGCCGCTGCGCGCGCCTTACCCGAGCTGCGTGGACGCTTTCAAGGGACCGCCGTGAGGGCGCCCGTGCCGGTCTGCTCGCTATGCGATGTGGTCGTGCTGACGGAGCGTCGGACATCGGTCGAGGAAATAAACGGATTGTTCCTCGAGGAAGCAAGGAGCGAACGTTATGAAGGGGTGGTCGGCGTCACCGAGGATCCCGTGGTCTCCTCGGACATCATTCAGGATCCGCGCGCATCGATCGTCGATCGCGAGATGACCCAGGTGGTCGACGGCGATCTCGTCAAGGTCATGAGCTGGTATGACAACGAGTGGGGCTATGCGAGCCAAATGGTTCGTCAGGCAGTGACGATGGCCCAGATCGTGCCTGTCGAGCCGGCGCTCCGTGCAAACTAGTTGTTCTACAAAGCAGAGAATCAGTCGGCTGAGTGCTGACGATGCGTTCAGTCAGCACTCAGCAGTGATGGCTAGGCGACGTCGGTCTGCGGCGTCAGCGTGTGGACTGCGCCCGCACGGCCATGGCCGGTGGAAGCGGTCCGAGAATGGGAGACGAGCCGTGGGCGATGGTAAGCGCTGACCATGCTTTCGTAAATGGCCACATAGTCCTGCACCATCCGCTCCACCGTGAATCGCTTCTCGAAGATTTCCCTGCAATGCCTGCGGTCGATGAGCGGAAGGCCTGCCACCGCCTGCGCCATTTCGCTGATGCCGTCACAAATGTACCCGGTCACGCCGTGATCGATGATCTCGGGGATCGATCCCTGACGGTACGCGAGGACAGGAGTTCCGCAGGCCATGGCTTCAATGAGCACGAGGCCGAACGGTTCCGGCCAATCGTACGGACAGAGCAAGGCGGCCGCTTCGCCCAGAAAATCGTTCTTTTCGGCGTCGTTGATTTCGCCGACGTATTCGATCAGCGGATGGTCGAGCAGGCGTTCGATCTTTTGTTTAAAGTAGGCGTGGTCTGCGGGATCCACCTTTGCAGCGATTCGCAGGGGCATGCCGACACGCTTAGCCACCTCAATCGCATGATCGGGGCACTTCTCGGGCGATATGCGCCCCAGGAATGCCAGATACGACCCCGGACGGTCATGCGGCGTGTACAACGTTTTGGGAATGCCGTGGTAGACGGTCCCGGCCCAATTGGCCTGCGGCAGAGGTTTGCGCTGGGCGTTGGAAATCGAAACGACGGGCATTTCGGCGTACTCGTCGAAGATCGGCTGGAGTTCCGGTAAGTCGAGCCGCCCGTGCAGAGTGGTCACGACCGGCGCATGTGCGCGACGGCTCAAGGGAAAGCTGAGGAAATCCAGATGCGAGTGGATGATGTCGTATTCGCCGGAAGAAGCCCCAAGCGCCTGTTCCTGCATGAGCACCAAGGGGGCATCCCGATTGCTGAAACCGGTTTCGTGGAGACGAAGAGCCCGCGGACAGGCCGCCTTGAGTTCGGCGCCCGTCTTGGAGTCCCCGCTCGCGAACAGCGTGACCTCATGGCCTTGGCGGACCAATTCCTCAGTCACGTAAGACACAATCCGTTCGGTTCCACCGTAAAGCTGGGGTGGGACACTTTCCCAGAGCGGGGACAACTGAGCGATCTTCATGTTTGTGATCCTTTCTATTAGAAAATCGGGAAGGTGAGGATGCTTTACTATGGCGAAGAGCAAGCCTGACTCGAACTAGGGGAATTTCCAGTCAACCACCCCTTGTCCACCCTGGCGGCAAGGCGATTTGTCCCCTTGAGTGCCGCTCCGCAGTTCTCCCGACGCGCCGTCAGGGATTCTCCCCCCCAGTTTCAGTGACATCACGGATAGCCCGCATCTGCGGTATTCGTTACTGTGAGCCACAACAGGGGACGAAAGGCCCCTGCGGCTAGGCAGATGCCGAGCCGTTTTGATCAAGGCGCAGCTGGTCCGGTCGCAAATGGAAACCGGCGGTTGCGATTACAGGCAATGGAGGTTTCGGGATGGGGAACCATGGCCAAACCGAAGGGGGCGGAGCCCTTCCACTTCTCGCCGCCGCGGTGTCCGAACAGGCCGCAGGTCGTCCCCCCTGGTATGCCCTCTGGACGCACAGCCATTGCGAACAGCTCGTGAGAGGACAGCTCGACGCGCGAGGGTTCGAAGTGTTTTTGCCGACCATCGGTGTATGGTCCTGGCGTGCGGGCGTGAAGCATCGGATTCGCCGCCCGTTGTTTCCGGGCTATCTGTTTGTCAGGGACCAGCTTTCCGGCGCCCGCTACGTCGAGCTGTTGAAGGCGAGGGGGCTCGTAGGTGTGTTGGGCGGACAAGATGGAAGTCCCGGAGAAATTCCGGAAGGGGAAATCGACGCCATCCGCATGCTCGTCAATTCGGAGCTGCCGGCGTCGCCCTATCCTTATCTTCAGACCGGCCAGCGGGTGCGTATCAACGAGGGACCGTTGACCGGAGTCGAGGGGATTCTCGTGGACCGGCGCTCGGGCAAGGGCCTGCTGGTGTTGTCGGTCCATCTGTTCCGCCGCAGTGTCGCCGTCGAAGTGGATTGTACATCCGCTGTTGCCGCGTGACGGCCCATGCGTTGGTGGGCTGCCAGAGGCAGGAGCGTCGCCATGCGGGGAATCCGCCTGGCCTATTGGGGCCTGCTGGTATCTATGTTGCTCAACCCGAACACCGTCTCCGCACAGCTGCTGCAGGGCATTCCGCGTTCACCGATCGAAACCATGAGCGGATCCAGCGAGCGCATGCCCGAGGGCGTCTACATCATGCCCTGGGTGGCGACAGGCGTGGTGTATGACGACAACGTGTTCTTCGCGCCAAGAAACCTCAAGCAGGACGATGTGTTTCTCCGCGTGACGCCGGGCTTGCAGGGCAGCTACCAGTCGACGCCGCTGACCGTCATCGCCAATTACCGGTTTGATTCGGAGGTCTACAACAAGTTCACGAGTCTATCCACCGTCCAGCAGCGGCAATTCGGCACGGTCGAGTTGCGCGGACGTCCATCGAACAATCTCAATCTGAATGGCATCATGGGATACGCGCAGACCCGCACACCCTTCGAATTGAATTTTCTGACGTCGGCGCAGACCGCGCGCATCAAGACCGAGCGGGTGTTCGTGAATCCGAGCGCCGAATACCGGCTCGATGCCCTCACACGCCTGACGGGCGACTACGGCTATTCAAAGGACATTTTTGCCGACAATATTTCGATCGACTCTCACATTTTCCGTCTTGGGGCCGAACGCCGGGTGGGGGTGCACGATTGGATCGGCCCGGCGTATGTCGGACGTCACTTTACGTTCGGAGGCGATTTCAGCACCACGACGCCGGGATTCATCGGGGGCAACCCCGACCCCGTGACCTCTCATGCGCTCCTGGCATCATGGACCCATGAGTTTACGGCCGACACTCGGCTGGACGTTCGGGCCGGCCCACGCCTGACGGATGGCAAGCTTGACGACCGTCCGGAAGCGTTCGTCGGCATCCGGCGCCGCATCCAGAACGGCGAAATCGGATTGGCCTACACCAGCGCGCTTACGACCATCATCGGGACGGTGGGCGCCTCCAGGACCGACAGCGTGCAGCTGCGGTTCGTCTATGAACCCGTGCGGCATCTGACGTTTACACTCCAGCCGACGGCCGCCTGGATTCAGAGCACGACCTTCTCATCCACCGTGTATACGGCCTATGTCGAGGCGGCGTATCAATTCAATAAATATGTGACGGCCAAGGGATCGGCGTATTTCAGCTATCAGGAGAGCGATTTCGTCGCGACGGACGGGACGGATACGAGTGTGATCATTCCGCGCAATGTGTACTGGCTGCGGCTCGAATTCACTTATCCCACGCGGTGGGACTATTGAACCGGAGGTTTCACATGATGATACGACTGGTCATAGGGATTAGTTGCGCAATGTTGTGGGCGGGCAGTGCGTTCGCCACCGAAACGGCGTCCGTGTCGAAGGACCAGCCGCCGGTGAACACGATGTCGGACGGCGATCATTCAGTGGCCGGGACCCAGGAGGTGGGCGAGTACCGGATCGGGCCGGAGGATATGCTGGACATCTCGGTGTGGAACAACAGCGCTATCAGCCGGACGGTTCCCGTCAGGCCGGACGGGAAGATCTCGCTTCCGCTGGTCAACGACGTCCAGGCGGCCGGGTTGACGCCGAACCAACTCCGCAGTGTGCTCCTCAAAAAGCTGGCCGAATATGTGCCGTCGCCGGAGGTATCGGTGATCGTGCGCGAAGTGCACAGCTTCAAAGTGTCCGTCATCGGAGAAGTCAAGAAGACGGGCAGGCACGAGCTGAAAGGGCGCGCCACCGTGCTCGATATTCTGGCAATGGCGGAAGGCTTCGGTGAATTCGCCGGCCGAGGGCGGATCGTGGTCCTGCGTCCCGAAGGAAAAACCATGCGCCAGATTCCGTTCAATTACAACAAAGTCATGTCGAGCAACGGCGCCTTGGAGAACTTCTTCCTACAACCGGGCGACATTATCGTCGTCCCCTAACCGGTCGGAGGGAGTATGCAAGACCACGACAGACGATCGATTGCAGGCTTAGCGGCCGAGGTCTGGCGGCGCAGAAAATGGCTCGGGGTCGTCCTGTTCACGATGCCCGCCGCCGCCTTACTGAGTGTGGCGATGAATCTGCCCAACCTTTACAGTTCGACGGCCACCGTGCTGGTCGAGCAACAGCAGATTCCCGAGGGATTTGTGAAGTCGTCGGTTACGGGTGAAGCCGACACTCGTCTGAATCTGATCCGGGAGAAGCTGTTGAACCGGTCGGGGCTGCTCGAGCTGATTTCGAAGTTCGATCTCTATCCCGACCTGCGGAAGAAGGCCGCCGAAGAAGCCGTGGTGGACCGCATGCGGAAGGATATCGTGCTCGAGTTGAAAGAACTGCAACGCCAGGTCTATGGGCGGGACGGCACGTTCGGGTTCAAGGTGAGCTATCGCGGGCGGGATCCAGAGACCGTGGCGAACGTGGCGAACACGCTGGCTACGCAATATGTCGAAGAGAATCTCAAGATGCGGACGCATCAGGCCGGTGAAACCACTCTGCTCCTGAAAAGGCAGCTGGACGACATCAAGCGGCGTCACGAGGACGACGAACGCAAGATCGCTGCGTTTAAACAGCGTCATATGGGTGAATTGCCGGAACAGATCGACGTCAATCTGTCCACGCTCGGCAGGCTGAATCAGGAACTCGCGTCGAACAGCGAGCATCAGATGCGGGTCCTGGAGCGAAGGGAACGGCTGGGGAAGCAGCTCTTTGACCTCAACTCCGGCGCCCCTGCCGCTTCCGTCTACAATCCGGATTCGATGACTCATCATCTGGAAAAACTGCGGACGGAGTTGACGGAACTGCGAACGAGAGCCAGCGCCAAGCACCCCGATGTGATTCGCGTTCAGGGTGAAATCGCGGCGATCGAAAAGGCTTTGGCGGAAACCGCGAAAGAAGCCCATCTCGATCCCGCTCAGTCGGCTGCGCTCCTGTCCAGTCCGGACGATATTAAGCACGCCCTGCGGGAACTCGACCACGAGCTGAAAAATCTGAAATCGGAGGAACAGCGATTGCGGAGCGAAGCGGCCTCCATTCAGCGGCGGGTCGAACGCTCCCCGCAGCATGCCCAGGAGTTCCAGCAGCTCGAGCGCGATTACAAGATGACCAAGGACCTCTACTTCTCCGTACTTCAGCGGTATGAGGACGCCCAACTGGCCGAGACGATGGAACAGGCGAAGCACGTGGGGCAGATGCGGATTGTCGATCCCGCCATGCCGTCCAGGGCTCCTGTGGCTCCCAACCGGCTCAAGCTGATGCTGGGCGCATTGGCGCTGTCGTTCGCTCTGGCAATCGGCGGCATGATGATGGCCGAGCATCGCGACCAGTCCTTCCACGACGTGGAGAGCCTCAGAGCCTTCACCAAGGTCCCGATTCTCGTGCGAGTGCCCGCGATCGTCACCAAGGCCGACCGCTTGCGCAATTACCGGCGCTCGACCATGAGGGCCTTCGCATCGGTGATCGGTCTCGTATTCATCATCGGGGCGTTCTCCTATCTCGCTTATGACAACGAACAGCTGGTCTGGATGTTCAGCGAAGGGCGGGCGCCGCAGCAAACCCGTTGAGGACTGCTGTCCTCTTTCGAAGGAATGACGCTATGAAAGAACATATGAAGCCTGTCTTACGGACGTCGCCCCTGGAGCCGCACCCATCGGCGAACTACGGCCATGTGGAGACCCGAGCGGAAGCGGTTCCGATCATGGAAAAGGCCGCCATTCGGTCAAAGCCGGACGATCGGCTGGTGAGTCTCGTGTCGCCGGCCACGATCGAAGCGGAACAGTACCGGACGCTCGGCATGATGCTCGAACAACGGCGTCACTCAGGCCTTCTTCAGGTCGTGGCGGTGTCCAGTCCGACGATGGGAGACGGAAAAACGGTGACGTCCATCAACCTGGCAGGCGCTCTCGCGCAGTCACCGCAAGCCCGCGTGCTGCTGATTGATGCCGATTTCCGGAAGCCGTCGGTCCCTACCCAGATGGGCCTGCGTGACGGCGCCGTCCTTGGACTGCGTGATGCGATCCTAAATCCGAACCTCGCATTCAAAGACATCGTACGGCGGCTGCCCGCATACAATCTGTCGGTGGCGACGGTCGGCCGGGCGCAAATCATGCCCCACGAGATTTTCAAATCCACGCGGTTCGCAGAATTGATCGATGAAGCGCGCCGTGACTTTGAATGGATCATTCTCGATACCGCTCCGCTGGTGCTGGCCCCTGACTGCCTGATGATGGG
Organism: Nitrospirota bacterium; assembly: GCA_046734935.1. Taxonomy (GTDB): domain Bacteria; phylum Nitrospirota; class Nitrospiria; order Nitrospirales; family Nitrospiraceae; genus Nitrospira_C. The sequence goes on from JBKPSD010000080.1 coordinate 11,915, forward strand.
CCGGAGTGTGGACGGGTTCGTGATGATCGTCTCCGCTCACAAGACCTCCCGAAAGGAAATCGCCGAAGCCTTGAACATCATAGGTCCATCGAAGCTCCTTGGCCTCGTCTTCAACAACGACGACGGTCTCCTGGAATCGTACGGCTATCGAACCTATCTCTCCGTCGCTCAAGCGCAGCAGGAAGAGCTCACACGGCAGGATTGAGCAATGAGAGCGCACGATGACAAGCGGGCATATTCACATTTCACTGAGGGGCGCTAGGTAGGCACTATGCGACTACGGCCGTTCGTCGAAAATATCCTTGTGCTAGGTCAAAGCAATTTGGCCAATGAAGTCACCGAGGAAATGCGCAAGCGCAGGCGGTACCGTATTCTTGACCTCATGGAGCCGGGCGAGCCCGGACGTGTCTTCAAAGACGGCGTACCCTTTGTCGGCACCCTGGACCGGGGATTGCGGACGATTCCCCGCACGCACCGGATCGTGGTCGCGCTGAGCGAGCGCAGAGGCCGGCTGCCCATTGAGGCGCTGCTCGACGCGAAGCGACAGGGCGTGGCCATCGAAGACGCGGTTCATGTGTATGAACGCCTGACGGGCAAGCTTGCGCTCGAGCAATTGCAGCCCAGTCATCTCATTTTTGCCCCGGAACTGGGCCGCAAATCGCTCCATACCATTTTGCTGCGGCTGCTGAGCGTATTGCTGGCCGCAGCCGGCATCGTGGTGTTTGCGCCCCTGTTTGCTGCGATCGCCTTGCTCATCAAATGGGATTCGGCGGGACCTGTCTTCTTCCGACACGAGCGGATTGGAAAACAGGGCAGAAAGTTCTCGCTCATAAAGTTTCGCACCATGAACCCGTTCGCGCCTTCGAGATCGGAATGGGTGAGGGACAACGGTGACCGCATTACCAGGGTGGGACGCTGGCTGCGCAAATACCGCCTGGACGAACTGCCCCAGCTGTTCAATGTCCTCATGGGTCACATGAATCTGATCGGACCTCGCCCGCATCCGGCGTCCAACTATCATCTCTTCATGCGCAATATTCCGTTTTACGCGTTCAGGGCCACCGTGCACCCGGGCATCACGGGGTGGGCGCAGGTGCGGTATGGCTATGCCAACGACCTCCAGGAAGAGATCGAAAAAATGCGGTACGACATGTATTACATCAAGTATCACTCCTTCCGGCTGGATGCGGAGATCATTCTTCGCACTTTCGCCGTCATCGTGGTGGGCACCGAATCGCCTCGGGTCAGCTCGATGACGAAGGAAGAGGACGCCCGCTTCGATCAGCAATCGGCCGCCTAGCGAGGGGCAACAATTTTCCGAACGAGCGTACCCGCTTTTCAGCATGGCACAAGAACTCGAACTTGAATGGTGGCGGCCGCACACGGCTCAGGCGACGCAGGAAGCAGCGCCTGTGGAAACCGTGCATCCCGATGAGCCAACGGCGGCGCTGCCGTTCTGGTCGGTGATGGCGTTTACCGCTGTTCTGTTGTTCTCTCCCCAGACGTACATACCGGCCCTCGGTCCGCTGCGTCCGGCGCTGACCATCATTGTCATCGGCGTCTTGTCCTATGCGGCCGACCGATGGGCCAGAAGACTACCCCTCATTGAATGGAATCTCGAGACCGGCCTCATCGCCGGCATGGCGTTGTTGGCAATGGCCACCCTTCCGTTTTCGTTGTGGCCGGGAGGCAGTGTTGCGGTGTTGTCAGATTACGCAAAGACGGCGGCGATCTTTCTCCTGTTGAGTCATGTGGTCACCACCATGGCACGTCTGCGCCTGGCAGCGTGGCTCCTCACCTGTATGGCCATCGGTCTTGGCTTCTTTGCGCTCTACAACTTTCTCACCGGCGCCATGATCGATCAGGGCATCAATCAGGACCGGCTCGTCGGCAATGAGGGAGCGTTGACGAAAAATCCCAATGACATGGCTCTCATGGTCAATCTGCTGCTGCCGTTGACCGTCGCCTTGTTTCTCTCCGCGAAACACGCCTGGCAGCGCCTGGCGCTGTTCGCCGCCATCGGCACGGAAACCGCCACGGTCGTGCTCACCTATTCCCGCGGCGGCGCCATTACGCTCGCCGTGATCCTGTTGGCGTATACCTGGAAGCTTCGTCACAGACAGGAGCGCTCGTGGATCTACGCCGGGCTCTTGGCGGCGGTGCTGGCCCTTCCGCTGCTGCCGTCATCTTATTTCGACCGTCTGAGCACGATCACGAACGTGCAGGCCGACCGTACCGGATCTGCGCAGGAGCGGATCGCTGACATGATCATCGCCGGGAAAACAATTCTGGCAAACCCCATCATCGGGGCAGGCATGGGCATGAACATGCTCGTGATGCGGGAAGCGCGAGGCGGCTGGCTTGGAGTTCACAACGTGTATCTCGAACATGCGCTCGACCTGGGATTGATCGGATTAGGCATCTTTTTGGCGCTTGTGTGGTCGTGCCTCAGGGCAGTGAAGAAAATCCAACGAGAAACCTCGTCGCTCGAATTGTTCTTTCTCGCGCAGGGCCTTCAGATCAGCCTCATTGCCTATGTCACCGCAGCGATGTTTCACCCGGTCAGTTATCAATACTATTTCTATTACATCGCGGGGTTGGCCATCGGCGCAAGGGCCATCGCCGGTGCTTCATCAGTTCGTGCGTCGGAGGTCGAGGCATGAATTGTCCTTCTCGGTTTGAAGTGGACGAGCAGCTAGCAATGGCCGTGCCTGACGGCGGGAAGATCGCCGCCAGGCCCGACGAGCAGATCCGTCTGCTGAAGTTCTTGGCCTATCTGGCGATCGGCGGCTCAGAACGACAGGTCCTTAACATCAAGCAGGGCATCGATAAGTCGCGGTTCGACGTCCATCTTGGATGCTTCGGCCGTTTTGACGAGCAGATCGGAGTTGATCTCACCGACACACCGCTGGAAGTCTATAAAATCCGGAAACTGTACGGCGTACGGACGATCAAGGAAGGCCTCCGGCTGGCTTCCTATCTCCGGCAAAATCGGATCGACATCGTGCATGCGTATAACTTCTATGCCAACGTGTTCGCCTTGCCGGCGGCGCGGCTGGCGCAGGTCCCGGTTGTCCTGGCATCCATCAGGGACACCGGGGAGATCTGGACGGCGCGGCAACGGGCGGTCAATAAGCTGGTGTGCCGTTTAGCCGACCGCGTCGTCGTCAATGCAGAAGCAATCAAGCGGGGCCTGATTGCCGACGGCTATCGTCCCGAGCGCATCATTGTCGTTCCCAACGGCATCATGTGTGCGCCGTTGCGTACCGCAGCGGACCGGTCTCTGCACCAGGAGTTCGGACTGTCTCCCGACGATGTGTTGATCGGCGTGGTGTCTCGTATTGCGAGGCTCAAAGGTCTCGAATATTTTCTCGCTGCTGCCCCTGACGTTCTGGCCCGCATTCCTCGTGCGAAGTTTTTGATCATCGGCGACAACTCCTTCAATCCGGAATACCGGGAAGAACTGAAGCAGCAAACCATCCGGCTCGGAATCCAGGACCGCGTGATTTTCACCGGCTTCCGTCTCGACGTGCAGAACATCCTCTCGTCGCTGGCGGTGTCCGTACTTCCATCGCTCAAGGAAGGTCTGTCCAACTCCTTGCTCGAATCCATGGCCGCGGCCGTTCCGGTGGTGGCGACCGACGTGGGAGGCAATCCCGAGGTGGTGGTCCACGGAGAGACGGGATTGTTGGTGCCTCCGACGAATCCCGGTGCGCTCGCCGAGGCCATTTGCAGAGTGCTGCTGACGCCGGGGCTGCGCCAAACCTTCGGCCAGGCCGGACGACGGCGGGTAGTCGAGCATTTTTCCAATGAGCGCATGATCAGGACGGTCGAACGAATGTACGAAGATCTGTTGCAAACGAGCCGCAGGCAATCGCCAGCGACCGCATCCCAACTGTAACTGGTGCCGCGTGCGTATCGAAGTCATCACCGAGTACTCGAAGTTCCTCGCACTAGGATCGGCGTGGGACAAGCTGTTGGCGCGCTCGGGCATCGACCATCCGTTTCTCACGCACGAATGGATCAGCATCTGGTGGGACTGTTTCGCCGAAGAGGCGACGCCGTACATTCTGACGGTCGTTTCGGGCGTCGATATCATTGCCATCGCACCGTTGATGTTGAGCCGGGCGCGGCTCTATGGGTGTCCCGTCCGGCGTCTGCAGGCCATTGTCAACGTGTACACCGAACGGTTCGACCTGCTGTTAGGCGAGCGTCCGGAGGAGGCGTCTGAAGTCATCTGGACCTATCTCAAAGACCATGCAGACGAATGGGACGTGTTGGAATTGCGGCAGCTTCCGAGCGATTCTCGGGCGCTCAAGTACTTCGCTCCGCTCATCGAAAGAGACGGCTACCGGGAGGGCCGCTGGTTGGCGAACGAGGCGCCCTATGTCGCCATTCGGCAGCCTTGGGACAGCTATTATCAGTCGCTGAAAAAGGCTCATCGCGCAAACATGAGGAACCACTCTAGACAGTTGGAGCGCCAGGGGCCTCTGACGCTCGACATCGTGGCCATCGACGACCGGTGGGAAGCGGATATGGAAGATGCGCTCAAGCTGGAAGCGGTGACCTGGAAGGTCCATGAAGGCACATCACTCCGTAGCCGGAGCGAATCGACCGTCTTTTACCGGCGGATGCTGCGCAGTGCGGCGAAGTTGGGTTGGCTGCACATGTGCTTCCTGAAGGTGGGGGCGTCACGCATCGCGGTGCGGATATCGCTCCTGTACTGCAACAAATTGTTCATGCTCAAGTCGGGGTACGACGAGGCCTATCACCGCTATTCTCCCGGCCAGGTTTTGACGGAGCGTCTGCTGCGTGACGCGTGGGAAAAAAAATTAGACGAGGTGGATTTTTTGGGCGACGACGAGCGGTGGAAGCTCAGTTGGGCGACCGACCGCCGGCCGCATACATGGCTCTTCGTGTTTCCCGACAGGGTGAAGACTCGTTTTCTGCACGGGATGAAATTTCGGGTCATCCCCGGCCTCAGGCAATCGAATCTGTTCCCCACGGTCCGGCGGACGATGATGAAGCTCGGCGTCTCCGTTCATGGCGATTAACGAGGGTGACGGCCGCATGATGTATGTTCCTGCCTGGCAAGGATTGACGCTTCGGCATTTTGGAGCGGCAACGGCCGATTCGCCGGCGCCGTTTCCTCTCGGCCACCGCTGCGGCCACGGCTTTCACACGGCCAGAAGCGCGATTTATCACTTGTTCAAGCAGCTGGTGGCGTCCGGTCGCCGGCGCGTTCTGGCTCCGGATTACCATATGGGCAACGAGCTGCGCGCCATCCGGGCGGCGGGAGCCGACGTGGAGTTATACACGATCGACAAGCACGGATGCCCGGATCTGGCCTCCCTCTCTCGCCAGGCGGCGCGAGGGGCGGACGTGCTGTTCACGATTCACTATGCCGGATGGGCGCAACCGGTCGGCGAGCTGCGCGCGCTGTGCGACACCCACGGACTGCGGTTGGTCGAAGACTGCGCGCTGGCCTTGTTGAGCGAAGCCGAGGGACGGCCGTTGGGATTGTTCGGCGATTACGCCGTCTTTTGCCTGTACAAGACCCTGCCGGTCCTGGATGGAGGCCTGCTCGTCCAAAATCGCCATGCGTTTGCCGACCTTGATCATCTGCCGATGCGAGCGATCGGCCGCGCTTTTGAATTCGGACAAGCCTTACAGTTGTGGCTCGAACGCTTCCGGAGCCGGGCGCCACGGTCCGGGGCGGCCATCACGGCAGTCAAGCGCCGGATCGGTGCGCTGCTGACCGCCCTGCGGGTCACGCGAGTGCCGGTCGGAGACATTGGCTTCAACGTGATGGATGCCGACATTGCCATGTCGGGCTGGTCCGAGGGACTCCTCGCTCGGCTCGATTACAAAGCGATCCGCCAAATTCGGCGCAAGAATTTTGCCCTCCTCGCCGATCTCCTTGCTGAATCGGGCATCACGCCGTGGCGTGAACTCGAGGCGGGGACCTGTCCGCTCTTTTTCCCACTTCTGGTGAAGGACAAAGCGGCGGCGGCCCGAAAGCTGAGGGAGGCCGGTGTCATTGCGACGGAGTTATGGAACGAGGGAGATCCCATGTCGGCTCAGCTGGAAGGGCGGGCATCGAGATTTCTGCGGCGGCACGTCCTCGAGCTGCCGATTCATCAAGACGTCAGAGAAGCCCAGATCCGGTATATGGCCCGGCAGGTGTCCGAGGCACGGATCGCGTTGGAGCAGACCCCGGTCAAGAGGTCGCCGCGCACCGCGGGCCGACGCCCTCGCAGCACGCGCCAACCGGTCGCATCATGAGCGGTAGGAGGCCTTGCAAGATGTACTCAAGCGCCGGCATCCGGCCATTGGCCTTAGCTGTCGCCGCTGAACGACATTCATCGAATTCCAATCAGGAGTCATCCAATTTTATTGAACTGTTTTACATCTTGGCGCCGGACCGGATCCGGGAATGAGGAGGGAACAGTCATGGATACGGCGACAATCGTACCGGCCGTAGACGATGCGTCTCGGAACGGCTCCAGGTTGACAAAGCCTATGGCACAGACACAGCGGGAAACGACGGGCCTTCGCGTGGAGGTGATCGAGGATGACGCGGCCTTTCTGAGGATGGGGCCGGTTTGGAACCGGCTGGTGGATGAAGCCAGCATCGATCATCCGTTTCTACGGCATGAATGGGTCCGGACGTGGTGGGAATGTTTCAAGCCTGATGGCAGGCTGCACATTCTCGTGGTCATGGAAGGTCCGGAACCCATTGCCATTGCGCCACTCATGTTTGACCGTGGACGGGTCTACGGCTGGGCCGTTCGCCGGCTGCGCGGGATCGCCAACGTCTACACCGAGAGGTTCGACCTCATTCTGACGCGGCGGCCGAAGGACGCGTGTCAGGCCATCTGGAAGTTCCTCGCGGCGGAAGCTTCACAGTGGGACATGCTGGAGTTGCGGCAGATCCCGGAGAATGCGCGCGCGGCCGAATATTTGCGATTCTCGGCGTTTGAGGACCACTTTCTCCTCGGACAATGGCATTCGTCTGACGGTCCTTTCATCCCGATCAATCAGCCCTGGGAGAGTTACACCAAGTCCCTGTCGAAGAAACATCTTTCGAACATGCGCGGGCGGGCGAAGGGTCTGCACCGCATTGGAGAGGTGCGGCATGAAATAGTCACCGGCGGCGAGCACCTGAGCCGCACCCTCGACGAAGCGTTCCTCCTGGAGGCCGCCGCGTGGAAAGGGAAAGCGGGGACGGCCATCATGAATCAGCCCGACCGGCTCGCGTTCTATCGCAGCTTTCTCACCAGGGCCTCGGACCAGGGATGGTTGCAGCTGCATTTCCTGACGGTCGAGAGCAAGCGGATTGCCGTGCAAATTGCCCTGCGGATCCAAAACAAACTGTACATATTGAAATCCGGGTACGATCCGCACTATGCGCCGTTCGCGCCCTCGCTGTTGCTCTGCGAGATGATGCTGCGGGATGCGTGGAAATGCCAGCTGACGGAAGTGGATTTTCTTGGCGACGCCGAACGCTGGAAACTGGAATGGACGAGCCATACGCGGGCGCATTCCTGGGTCTTCATTTTTCCCAACCGGTTGCGAAATAGGCTGCTGCATCATTTTAAATTCATGCTGCTGCCGCGCATTCAGAATCATCCGTTGTATCGACTGTTGAAATCGGCCGGCCGACGAATCGGCCTGAATTTGCACGACTGATTGCAAGGCGGCAATTCTGCCATGAACGCATTGGCGATCTATCGGATAGGCAAGTGGTGCTACGAGCGGAGGATCCCGCTCGTCCCGCGGGTGGCGTACGCAGCCATGTACCTCTTGAATCGCGCCGTCATTCCGATGTCGGTTGAATTCGGGGAGGGGACGGAATTGGCGTATGGCGGCCTCGGGATCGTGCTCCACGAACGGACGAGGATCGGGCGGTATGTGTCGATCGGACATGATGTCACCATCGGCGGGCGTTCCCGGCGATGGGGGGTGCCGGTGATCGCCGATCGGTGCGTGATCGGGGCCGGAGCGAAGCTGCTGGGACCCATTTCCATCGGCGAGGCCTCGGTGATCGGCGCCAACGCCGTCGTCCTCGACGATGTGCCGCCCCACTGCGTGGTGGCCGGCATGCCGGCGAAAATCGTCCGGGAGGGCATTGACATTCAGGACTACAGCTGCCTCCAGCCGCCGGAGGAAGGCGACCGCCTGTCGTTCCGTGCCTCGAATAATCTGCTAATCAATATCATCGAAGACGCCGGGAGGCTTTCGCATCTGGTCGACGAGTGGACCGAGCTCGTGGAGAACAGCGAGCAGGATGCCCTGTTTTTGACGCCTGAATGGCTCACCACCTGGTGGCGGTGCTTCGAGCGTGATGAATGGACGCTTCGTCTGGTCACCGTCCGGCGGCAGAGCCAGCTCCTCGGCATTGCTCCATTGTTCTCACGCCCGCGGAAATTCGGCGGCTTGATGACCCATCAATCCTACGAATTCCTCGGCACGGGAATCGTCGGATCCGATTATTTGGACGTCATCGCGAGGCGCGGAGAAGAGGCAATGGTCCGTGTGGCGCTGGGCGATTATTTCAATCACGTAAGGCCCATCCTCACCTTGAGCCACCTTCTCACCCGCTCTGCCGAGACCAACCATGCGGTGAAGGAACTCGAACTGAACGGCTGGCAGGTCAAGCACAGCGTCATCGAAAGCTGTCCCTACGTCACGCTGCGCGGCCATACCTGGGAATCGTACCTGGACTCTCTCGGGGCCAATCACCGGTACAACTTCATGCGCCGACTGAAGAACCTTAGAAAGACAGGCGTCGTCGAGTTCGATGCGGTCGAGAAGGAAGATCAGCGACGCGAGGCATTTCAGGCTTTCCTGGCGCTGCATGCCATGGCGTGGCAGGAACGCGGCGGATCCCAGGCAATGCAAACGACAAGGGAACTGGCCTTTCACGAGGCGTTCAGCAGAACCGCCCTCGAGCGTGGGTGGCTCCGACTATTTTTGCTCCGCGTCAATGGTCGGCCGGTCGGCGCGCTGTACGGGTTCCGCCGGCGGACGAAATTCTATTTCTATCAGTCCGGGTTTGATCCCGCTTGGCGCAAACACAGCGTCGGACTGGTGACGATGGGACTTGCGATCAAGCAGGCATTGGCGGAAGGGGTCGAAGAATACGATCTGCTGCACGGGACGGAAGCGTACAAATTCCGCTGGGCCCAGGAAACACGGGACTTGTCACGAGTGCATCTGTTTCCGCCGTCCTGGCGGGGGTGGCTGTGTCGAGCCTCGCTCGAGGCCGAGACGCAGGGCAAGCACGCCGCTCGCCGCTGCCTTCCGCAGACTGTACTCGATCGTTTGATCCAAAGCCGCAGGGGAGCCTGACATGGCGCTGCGTACGATGGTCAAGACGGCGTTGGCTGCCGGGCTTCGATGGACCGGTGCCAACAACGTGATCGAAACGATCAATTCGACCAAGCACATCCCGCTGGTCATCGGGTATCACTCGGTCGTCGAGGACATCCGGATGCATCACGGACGGGCGATTCTGCCGAATCTGATCAGCTGCCAGATGCTGGAGCGGCAGCTGGATTGGCTTGGACAGCACTTCCGGTTCCTGACGCTGGATGAACTTGGCGAGCGCTTCGAAAGCGGAGATCCGTTCAACGAGCCGCTGGCGGCCATCACGTTCGATGACGGATATGCGGGCGTCTACCATCACGCCCTCCCGTTGCTGCAGCGCAAGGGGATCCCCGCAGGCATCTTCGTCGTGACCGAGACCCTGGGCAGACGGCATTTGCAGGTGTATGACAAGCTGTTTCTCCTGCTTTCCCGGGTCTTGCCGATGATCCATCACGACGCCGAGCGGTTGGCGAGGCTGTGCGAGAGCCACGACGTCCCGCTCGGCCGGAAGCATGGCTTGAAAGACAGGATCACAGATCCGTACGCCACCATGAGGCTGCTGTTTACGACCTTGACTCAAAAACAGCTGCGGAGGGCGATCGAGGCATTGGAGACGGTCATTCAAGTACGGGATGAGGATTTCCCCGCCCTTCACTCCCTGACATGGGACATGGTGCGCGCCCTCGACCGTGCGGGCATGACGATCGGATCCCACACGCAGACGCACGCGCTATTGACGCTTGAGAACTCGAAGCGCATGGCGAATCAAATTGTGGGCTCGTTGCTGACCCTGCAGGACAAGCTCGGCAAGCCGGTGGCGCACTTCGCCTATCCGGATGGCCGGTTCAATCCCTCCGTGGTGTCCTGCGTTGCGGAGGCCGGCTACCGGTTCGGCTACACGACCTGCCTTCATCGGGACCTCCGGTATCCGTCGCTGACGATCCCGCGGAAAGTGCTGTGGGAAAACTCCTCGCTCGATCCGTTCGAGGGCTTCTCGAGCATTCTCATGCACTGTCATGCCCATTGGATTTTCGACCTCTTCCACGGCTGCCAACAGGATCATAGCGACCGCCAAGGAGACGGACAGTCGTCGGCACCGCTTCACAAGAAGCGAGAGCGTGTCTCCCAGGCGATCTCTTCCTTGATCTGACCTCCGATGTTTAAGCCGGCATTGCTGATCATCGCGGGACGGGTCGCCGGCTATGTGGCTGCCTTCGTCATTCCGCTCATTCTGGTCCGGATCTTCGATCTCGAGACCTTCGGGACCTATAAGCAATGGTTTCTCCTTTACATCACGCTGCTGACCGTTACGCAAATCGGCATGTCGGAGAGCCTCTTGTATTTTCTGCCGAGAGGCGATGGGTCGGCCGGACGTTACGTGATGAATTCGATGCTGTTCCTGACCGGCGCGGGAGCGGCGGTCGCTGTCATCCTGGTGTGCAATGCGGAGACGATCGCGAGGTGGATGAGCAATCCCGCGCTCGAGCCGCTCATTCCCTTGCTCGCGTGGTATCTCCTGCTCATGCAGATGTCGATTGGTTTGGAAACGGTGATGACTGCCCGTGGCGCCTACCGCTCGGCGGCCGTGGCCTATGCCGCAACGGACGTGACGCGGGCGCTCTTTCTCCTCATGCCCGTGCTCGTCATGTCCTCCTTACAGGCGCTCTTGTACGGCGCCGTGGCGTTCGCCTGTCTTCGGCTCGCGTTCACCGTCCGCTACTTTTGCCGGACCTTCGGAACGGATTTGCGGCCGGACGGCGCCAGTTTCAGGCGACAGCTTGCGTATGCCCTGCCGTTCGCCCTGGCGGTCGTCGCCAGCGTCGCGCAGGAAAACCTTCACCAATACGCCGTGTCGGCCTTCTTCGACGCAGCGACGTTCGCGGTGTATGCCGTGGGATGCTTGCAGATTCCCCTCGTGGACGTGGTCGCCACCACGGTGTGCAACGTCATGATGGTAGGAATGACCACGGCCATCCACGACGGGCGGGAGTCACAGGTCATCGATCTCTGGCATGACGCGGTGCGCAAACTGGCTCTCGTATTCGTGCCATTGACCGTCCTGCTGGTCATCATCGCGCGCGATGTCATCGTCATGCTGTTTACCGAGGCCTATGCTGCGAGCGTTCCCATTTTCATGGTCAGTGCAATTGCCATCCTGTTTGCAGCCATTCCGATCGACGGGTTGCTGCGTGTCTATGCGAAAACGAAGGTGTTGCTCTTCATCAACGTGCTGCGCCTCGCGATGATTGCGCTGCTCATTCAATGGGCCATCCGGGCATTCGGACTTGTCGGCGCCGTACTCGTGACGGTTCTTGCTTTGGCGGTCGGCAAAACGATCGGATTGGCCGCGGCGGGCTCGCTCTGGCGGGTGGCGGTGTGGCGGATATTGCCCTGGGGCGCACTGTCACTCGTCGTCTCCGTCTCGCTGGCTGCGGCAGTGCCGGCTCTCGCCGTCTCATACGGGCTGCAGACGCCGCCTTTCATCCGGTTGCTCGTGGTCGGCGCCGTGTATGGATCCGCCTATGCCGCGATGGTCCTCGGGTTCGGTCTTGTATCGGCCCGCGAACGTGCCGCGTTGTCTCAGGCCATCGGCCGCCTGCAGTTCGTGCTCCCTGTCCGATATCAACATAAGCCTTCTTGAGGTGCGACGTGTGTGGAATTGCGGGAATCGTGTCCCATAAACAACAGACCGTCGATGTCGAAGAACTGCGAGCGATGTGTGCGGCCCTCGTGTCCCGCGGGCCGGACGACGAAGGGACCTTCGTCAAGGACGGAGCCGGTCTGGCCATGCGCCGTCTGAGCATCATCGATCTCGAGACAGGCCATCAGCCGGTGTCGAACGAGGACGGGTCGATCTGGGTGGTGTTGAACGGTGAAATTTATAATTATCGCGAGCTGCGGAGTGAGCTCGAGCGGCGAGGCCACCGGTTTTCGACGGCGACCGATACGGAAGTGATTGTGCACTTGTATGAAGAGCATGGGGCCGATTGTGTCCAGGCGCTCCGCGGCATGTTTGCGTTTGCGATCTGGGACGGTCCCCGCCGGCGGCTGATGCTGGCGCGCGACCGGATCGGCATCAAACCGCTGTACTACGGGACCGCTGCCGGCCGCTTCATGTTTGCCTCAGAGCTGAAAGCGATTCTCCAGTTGCCCGAGGTTGACCGGCGGCTGAACTGGCAGGCGCTCGCCCATCTGCTCGCGTACGGGACCACGCCGCCCGGAGAGAGCATCGTGGACGGCATCCATAAGCTGGAGCCCGGTCATTGGCTGCGTCTCGATGCGAAGCGCGATCCGGTTGTCGAACGGTATTGGGAGCTGCGGTTCCAGCCGAATGAACGGCGGTCGGAGGGCGAGACGGTCGAGGAGCTGCGCGCGAAGCTCCAGGAATCGGTCCGATACCATCTCGTGAGCGATGTCCCGGTCGGCGCGTTTCTGAGCGGCGGCATCGACTCCAGCGCGGTCGTGGCTTCCATGGCCGCCAGCTCGTCGTCACGCATCAAAACCTTTTCTATCGGATTTCGGGAGGAGGAGTTCAACGAACTGCCCTACGCGAGGCTGGTGGCTCAACGGTTTGGCACGGACCATCACGAACTCGTGCTGCAGCCGGACGTGGCCGCTCTGCTCGAGCATCTCGCGTGGGACCTCGATGAGCCCTTCGGCGATTCGTCGGCCATTCCCACGTACATGGTTTCGCGGCTCGCCGGACAGCACGTCAAGGTCGTGCTCTCCGGTGACGGCGGTGACGAGTTGTTCGGCGGATACGATAAGTACGTGGTCGAAGGCCGGGATCGCATGGCGCGCTTTCTCCCCGGGTCCGTGCGAGCCTTGCTCGCCAAGACGTCGGATGCCCTGCCGGAGGACGCCAAAGGAAAACAGTTTCTCGAATATCTCTCAAAACCCGACGGGGAACGGTACGTGTATGCCACGACGCTCTTCCGGCCCGACCACCAGCAACGCCTGTTGACAGACTGGGCCAGGGATCAGATCGGTGAGGCCCATCCGGAGCGATTGTGCCTTGAGCGTCTGGGTCGGCATGAGGGCCACTGGTTGTCAACCCTGCAGGACTTGGATTTCCGCCACTACCTGCCGCTGGACATTCTGACCAAGGTCGACCGCATGAGCATGGCGCATTCCCTCGAGGCACGCGTGCCGTTGCTCGACCATCCCTTTGTGGAATTCGCCGCGACGATTCCCGCCGAGTGGAAACTCCATCGCGGGAGAACCAAGCACATTTTTGTCAAAGCCCTTCGCGGCTGGCTGCCCGACGAGGTCCTCGACCGTTCGAAAAAGGGATTTGGCGTTCCGCTGAACCGGTGGTTCCGCGGTCCGCTCCGGCCGGTAGTGCAGGAGTTATTGCTGTCGGACACGTTCCGGCGCCGGGGGATTTTTGACGCAGCCTACGTGAAGAGGCTGGTCGAGCGGCAGGAGCAGGGAAGACCGCTGGACCTCCATCTGTGGACGCTGATGTCCTTTGAATTGTGGTGCCGCACGTTCATGGATCGGCGATCGACGCCCGTGACGCAGCCGGCTCGAAGGTCGTCCGCCGTCGCCCGACCGGTCGCGGCCCATGCGCGCTCAATGGCGTCGTGACCAGTATGTCGGGAGAGGGTTCGGAGGATCCAGCTATGACAAGTGATCGTTCGATGCAGCCTAAAATCGCCATGGTGGCACCCAGCCTCGGCATCCTCGGCGGACAAGCCGTGCAAGCCAAAGTGCTCGCCGATCATCTGCGGGTCGACGGCTATCAGGTTCAGCTCGTGCCGATCAATCCGCCGTTTCCGCGTGGCGCCGGATGGCTCAAGCGTCTGCGATACGTCAGGACGGTGGCCAACGAGGGATTGTATCTGCCCACCCTTCGGAAGCTGCGGTGCGCCGACGTGGTGCACATAGCCTCGGCCTCCTACTGGTCGTTTCTGCTGGCGCCGCTCCCTGCCATCGTCGCGGCGCGCCGTTGGGGGAAGCCGATCTTGCTCAACTATCACAGCGGCGAGGCCGCCGACCATCTCGCCAATTGGGGCTCTCTCGTGCATCCCTGGTTGAAGATGGTCGACAAAATCGTGGTGCCGTCCGTGTTTCTGAGGGATGTCTTCGCAAGGCACGGGTATCAGGCCGAGGTCATCCATAACGTCATCGATACCACCCAGTACCGTTATCGGGAGCGGCAGCCGCTCTTACCGGAATTTTTGTCCGTGCGAAATTTCGAGCCGCACTATGGAGTCGAATATACGCTGATCGCCTTCGCGATGATCCAGACGGTCTTTCCCGCGGCATCGCTGACGGTGGCGGGCGTGGGCCCTCAAGAGCCGGAGCTCAAGCATCTGGCCCAGGCGCTGTCGCTGCGGAACGTCCGCTTTATCGGCGGCGTGGATCCTGCGTCGATGCCTGACCTGTATGACAGTCACTCGGTGTTCCTGAATTCGTCCTTCGTCGACAATCAGCCCCTCTCGGTGCTCGAGGCAATGGCTTCCGGGATGCCCGTCATCAGCACGCCGATCGGCGATATTCCGAACATGGTGCAAGACGGTGAATCCGGCACGTTGGTCCGGGCCGGGGATCCGTATGCCATGGCCAAGGCGGCAACCCTGTTGCTGGAGCAACCGGAACGTGCGGCGCTCATGGCGAGACGCGCGAAGGAGTCGCTCATGCAATACGACTGGTCCAACGTCGGACCCGCCTGGGCCGGCACCTATCGGCGGCTGGCGGCCGCTTCGTACGACAGGGAGGCAGCTTAACGATGTGCGCGATTGCCGGGATTCTGAAATTCAACCTGCGGGAACGGGTGGAGCGCTCGCGGCTCGTGCGCATGGCCGATGTACAGCAGCATCGCGGTCCAGACGGGGCGGGGCTGTGGCTGGACGGTGCCGTGGGGCTTGCGCACCGACGGCTCGCGATCATTGACGTGGCCGGCGGCCACCAGCCCATGACCAACGAGGACGACAGCGTGTGGATCGTCTTCAACGGCGAAATTTACAACCATCTGGTCTTGCGTCGCGAGATGCAGCGAGCCGGTCATCGTTATCGGACGAAGAGCGATACGGAGACGATTCTCCATCTCTACGAAACGTACGGGGCGGGCTGCGTGGACCGGTTACAAGGGATGTTCGGCTTCGCGATCTGGGACCGCCGGCAACGCCGCCTGCTGCTGGCCCGCGATCGCCTGGGCATCAAACCCGTCTATTACGCCTGTACCGACAGCGAACTGCTGTTTGCCTCCGAAATCAAGGGTCTCGTCGCGGCCGGTGGATTCAAGATCGCGTTCAATGAGACGATCCTCCCCGAGTACCTGGCGAACCGCTACGTGGCCGGGGAAGAGACGTTTTACCGAGGTGTGAACAAGCTCCTGCCAGGACATCTGCTCGAATGGTCCGAGGACGACGGCTGCCGCCTGAGCCGGTACTGGCATCCGCCTCAGGACAGCGCGGATGAAGACGTCTCGCTCCCCGAGCAGGCGAAGCAGCTCCGGGCGGGCCTCGAGAAGGCGGTGCAAAGCCATCTCATGAGCGACGTGCCGCTGGGGCTCTTTCTTTCCGGCGGCTTGGATTCCAGCGGTCTTGCGGCGTTGATGGCGCCGATGATGCCTCAGCCCGTGAAGACCTTCGCCGTCGGATTCGCCGAACGTGAAGCCAACGAGTTGCACTACGCCCGGCTCGTGTCGCGCGCGATCGGGGCGGATCATCACGAAGTGCTGGTCTCGCCGAATCAATTCATGCAGGCTTTGCCGAGGCTGATCTGGCATGAAGACGAGCCCATCGCCTTTCCGTCCAGCGTGCCCTTGTTCTTCGTGTCACGGCTTGCCAGACGGCACGTCAAGGTCGTCCTGACCGGCGAAGGCGCCGACGAACTCTTCCTTGGATATGATTACCGTTACCGGGTGACGGCACTCAACGAGCGCATCGGCCGCGTCTATTGGAAAGGCGTTCCTCGCTTTCTCCGCCGGCGCATCACCGGTTCCCTGCCGCTCCTGCCGGTACCGATCCAACGCTACGCCTCCCGGACGGTGCTGGCCTACGAACCTGGGCCGCGCGGCCTATTCTTCGACAATTTTTCGGTGTTCCCCGAATCGCTGCAACGCGCGCTGCTCCTGGATGAAGGAGCGGTCGGGGCAGCGGACCCGTACGCCGCAGGCATGCGGTACTGGAACGAGCATCACGGCAGTCTGCTCGAGCGCATGAGTTACGCGGACGTGGCCACACACCTCGTCGAATTGCTGATGAAGCAGGACCAGATGAGCATGGCGGCTTCGCTGGAGAGCCGGGTCCCCTATCTGGACCACCAGATCGTCGAGCAGGCGATGCTAATTCCCGGCGCGCAGCGGATGAAGCGATGGCAGACGAAGCTCGTCCTCCGGGAGGCCCTCCGCCCCCTCGTGCCTGAGGCCGTCTTGACCAGATCGAAGATGGGCTTCCCGGTGCCTTTTGGATCCTGGTTGCGGGGCGCATTTCGACCCACGCTCGAGGAGTATGTCGTCAGTCCCAGGGCGTTGGACCGGGGACTATTCAAACCGGAGACCCTGCGCAGGCTCGTCGACGATCATGTGACGGGCACCCGCTCGCACGCCGATCGCCTGTGGCTGCTCATCAATCTCGAGTTGTGGATGCGGATGGCCATAGACGGCGAAGAGCCTCAGCCGCTCGAAGAGCGGGTGGAGAGCGTGGCGGTCACCGCTTGACGGCAATCGCGGCAATGCAACCGATCACAGCCAGATTGAGAAAACTCGCCCGCATGTCGCCTGCCGAGTGGCATGAGCGGGGACGGCAGCTCCTGTCGAAGTCTGGCGAGCGTTTCCTCGGCCTGCAACAGGGGGAGTTAACCGACCGGACGTTCCGGCGGCGGCTCCTGCCGCCGTTCAGTCAGGCGTCCATCGACTCGATGGCGGCGGACGTCTTGGACGTGATGCGTGGGCTCGACTTCAGCCGCCGTCCCTTCATGCCGCTGTTCGGCGCGCGCGAATTGTCGGCGTCGATGTTCCGCCGGCGGTTCCCTGAAGAATTTCAGCGCCTGCTTCACCGTGCGGATCGGGCCGTCGCCGGCCGGTTCGATCTGCTCGGCCTCGTCAACGTCTCCTTCGGACATCCGATCGACTGGCGGCTGGAGCCGTTGTCGCGGAAACGGACGGGGAGCGTCCATTGGAGTGCGATCAATTACCTGAATCCGGCCGTCGCAGGCGATAAGAAGATCACCTGGGAGCTCAATCGCCACGCGCATTTCGTCACGCTCGGCCAGGCCTATCTTCTCACGAAAGATGACCGCTATGCCGAGGCCTTCATTACCCAGCTCACCGGCTGGCTGGACGCGAATCCTCCCCGGCGCGGGATCAATTGGGCCAGCACGCTTGAGGTCTCGCTCCGGTCCATCGCCTGGCTCTGGGCCGTGCCCTGTTTCGCCTGGTCGGAACGGCTGACTCCCTCCATTATATGGAGAGTGCTCAAGAGCCTGGTCCAGCACGCGTCGTACATCGAATCGTACCTCTCCTATTACTTTGCGCCCAATACCCATTTGACCGGAGAGGCGCTGGGTCTCCTGTATCTGGGTACGGCGCTGCCCTGGATGACGGATGCTGCTCGCTGGCGGGAACTGGGGGTCCGAATCCTGGTCGAACAGATGCCGCGTCACGTGCAGAGCGACGGCGTGTATTTCGAGCACGCCTCGTACTATCACCGCTATACGACCGACTTTTATCTGCACACGCTGCTGCTGGCTCGCGCTGGCGGGATTGCCCTTCCCGCCGATATGTCGGAGAGCCTGGGACGGCTGCTCGATCATCTACTATGGATAACGAGACCGGACGGCAGAAGCACCCTCTATGGGGACGACGACGGTGGTCGGTTGCTGGCCCTGCATCAGCGGCATGCGGACGATTTCCGGGATACGTTGCAGGTGGGAGCGGCGCTGCAGGGCGAGGGGAGATGGAAGTGGGCCGCCGGCCCGGCTGGCCCGGAATTGCTTTGGCTGCTGGGCCCCGAAGGGTTGGAAGCGTACGACCGTCTGACGCCCGTAGAGCCCGAAAGCATGGTTCGTCACTTTTCATCGAGCGGCCTGGTCGTGCTGCGGGACGGCTGGAACGAACGATCGAGCTACGTCTTCGTCGATGCAGGCCCGCACGGCTCTATGAACTACGTCCACGCCCATGCCGACGCCTTGTCGTTCGAGTATGCATCGAATGGCGTGACGTGGATCGTCGATCCGGGCACGTACACCTATACCAACGATGCGGCGTTGCGCGACCAATTCCGATCGTCTTCCGGACACAATACGCTGGTGGTCGAAGGGCAATCTCAATCCCAGCCGAACGGACCATTTTCGTGGGCGCAAGTCGCGGAAACGAGCCTGCAGGACGTGACCGAGACCGCCGAAGGCGTCACGTGCGTCGGAGAACAGAACGGGTACGAACGGTTGGATCCTCCGGTGCGCCATCAACGCTCCGTTCAATTACTCAAAAGACCGGACTGTCCCTCAGGATCGTATCTCTTGATCGAAGATCGGGCCGCCACCGCCGGTTCCTACCGATATGAACTGCGGTTTCATTTGGCCCCCGATTGCAAACCCGGCCGCAGCAATGGCCGGTTCGTAGTCCACCATCCCAACGGCCCGCAACTGGCCTTGGCCATCTGGCGTATCGATGAAAAACGGCAGGGAACGCCGCTTCCCATCCGCGTGGAAGAGGGATGGGTGTCCCGCGAATACGCGCGCCGAGTCCCGGCGCCGGTCGTCGTTGCCGAGGCGCAGGGAGCCGGCGATCAGACCTTTGTGACGATCCTTGTGCCGGTCGATCGAGAGGCGGCGATCGAACTGGCGCAGTTGGCGCGAGTGAATGTGGAATGCGACGTGCTTGCGGCGTGAAGCCGATCTCAAATTTCACGTCTCATCTCTCAAATAGGAATCATAGGCTAGCCCCTATCTCAATCTGAGATCTGAGACCTCCTGAGGAATATGCGTCTACTCTGGCTCAAGACCAACCTGCTCCATCCTGTCGACACGGGAGGGAAAATCCGTACCTACTATATGCTGCGCGAGCTGAAGCGGCGACATCATGTGACGTATCTGGCCCTGGACGACGGCACGGCCTCGCCGGATGCAGCGGAGCGCGCGGCGGAGTATTGCCATGACCTGATTCGTGTCCCTCACCGGACGTCATCCAAGTTTTCGCTCCGCTTTTTTGCGGAAGTGGCGCGAAACCTCGGATCGCCGCTTCCCTATGCGGTGGAGAAGTACCGGTCGTCAGAATTTGGAATGCAGATCGCCCGTGAACAGATGAAGGCGGATGTGGTCGTCTGTGATTTCCTGTTTCCCAGCGTGAACGTCCAGGAGCCGCTCTTGCGGCCTTCGGTTCTGTTCCAACACAACGTCGAGGCGATCATCTGGCGGCGCCACGCGGAGATCCAGCGGAACCGCCTGTTGCGCCGGCTGTTTCTCGCTCAGTGGCGGCGGATGCGCGAGTTCGAGCGGGCTGCCTGCCACCGATATGACGCGATCGTCGCGGTTTCGCCGCAGGACCGCGCCGTCATCGAGACCGACTATGGCGCACCGCTTGTCCGCGATATTCCCACAGGCGTCGACACCGAGTATTTTTGCCCGTCAGGCTCCGTGGAACCGGATCCGCGCCATCTCGTCTTTACCGGCTCCATGGACTGGCTGCCGAACGACGACGCCATGAGATATTTTGTCCGAACCATTTTCCCCCGAATTCGAGCGGCCTGCCCCGAGGCTTCGCTGACCATCGTCGGGCGGAATCCGTTTCCGGGCCTGACTGCGTTGACGCGCGAGTGCCCCTCCATCCGCGTGACCGGCCAGGTCGCCGACGTCCGGCCCTATATGGAGCGGGCGGCTGTGTACGTGATCCCGCTCAGGATCGGCGGCGGGACCAGGCTCAAAGTGTTTGAGGCCATGGCCATGGGTAAATCCATCGTCTCCACGTCAATCGGCGTTGAAGGGCTGCCGATCGCAAACGGCACGGATGCGCTCATTGCCGACGAGCCCGATGCCTTCGCAGACGCCGTCATCCGGCTGCTCCGCGACCGCACGTTCGCCAGACGCCTCGGTGAGGCGGCAGCCGGCAAGGTCAGGACGCAATTCGGATGGGCGCCGGTCGCCGGTGCGTTTCTCGAAGCCTGCGAGCTGGCCCGCACGCAGTGGAAGCACAAACAACAACAGCTCGAGAGGCATTGGGGTGAGAACGCCTCTGATGCCTCTTATCCCAAGGCACGGCAACTCAGCATGTCCTGATGGAGGTGGAAATGCGAATCAGCGTATTTGGTCTTGGCTATGTCGGCTGCGTCTCTTCCGCCTGTTTCTCGGATCACGGCCACGACGTCGTCGGCGTGGATGTGAATCCCGTGAAGGTAGAGATCATCAACGACGGACGCTCACCGGTGGTCGAGCCGGGCGTCGAAGATCTGATCGGGCGGGCCGTCAAGGAGAAGCGTTTGCGGGCGACGACCGATGCGACGGAGGCGGTGCACAACACCGACCTTTCGTTGGTCTGCGTTGGGACGCCTGGCCGGCCCAACGGCTGTCTCGATCTCTCGTATGTCAAGGGTGCCTGCAAGCAGATCGGAACGGCGTTGGAAAGCAAGCAGCGGTTTCATGTGGTCGCGATCCGGAGCACGATGTTGCCGGGGACGATTGAGGAGACGGTCGTCCCCACCCTCGAAGTCTACTCGGGAAAGAAAAATGGCCGTGACTTCGGCGTCGCCATCAACCCGGAGTTTCTTCGGGAAGGGACGGCGATCGCCGATTTTCATCAGCCGCCGTTCACCTTGATCGGCTCGGACGATGAGGAAACCGGCGGCATGGTGGAGCGGCTCTATGCGCATCTCGAGGCCCCCGTGGTGAAAATCGGCGTCAAGGATGCCGAAATGGTGAAATATGTCTGCAACTGCTTTCACGGGTTAAAAGTCGCGTTCGCGAATGAGGTGGGAGCGCTGTGCAAGGCCTTCGGGATCGACAGCCACAAAGTCATGGACGTCTTTTGCAAGGACACGAAACTCAATCTGTCACCCTATTACCTGAAGCCCGGTTTTGCCTTCGGTGGGTCCTGCCTGCCAAAAGATCTGCGCGCGTTGACGTACCGGGCAAAGACCGCCGACGTGGATGTCGCCTTGTTGAATGCCGTTCTCTCGAGCAATCGCCGGCACATCGAACGGGCGGTCGATATGGTGCTCAGTACCGGGAAAAAACGCATCGGCGTGCTCGGGCTGAGCTTCAAGGCCGGCACCGACGACTTGCGCGAAAGCCCCATGGTGGCGTTGATTGAGACGCTCATCGGCAAAGGCCTGCACGTGACGATCTTCGACCGCGAAGTGGAAGTGGCCCGGCTTTTCGGGGCGAACAAGGACTATATCGAAAAGGAAATTCCGCATATTTCATCATTGATGAAGCGCCGGCTGGACGAGGTGATCGATCAGTCCGACGTCCTCGTGCTTACCAAACGGTCGGACGAGTATCGCGCCGGGATTGAACAGGTCAACCATCCGCCCCTGATCATCGATCTTGCCCGCGTTCTCGATGAACGGCGATCGGATGCCGGATATCAGGGCATCGGGTGGTAAGCCGCCATGCCTGTGGAGAGGGGACCGTGCGTTCAGGAGCACAACCTCCTGAGGAGGTGACGATGTACGCCTTAGCCGCTGCAGCCGGAATTCTCGCCTTGGTGCTGACACCCGCGTTCGGGTGTGCCGCCGCCGCGCCAGCGGCCGAGCGTGGGGAATCCAGGCCGCCGGAGGCCCCCCGGGAGTATGTCGACACGACGCTTGTTCCGGCGACCGGGCAGACAATTCGTGTCCACGACGGCGACGATCTCCAAGATGCGATTGATGTTGCCCGGCCGGGGGACACGATCGTGCTCGACGCCGGCGCCACGTTCAAGGGACCGTTCACGCTGCCGAAAAAGGGCGGGACGGGCTGGGTGACGATCAGGACAAGTACGCCGGACAAGGAATTTCCGGCTCCCGGCACGAGAGTCTCGCCGTCTCACGCGCCTTTAATGCCGAAGCTCATCGCCTGGAACGGGCAGGGGGTCATCTTTGCGGATCCAGCGGCCCACCATTACCGGTTGATCGGCCTTGAGGTCGCCCCTTACGAAAAGGCATTTCTCCTTTCGTTGATGTGGTTCGGCACCAACCGAGAACGGTCGGTTGAAGAACTGCCCCACCACATCATTGTCGACCGCTGCTACATACACGGCGATCCGAAAAAAGGTTCGAGACGGGGCGTGGCGTTGAACGGCAGGCATCTTGCCGTCATCGATTCCTATCTCTCGGACTTCAAAGAGGTCGGGGCGGATTCCCAGGCCATCCTCGGTTGGGGCGGCGCCGGACCGTTCAAGATCGCCAACAACTACCTGGAAGGCGCCGGTGAGAACATCATGTTCGGTGGCGGGGATCCGTACATTAAGGAACTGGTGCCCTCGGACATCGAAGTCCGGGGCAATCTGATGGTGAAACCGCTCCGCTGGAAAAAGAATGAGCCGGAATTTGAAGGCACGCCGTGGACCATCAAAAACATCTTCGAGCTGAAAAACGCCCGGCGGGTAGTGGTCGAAGGCAACATACTGGAGCACAGCTGGGAGGAGGCCCAGAGCGGATTTGCCGTCCTGTTCACGGTGCGTAATCAGGATGGGAAGGCGCCCTGGGCCGTCGTCGAGGACGTGCGGTTCACCCACAACATCATTCGTCACAGCGGCAGCGGGTTAAGCCTGTTGGGACACGACAATAACAGGCCCCGGGATCAAACCGAGCTCACCAAGCGTATTCTTGTCCGAAACAATCTTTGGGAGGATATCGGCGGCGACCGCTGGGGTGGGAAGGGCATCCTGTTTCAAATGATCGAAGGGTCATCCGATGTGAGTATTGAACACAATACCGGTCTGCAACGCGGATACACACTGTTCGCGATGGGTCCTTCTCACCGGCGCTTTACGTTCCGCGGCAACATTGCCCCGCATAACGAGTACGGCATCTTTGGAAACGACGTCGGTGTGGGCACCGCGGCGCTGGACGCCTATTTTCCCGATGCCGTCGTGACTGACAACGTGCTCGCCGGTGGGGAGGCGCGCAGCTATCCGGACGGCAACGTGTTCCCGGATTCGCTCGAGGCCGTGCCCTTTGTGGATCGCAAAGCCGGTAACTACCGGTTGGCCAGCAGTATCAAGAATCTGAAAGGACCCGGCGTGGATGCCGGATCGTTGTGCGCCGCCCTCAGCCCTCAGGATGCCCAAGGACAGCCGATCTGCGCCATGCGAACCGCCGGGAGCAGCCAAGGCCGCTCAATCGCGTCACAATGACGCGGCTTTACGATCACCATTCGTTCACCCTAATTTCATTCATCGAGCGCGAGGTCTGACCAGTGGAATCGTTTACAATCGCTCACTTCCTGTTGACTGCATCCATCTCCCTGCTGGTGTACAGCTATGTCGGATATCCGTTGGCCTTATGGCTTATCAGCCGATTCCGTCCGGTAGAACACACGATGAATGCCGATCCCGCGACGTGGCCGAATGTCAGCGTCGTGATTGCCGCGCACAACGAAGAACAGGTCATTGGCCGCCGCATCGAAAATCTTTTGGCGTTGGACTATCCTGCCGAAAAGCTGCAGATCCTCATCGGCTCCGACGGATCGACCGATCGGACAAGCGAAATCGTACGCTTGTACCGGCGTCCGAGACTTACCTTCCATGACTTCGCGCTTCAACGAGGGAAGGCCCAGGTCCTCAACGATCTGGTCGCGCTCGCCTGCGGAAAATATATCGTGTTTACGGACGCCAATACCTTTTTCGAGCCAAGCGCGGTGAAGGAGCTTATTCGGGGTTTCCGATTGACACCTTCGGCCTGCGCGGTCGTCGGCAAACTGGAATTCCGGACTGCGGAAGGCACCGTCAACCCCGACACGTTTTATTGGCGCTACGAGACACTGCTCAAGACGCTCGAATCCCGATTTGGGACGGTGCTCGGTGCGAACGGCGCCATTTACGCGATTAAACGGGCCTGGTTTCGCGCGCTGCCCGCGGGCACGATCGTCGACGATTTTCTCATTCCCATGCTCATGCGGCTCGAGCGCGGTGGCTCGGTGATCTTCAGGCCCGCCGCCAAGGCATGGGAAATGGTGCCGGAAACGGTGAAAGATGAGTTTCGACGCCGTGTTCGTATCGGGGCCGGCGATGCGCATGCGTTGCGGCATACATGGCGGCTCTTGCTGCCAAGCCAGGGCATGCTCGCTCTGACCTATTGGTCACATAAGATCATCCGTTGGCTGGGCCCCGAGCTGCTACTGACTGCCTTCGTTGCGAATCTCTGGCTTATCGACCGCCCGTGGGAACGCCGTCTGTTCATCGCTCAACTGGCGTTCTATTCCGTGGGATTTGCGTCGTCCAGGCTCCGCAGGATACCCGTCATCGGCTGGCTGGCGACGGGGATTTGGTATTTCACGGTGTTGAATTCCGCGCTCTTGATTGGGACACTGAAATCCATGAGCGGGCGTGCCGCCCCTGTGTGGCAGCGGACGCCGCGCACCGCGGAGCGGATGCAGCGTGTGTTGATGCATCGAGAGCAGACGGAAGCGGCCGTGCGATCCCAACGGGATTCGCCGGCCGCCTAGCGGTCACTGGAATCTGAGGTTGGCAGGAGCAGCTGGTGGTGTGCTGTCGGTCCCGGTGATCAGGAGTTGTGAGGGAATTTTTACCAAGAACGCGTCCATGCGGCTGCCGCCGAGATTGGTCGTCCAAATGAAGTACCGGCCCGTGATATCCAGGTTGCCTTTGGGTTGTTTCGCATACGCGTCACAGCAGCCGCCGGTCGCATTCGGATCGGTCATCACCGGCGCCACGATGAGTTCATCGCCCGACCCGTCAATGCGGAAGCACGTGATTTCATTCTGTACTGCATAGTTGGTGGAGGCATCGCTCCCGCAGGCAATTTGCTGCGATAACGGCACGTTGGGTTTGGCGTTGAGGTGAGAGATGTGGTTGACGGCTACGGTATTCCAGTTCACGTTGTAATGAACGGTCGGACCCTGGGCGATCGCGGGGCTAAAGGACCAGACCACGGACGCATTGGGAAGTGGATTATAGTTGTCTGCCCCCACCGCATAGCCGAATCCCGTATCTAGATGGCCCAAGGTGCCGTTCGGGCCATTGATTCTCGTCTCTTGGCCGGTCTGGTTGTCAAAGATGCGCATCGCGAGATCGCTGGGGACTCCGATATCCTCCAGGCTGATGGCCCAACGGCCGCTCTTGTCCAGATTGCATTCATCGAATCCGCCGATCTTTGGATACCACCGGTAGGTTTTAGTGGTCTCCATATAAACCATGCATCCCAGATATTCGCCGGTGCTGACGACGCGAAGAGTGGCACTGTGGACAAGGTCGTCGTTGCTGGAATGCGTCTGCCAGACCTGCCGATCGGCCCCGAATTTGGTCGACAGATCAAAGACGGTTTCGAAGGTCTTGGTCATGACGTCATATCGAAGTAATTTGGGCCCGTCGGAGAGATACACGGTGTTCGGTCGTGTGGCGCTGAAGTACCAGCCCTCGCCGGTGTAGTTCACGAACTTGCTGCCCGAGGGGAACATCGGCCCGACTTTCGTGATCGTGTCCGTGGTCTTGTCCAGCTTGAACAGGGTCGGTCCGGCTCCGCCGCGGGCATTGTTCAGTCCGAGAAAAATCAACATCTCGTTGCTGTTTTGATGGGCATTGGTGTTGCGCCAGTATGAATAGCCGACGTACCAGACGCAGTCCTGACCGGCGCAATCCGTGGCGTCGGTGATTCTCACGGCCCGGGTGCCGTAGGGAGCTGGCATGGTGAACGTTCCGCGCTGCGAGGGAACGAATGACTGGATTTGACTGACGGTCATGCGCGAGCGAGAGGCGGTACCATCCTTTTCGATCCAACCTCCAGGAAACGAGTTGGTCGTTTGAGCCACAGCCCCGGACGCTGCGGCGATCACAAATCCCCCCAATAGCAGCCAGAGCGAGCGTTTCGACATATCCATCCTCCTCCGATCATTCCGATGAGCAGGGGAGCGCCCATGCGCCCATGATGACCTAGGGGTAACCCTAGCACTGCTGGACAAGCGGAGGATGAATGTGGGTAAATCGATTGTGTGAGAGGGGGAAACTTTACGTAAGGGAAACGTAAAAAGTTATGGAGCCGCTGTCCCCCATGACGTGGACTCAGTTGCGGGAACTCTGGAGGGCCGATCTCTATCGGCACACCGCCGAAACATCCTGGCGGCATTTGCTTATCCACGTGCTCTTCTCTGACGGGGGCGAGCGTTTCAACGATGGCGTCAAGTACATGTTTTATCTGCGGCTGTGCCGCTATTTGAAAACGCACCGGCCACGATGGCTCGTGTGGCCGTTGTACCGGGTCGCGATGCGGATCTTCACACATTACAAGTACAAATTCGGATGTTTGATCCCGCATACCACGATGATTGGCGCCGGTCTCTACCTCGGCCACGTGCGCGACATCATCATCAACGAGCAAGCTGTCATTGGAGAAAATTGCAATATCAGCCAGGGCGTGACGATCGGACAGGCCAACCGCGGCCGCCGCAGGGGCACGCCCGTCATCGGCCGCAATGTCTACATCGGGCCGGGCGCGAAAATCGTGGGGGCGGTGCATGTGGGAAACAATGTGGCGATTGGGGCAAACTGCGTCGTCACGGACGATGTGCCGGACCACGCGGTGGTAGTCGGTATTCCGGGAAAAGTGATCTCGTTTGCAGGGTCGGCCGGCTATGTGAATCGCACGGATTATTCCGGCAGCCACGAGACCGAACTGCGGCGCGCCGAGCGATGCCTGACGGATGACATGCCGCATGTTGGGGCGACGGCGGTGTCGGCGGCGGTGGAGAAAGGACCCGGAAGCGCCTCGGTGGAGGACGCCTGTGACGTTATTCAGGAAGCGCGGGATCGAGCCGGTAGCCCACGTTCCGCACGGTGAAGATGCGGCGACCTTCCGGACCCAGCTTGTTTCGGAGGCTGCGGATATGGACGTCGATGGTGCGCGATTGGAGATCTGCGTCCTTGCTGGCGCCCCA
Organism: Nitrospirota bacterium; assembly: GCA_046734935.1. GTDB lineage: Bacteria > Nitrospirota > Nitrospiria > Nitrospirales > Nitrospiraceae > Nitrospira_C. Next base: position 39,323 of record JBKPSD010000080.1, read on the forward strand.
CACCGATTCGAACAAGGCATCGCGGCTGAGGACCCTTCCATTGGTCATCAACAATGCCCGGAGCAGGCTGAATTCCTTCGATGTCAGATGAATCGGTTTTCCCCGTAGCGTGACCTGATAGCGATCAAGCTCCATCTCGAGCGAGCCTACCTTGAGCACCCGCGCTGGATCCGTGGGGGCCGATCGCCGGAGCCGCCCTTTGACGCGCGCGATCAATTCGTTGGCCTGAAACGGTTTCGTCATGTAGTCATCGGCCCCGATCTCGAGGCCGATGACCTTGTCGCGCTCTTCGTCTTTTCCGCTGAGCACGATCACGGGTAGATGAGCCGTGATCGGATCCTGCCGCACCCGCCGTAGTACTTCCAGCCCGTCCAGACCCGGCAGAATGAGATCGAGCAGCATGAGGTCGGGTTTCTCGCGGCGAACGGCTTCCAGCGCCTCGGGCCCGTCCTGTGCGACGGTCACTTCGAATCCCTCCCGTTGCAGCAGGCTGCGGAGGAGGTCGACGACGCTGTCCATGTCTTCGACGACGAGGATTTTTGCCATGGAGTCTTAGGGTTCGATCAACCGGCGGCGGATCGAGTATCGTACGAGGCTCGCGGTGTCGTGAAGATCCAACTTGTCCATAATCCGATGACGGTGCGACTCCGCCGTTTTCACGCTCACGCCCAACAGGCCCGCGACTTTTTTGGTCGTCATGCCCTGCGCGACGAGCTGCAGCACTTCGCGCTCGCGGCTTGTCAGCGGGTCCGACGGAATATCGCTTTTCGCCAGGAAAGCCTGGATGACGGTCTGTGAAATGCCGGGGCTCAGATAAAAGGATCCTTTCGAGACGTCACGGATCGCATGGACGACGTCGGTGACCGGCTGGGATTTGAGCAGATAGCCTTTGACGCCGACTTTCAGCGCCTCCAACACGAAGGCATCGTCCGTGTGCATCGTGAGCAGCAGAGATTTCGTTCCCGGAGAAACCCGGCGAATCTCGCGAACAACGTCGAGTCCGTTGAGCAACGGCATCATGACGTCGATTACCGCGACGTCGGGTTGGGTGTCTTCGGCCATCCGAACGGCCTCCCGTCCGTCGGCCGCTTCGCCGACAACCGTCACCCCATAGGTCTCGATCAGCGCTTTCACGCCTTGCCTGAGCAACGTGTGATCGTCGGCTAATAGCAAGCGGCAGGAAACGAGCGCTGTGGCAGGCTCGGCGCCTCGAGCGTCGAGACGGCTCGTCCGCGGAGGCGGCATGACCTGTGCTGGACTCCGAGAGATCACGCAAAGCTCCTTTCGTTGCGGTACATGCATGCGCGATGACTTGGGCATCCGCGCAATAACCCCTGGAGATGTCGGCGAATTCTCCGCCGAGTTTCCCCTGGGACCGGCGAGTCTCGCGTCAACACTTACCCCGCCACTGTGTCATACGATCCGCCTCATTGGCACCTAGGGAAGCGCCTAGTTGGACGGCCTGCAAAAGAACTCTAGAGTGACCGTCGTTCAGAGGAGAAAATTCCATGGTGACTGTTCCGACGTTGGCCGTTTGCTGTGTCTGTAAGCACGTCGCGCAGAGCGGAATTCCGTCTTCCTCGTGGACGCCGATGTCCGCGTTTCTCGAGCGGCATCAACTCCGACCGATCGATGTCCGGTTGACCCACACCTACTGTCCGGTCTGTTACGAGCAGCAAGCCCAAGCCTGGGCCATCGGCGGCAAGGACCGTGCTGACGAGACCACACCCCGCGCTGCCTAGCCTCTCCTCGACGCTCCTCCACCGGCGTACCTTCTCCCTTTCTGCTGCACATACAATCCTTCACGGCACATAGTTCGTTGCCCCGGCTCGGGTCAGCACGTTCTTCATGATCTGCGCGACCGCGGGCTTGCTGCGCAAGTGTTGGTTGAAGTAAATGGTGCCGGCGGCGAACACGACAGCGGGGGTGCGTTCGTAAACCGTGGCTTCGTGCCGGCTGCCGGGGATGACATTGTTCGGGACGACAGATGACGCCACCACGGTCGTTCCCGCGGGCGTTGCACCGTTGTTCACGAGACCGTCCCATTCGTAAAAGATGATGCCCGGAATCGTACTTCCATTCGCCAAGCCGGTGCCGGAATAGATCCAATGGTTTGCATTGGTGACCACCCAGTCGGCGGGCCCGACATTCGCATTATCACTTCCATCGGACATCACCCCAATCAGGCCGTTTTCCGGGCGATTGACAATCGGATCGCGGAAGTGGGTCGTCGTCGTCGGACCCTGTACGGGATCTTGGGCCGCCAACTCCTTGTAGCCGACGATAGTGCGTTCGTTGTCTTCATAGCGGATCTGCCAGGCGTAGGTATTGCCGGTCAGAAAGGCCAGGCTGGTTCCGCCTCCCAATACAGCCTGGAGACGATCCATGGCGGCCATCGTCGCGTACTCATCGTGAGCCATCGTGACGTAAATCCGATGGCTGCCCAACCGATTCACGGCTCCGCCCACGTCTGAGCTCGTGAAATACTCCACGTCGTAGCCCATATCCTCGAGCCATCTCACGCCTTCGTGCTCTTCGAAAAGAAATTTTCCGGAGCCGAAACCGATGGTGATCGGCCGGTCGAGGGACACTTTGCGAGCATGTCCCCCCGACATGCCGTGGGACGACATGTACAAGCTTTCGCCCCCAAAATCGTTGTACGCATGCCACGTGGCAGTGGGCAGATGTAGCGCCACTTCGGCGTTGCGCGTATCATCGCGAAGAATGAAGATCGCATAAGTCTGTTTGCCGTCCGTCTTCGTCATCAAGACCAGGTAAACCCCCGTCAGCCACGGGTTGCCGTCGGCAGTTCTCGTAGAAAACGAAAACGTGGCCGGCCACCCGGCCCGCACAAGACCGGTCGTTGGGTCGAACGAAGGACTGGCTTGCGTCGGCGCAAACACCGGTCCGCCTTGCGCATACAGACGGCCGCCACTGCCTCCATAGCCGCCCATGCGGAATACTCGCCAGCTGAATTGCCCTGCCGGATTGGCAGACACCGAGATGCTCACATCCGAACCAGCCGGATAACTCTCCTGATTGCTGTAAGCCGCAAGCTCGCCGCCGGTCGACGGGTTGCCGATTTGCCAGGCGCCCGATCCTGGAAGGGTGTTCTCACGTGCGATGGCTTTGACATCCCCGGTGACGCCTGTAGGCGGTGGGCTCGGGCTGTCGCTGCCACTGTCGCCGCCTCCGCCGCATTGAAGCTGGGTGACGAGACCGACCGCAGCGAGCAGGGAAAGGGCGAGACGTGTTCCCATGAATGAATGGATGGCCTTGAAGGAAATGTGCATGACGAAGCATCCCTTTATATAAATAGAAGAGGCATTGCGACTCGGCTTAGAAAACCGACCACATAACACCGTGCCAGGCGACACAGGGGCGCGAGCAAGAACCGCACCAATGCGTCATCCATTCCGAAGCCGTGTCTAGTCGACGGGTTGCCCTAGTGCGAACCCTGAGTTTTGGGACAAGGTGTCCTAAGGTCGAAAATTTCGGGACAAATTGCTCACGGGGGGCATTTTATCGCTGGAGCCTTGTGTTTTCTGATCGGTCGGAAGATGTCTCGATGAGGAGGTATTCATGGTATTGAATGTCGCCGATCCATCTGTCAATGCGCATGTCCTCTTATGGAGCATGCTGTTCATGATGATCGGGACGGCGTTGAAAAGCCGGTAGCGCCGCTTCTGATGACGGTGCTCGACAAGGCCATACACCGGATGACGCGAGGGTTCACGGTCTGGAGATTTCGCCCGTGAACAAACAGGGGTGAGGTGGATGCCCCCTATCTGAGCTCCACCACGAACGTATCGATTCGAGTCGACAGACCAAAATCCCCGCCCGAACTGCCGAGTGTGCCGTCCCAGTAGCTCGAGAACAGGGCCCACCGCCCGTCATTCGAAATCTGGGCAAACGACTGGCCGTAGAAGCTGCCGCCTCCATTATGGTTATGGGCAAACCTCCAGACCGTGTTTGAGCCGTCCGTCGCAGCGAGAATGATTTCACCGATCCACGGTGAAGCTGTTGCGGGACGCCCCTCATAGTAGCGCGAAAACAATATCGGGGCGTTCGGGTTTGTGGTGGCATTGAACCACGAACTGTGTTCGGCGTCAGACCATCCGCTCGTTGCGTAGGGCTGCATGATAAACGTGTATTGCGCCGCATTCATAAGAGCGTCGGGGTTCCGTACGAGGGCGCCTCGAGAATCCTTCCCATTTTTAGAACCCGCACCGTTGACCCACTTGCCGTTACCGATTGAGAAGTGTCCGCTATAGTATGCGTCTCCGCTCGTTACTAATGACCAGGTATTGGTATCGAGGTTTAGCGTCGACATCCCGTTGTGGTTCCAGCTGGCTTGATGAAAGCCAATGCCCAGCCAGCTGCCGCCCGCGCTGCCGAAGATAGTGTGAATGCCGATCGTCTGACCCGCTGCGGACGTCGGCCAGTTGGGATCGTGTTGTGCGACGCCATTGATCGTTTTGTTTACGATATCGATATATTTCGTTTCCGACGTCGAAGGATTCACGCAGAGCAGCTTGGTATACGTATCCTGACTGCCCGCTCCAGCCGCAGAACAGATCCACTTATCGTCTCCCACAACTGCAATGTGATACCTCACCGGATCGCCGTTGGGCGTACTTCCAAGATTGGTCGTCTCCTGCGTCCGGATGTCGTAACGGCTCAACTGCGAACCGTTGAGAAAATAAATCGCATTGCTGTCGACTGCAGACCACTCCCAGAGGTTATTCAACTTGAGCGGATGAAGACCGCCGGCCTGGAAATTGACCGGATCGAAGTCCGACCAATATGAGGATCCGTTCTTGTCCATCAGCTTGAAGGCCGTTGAGTTGGCATTCCAGGTTCGAAAAGCACCTGCATCCTCCGGAATGAAGGAACTGCCGCCGGCAGTATGGCTGTCTGTGACACGAAGAATGCGCGAGCCGAACGTCGGATCCGCGATAATGGAGTTTGCCGGACCCAACGCAGGGGGAGGACTGGGAATCGGCAGGGGATCAATCCCGGTGTATGCGGCATAATTGGCGGGAGCTACCTGAGCGGTGCCTGAACCCGGTCCATCGCTTTCCCCCGAAGAGCACGAGGTCAGGACAGTCATGACAGTCAGTGCGCAGCACACGGACAGGGCTCCGCGAAGAGGCATCGAATCCACCCTTGTGTGAGGCAGTGAAGACAACAGGAGAGTCACGCGGCCCTTTGAGAGGGAACGATAACCCCGTCCGACGAACGAATTAAGAACAACTCCCAGGCGGCGGATAAAGAATTTGTAAAGATTGAGTCGGTGAAACGTAAGAACAAAGCGCTTGAAATGTGAATGAATCAATGTGTCCTCGATCTTAGGAAATGTGTTGTTAAAGCGGCTGCAGGCCGACAAAATTTTTGCTGGGGATCAGCAAGCTCTATGCCCTTTGCCGCTACTGCGAAATTCGTAGGTTTTTCAGGGAGTGCAACCACAGAGAGTGTGTAAATGCGGAGGGCTGTTCCTACAGAGGGCCTAAGAGTTTTGCCCTACCGTAAATATTCCGTAAACGAAGCGTAAAGATTTTGTAAGAGATGAATCGCAGCTCTGACGAGGGAAATCGATGGCCGAGGACAGATGTTTGCGAAAGGGATCGTGCCGGCGCAGGAAAAGAGAACGAGACGGATCACGCATTCGCGCCATCCGCCAAAGCCCGAACGCCGCCTATGAAGAGCGCTGGGGGACTTGAGACTGCTGAGGAGGGAAGGAAGTAAGCAGGGTCCGCGAGCTTAGGTCATGTGGTAGCCGGCCTCAACGAGGAGGCAGTCCGCGGCGCAGTTCGTTTTGAGCGGGCAAACCCGACTGTTCGTGAAATGAGCGAGAGCGATCAGGTTCCTGCAAGTCCGGAGGGCGCTCCTGATACTAGGCGGATTCATATTCGCCCATCAAAATGATACATCGTATGGCCAGTTGCTCGAGGTCGATGTGGCGAAAGCGCTCGTCGAGGCTGAAGCCGTTTTGCAGGGCCTTGAGCGAGCGTTCATCGAGGGCCTCCCGACGCCCGACGATGCGGACGCCGGCGCGCGTGAACAACTCCACATACTCGTAGGCACGAAGCCGGTTGTGAAACATGAATCGGTTGGCGGCCAGGCTGGCCCATCCGCGGTCGCTGAATTGCAGGAAGTTGACGGCCGTAATCGAGCCGTCGTCGTGCGAAAAGTGATCGGAAGGATCGATGATATGCAAAAGGAGCCCGCCGGGCGCGAGCACGCGCCGGGCCTCCTTGAGAATGGATGCCAAGGCATCCGGAGGAATATGCTCGAGGACTGTGAACGAGACGTGAAGGTCGATGCTTCGACTGGGAATGGCGAGATGCGACGCATCGGCGGGTGCAACATACTGAATGTCTGCCAGCCGCATGAGGTCCGCGAGCCGTCCGTCGAACTGCCTCAATCGAGCAAGGCGTTGTCTGAAAAGCGGACGCTCGGCAAGACCGCCGAAGATTTCCGCGATGCTCTCCGGACGGCAAAGAAAGGCTACCGACTCGCGCGTCAATTCTTCAATGAGGTACGGGTTGAGATCGACCGTCAAGACGCGCGCGGCGCCGCACAGCCAGAGCGCCAACGGGATATCGATGGTTCGGCCGGTGCCGACTTCGAGAACGCTCCGTCCCTCGATCGGATGTCCCAATTCCTCCGCCCAGCCCACCATCTTGGCCGCGGCGCGCAGCCGTTCCGAGGGGTCATACTTGCCCGGCCGCAGGCTTCCAACGCTCCGCTGCATGCGGTAGTAGAGGGCGTTCGACATGGGCAGCGCCGCGGTCAGTTTCACTAGCCAGGCTTTCCATCGCCAGTTCATACCACTTCTCCTCTTCGAGTATCATCCGACGCCGGTGGACGGTGACACACTTTGTGTGTTGCCGTCTCTCAGCAAGAACTGCACCGGTTATTGTCCAAAAGTTTCAACGGTTTCTTAGGATGCGACAGTTCAGTCGGCTCGATGGAAAGGACAAGCTGTCCGAACGGCAAAAACATCGGGACAAGATGTCAGCGGCTTGGCGCGGGCTGATTCGAAACCGATTCTTGTTGGCGAATGCCCAGCCGTTGACGCGGCGCAGGGTTCGTTTCGGCCGCGGGCTGTCCCGCTCCGGCGAAGACGCCGTAGAGGGTAGGAAGCACGATCAGCGTCAGCAGCGTGGAACTGACGAGTCCGCCGATGACGACGACGGCCAACGGACGTTGTACTTCCGATCCGATGCCGTGAGAAAGCGCCAGCGGAATCAGCCCCAGCATGGCGACCAATGCCGTCATCAACACCGGCCGCAAGCGAAGCAGGCAGCCGCTGATGATCGCCTCTTGATCCGGTGTGCCCTCACTCCGGAGTTGATTGATGTAGGACACTAGGACGATGCCGTTGAGCACGGCCACCCCGAATAGGTTGATGAATCCTACCGAGGCCGGCACGCTGAGGTATTCGCCCGTGATCCATAACGATACGATCCCGCCGATGAGGGCGAACGGGAGATTCAGAATGATCAGCGCGGCAAGCCGGACGGAATTGAACGAGGCGAAGAGCAGGAGAAAGATCAGTGCGATGGTGATGGGCACGATGATCTTCAGGCGCGCCATGGCGCGCTGCATGTTTTCGAACGATCCGCCCCAGATGAGCTGGTAGCCCGTCGGCAGCTGAACGTTCTGGGCGATCTTCGTCTGCGCCTCCATGACGATGCTCTCGATGTCGCGACCCAAGGTGTTGAAGCCGACGTAAATCCTGCGCTGCAGGCCTTCCCGGCTGATCAACGCCGGTCCTTCACGGAGTTCGATTTTGGCCAGCTCGCCGAGCGGGACCAAAGCCCCGTTGGCCGTCATCAATAGAATATTGCTGATTGTTTCGACGCTGTCGCGGTATTTCTTCGGGTAGCGGAGAATCAGATCAAAGCGTTTCTGTCCTTCGTAAACGCGGGTGGCCGCCTCGACGCCGATGGCGGTGGAAATGATTTCACGGATGTGCGCTACGTTGATGCCGTAGCGGGCGATCTTGCCGCGGTCGATGTCGATGGTGAGATAGGCCTGTCCGAATAATTGCTCGACCCGGACGTCCTTCACGCCGGCGATGCCGGTCATGATCGTCTGCACCTGTTCTGCGGACTTCCGCAATTGATCGAGGTCCTCCCCGATGATCTTGACCGTCGCTTCCGAGCGCACCCCGGACAGCAATTCATCCACCCGCTGCTGGATCGGCTGACTGAGGAGAAAATTCGCGCCGGGGACGCGCTCGATCCGACGCCGGATGGCATCGTCTAGTTCAGGCTTGGTCTTGGCGGTCTTCCATTCCTCCATTGGCTTGAGGGATACGACCGGGTCGCTTGCATTGGGCTCCTGGGGATCGTTGCCAAGCTCGGAGCGCCCGATTTTGGAGACCACCATGCGGACCTCAGGGAATTCCATCACCGCCCGCTGCATCTCCAGCTCGATTTCGATGGATTTTTCCAGCGAAATGCTGGGAAGCCTGATCGTTTGAGGGGTGATCGCAGCCTCGTTCAATATGGGAATGAATTCACCGCCGAGGAAAGGAAAGAGCGCCAAGCTGGCGCCCAACATGGCCACGGCCGCGATCAGCACCGTCCGCCTGTGGCTCAGGGCCCAGGCCAGCGACGGCGCGTACCACCGTTTCGCCCGGCGCAGCAGCCATGTGTCTTCTTCCGTCGCTTTGGTCAATGCAATCGAGCACAGCGCGGGCGACAGGGTGAGCGACAGTAACAGGGATACGAGCAGCGCAATCATGATCGTGTAGGCAAGCGGCTTGAACATTTTCCCTTCCATCCCTTCCAAAGACAGGATGGGCAGGAACACGAGAATGATGATGAGAATGCCGAAGAGCACCGGTTGGGCCACTTCTTTCGCCGCCTTGAGCACGATGGCGCGGCGGCTCGCGGCGGTACCCGGCGAATGCTCGCTGAGGTGACGGTAGACGTTTTCGACGACGACGACGGAGCCGTCCACCATCATGCCGATCGCAATCACGAGGCCGCCCAGGGACATCAGATTCGCCGTCAATCCCACCCGATCCATGACGATGAAGGTCGCGAGCGGGGCGACCACGAGCGTCGCGGTCACGATCAGCGCGCTTCGTACGTTGCCGAGAAACAAAAACAGTACGACAATGACGAGGACGATGCCTTCCAGGAGTGCCTTGTAGACCGTATGAAGGGCCGCCACGATTAGCTCGAGGCGGTCGTAGAAGGGCATGATGCGGAGACCGCCGGGAAGGAGTTTCTGTTCATGAATGTCCTCGATCTTGTCTTTGACCGCTTGCACGACCTTCCGGGCATTGCCTCCGCGAAGCATGAGCACGATACCGGCCACCACTTCGCGCTGTCCGTTGAGGACCGCCGCGCCGTGGCGCACCGCATGGCCGATCTGCACCTCGGCCACGTCCCGCACGTAAATCGGCGTGCCCCGCGTTTCTTTGACGACGATATTCTCGATGTCGTGCAGGGTTTTGATCAGGCCGAGCCCTCGGACAATATATTTTTCCGCCCCTTTTTCGAGGATGTTGCCGCCGGCGTTGGCGTTGTTGTTCGCCACCGCGGCGAACACGTCGTGAAGCGCCAGGTCGTATTTGCGCAGCAACCCCGGATCGACCATGACCTGGTACTGCTTCACGAAGCCGCCGATTGAATTGACGTCGACGACATCGGTTAATCCCTTGAGCGCCGGGCGAATCACCCAATCTTCGAGTGTCCGCCGGTCCATCAATTCCGTTTCCGTGAGGCGATAGTCCGGATCGTTATCGCGCGGACCCTCCAGAAAGAACTGGAAGACCTCGCCCAGGCCTGGGGAGTTGGGGACCAGTTCCGAGCGCGCGCCGGGCGGCAGGCTGTTCTGCACTTCCAGGACGCGTTCGAGGACGACCTGGCGGGCCAGGTAGATGTCCACATCGTCGCGAAAGACGACGGTGATCATGGATAGGCCGACCTTTGACAACGATCGGATATCGGTAAGCCCTGGCGCGCCGGTCAGTTGAAGTTCGAGGGGAAAGGTCACGAACCGCTCGATTTCCGCCGGAGAGAGTCCTTGAGCTTCCGTCACGACCTGAACGAGCACGGTCGTCACGTCGGGAAAGGCATCGATGGCAATGGTGCGGAAGGAATAAATGCCCGCGACCGCGATGACACAGGCCAGGGCAATCACCAGCACGCGCTGTCTCAGCGCCAATTCAAGAAAAGAGGACATGCGCGCTAGATCTGATCGGAGAGCAGTTCGGATTTGAGCACGTAGGCGCCCTTGACCACTACCGGTTCTCCCTCTTGAAGCCCGTCGATGATTTTCACGACGTCACCATTGCCCTCGCCCAACGTCACATCCCGGGCTTCGAAGGTATGGGAATCCCGCTGGATGAACACGAACCGGCGGTCGCGCTCACGTTGCACCGCGCTTTCCGGCACCGTCAGGACGCCGTGCTCCGGCAGCGAATGGACCCGGATCGTCGCGTACATCTCCGGCTTGAGTTTCCTGTGAGGGTTCGGGAGTTCCAAACGCAGGTTCATGGTGCGCGTCGCCACGTCCAAGACATCGCCCACGTAGGTGATCTTTCCGTAGAACACCTCGCCGGGATAGGCCGTCAACAGGACTTCCACGAGTTGTTCGACCCCCGATTTGTCGGTGGCCGCCTCCGTCCGGATGAAGGTGATGTCCTTTTCCGGAATGTTGGCCAGTACCCAGACTTCCGAAAGGTCGGCGACGGTAAAGAGCTTTTCCGTCACCTCGACGACCTCGCCCTTCGTCAGGTTTCGCGCGATGACCCGACCGTTGAACGGCGCGGTAATGGGGACGTAGGACAAGATTTTCTGTTCGTGGTGCAGCTTGTTGATCTGCTCTTCGCTCATGCCCAACAGGCGCAACCGGTCTTCCCCTTCGCGCTTCTCCGCCCGGAGGCTCAACATTTCGCCTTGCCGCCGCTGGGCTTCTGCGAGTCCGATGACCTTTTCACGGAGCAGCATGGTCGCACGCTCGTACGCCTTCTCCGCGACGTAGAGCTTCGCGACGGCCTTGAGATACGCCGACTGCGCCATGCCGAGATCGCTGCTGTACAGAATGGCCAGCAAATCGCCCCCTTTGACCTGTTGGCCGAGATCCGCGTACACGTCGACGACACGCCCTCTGACGAGCGCGGTGATGTCGGCGGTCGCATGGTGATCGGGCACGACGGTGGCCGGAAAATCGCGATGCAATTGGAATTCGCCGCGCACCGCCGGCTGCACCACGATCGAGCCGCTGCGCATTTCTTCGGCAGTCAGCGTCACGATTCCGGTCTCGTGAGGTTTCGGGGCGGGCTTCTGCGCGGCCGATTCCTGTGCACTGTCGCACCCCGCCGTCATGAGGAGGCACGCGAACACGATAGGACAAAGAGAGAGACGGCGCCTCATAGGGATCCTTCCATTGCGATCATACATCTGCGCACTCATGCGGGTCCAATGGCTACAAGAGGCCGCCGACAGCCCGTTCCAACCTCGAAAGAGCCACGGACAGTTCAAACCTCGCCTGTGCGTGGTCGAACAGGATCTGCCGCTGCACGCGCTGCGCGTCGAGGACGTCCAGCAGACTTGCGGCGCCCTGTTGGAAGCTGAACTTGGCGATCCGGAGCGCTTCCTCCGCCTGGCGCATAAGACCCTTTTCCAGCACTTCGATGAGCTTCGCGGTGGTCTGCGCGTCTTGATAATATTGATTGATTTGCCTCAGCAATTCGTTGCGCGTCCTGAGCAGTTCCGCTTCTCCCTTCCGTTTGGCCCCCAGGGATCCCGCAATTTCTCCCTGCCGCTGGTACCAGAGCGGCGCCGGGACGCTGAGCCCCACGTCGAAGCCTTCGCGTCCGTACTCTCGTGCGTAGCTGGTATTGAGGTTCACGTTCGGCACCCGGTTCTGCCGTTCGAAATCGATGGTGCGGTCCGCCTGATCGATCGTGCGGGCCAGACGTTGAATCGTCGGGTGCTCTTGCATTGAGCGCGCGGTCAACCGGTTAAGATCGAGAGCGGGGGGATAGACGAGGAAATCGCCGCTCACGGCATAGCTCGGCCCCAGCGCGCCGCCCGTCAACGTATCGAGAATGACGCGGGTGACACGGACGGTATTTTCACTGCGCGTGACCGCCTGGTTGGCTTTCAACACTTCGACTTCCGCTTTGATGAGATCGAATTGGGGCGCTTCGCCGAGCCTGACCCGAGCGCCGACGACGCGCCGCACGTCTTCGACGATGCTCAGATTGTTCTTCGACAGTTCAAAATCCCTCTGCGCGAGCAGGAGGTCGTAGAAGGCCACTTTGACGTCCGACGTCAGGTTCAAACGTGTTTCGATCAATCCGACGGAAGCTCCGGCAAGGCCGGCCTCAGCCGCGCGCTGACGGGCGGCCCGCTTCGCGGGCCATTCGATCGGCTGACTGAAGCCCGCCATGTATTCCGTGGCCGATCGCGGAATTTCATTGGTGAGCGAACCGGCGTCCTTGAGATAGCCCTTGCCGCCGTCGCCATGGATCGTCGGATTCGGATAGGCGCCGGCGGCGGTGCGTTGTCCGGTGCTTTCATCGATCGCCGCCATTGCGCCCGCAATAAGCGGGTTGCGCTCGATTGCCAGTCCGATGATGTCGTGAAGAGCGTAAGTGGGCCGGACGTCGTCAGCATGCACACCGGCCGTGCACAGCATCGCGGCGAGAGTGAATACGATGGACGAACAGAGTTGTCTCATAGCAAGCCTCGCTCATGTTCCCTAAGGAACGGTGGTGCCTGGAAACGTTAGATGGAACCGTTGTGGAGTGTCAGGAAAGAACGGGGGGGCGAAACCAATCGGATACAAAGTCTGTTCTGGGACAGGAGGCGCTGTGCAAAATACAGGTACGCGTGAGATGGATGATGCGAAAGGCTTCTCCCTGGGCGAGCGCCAGTTCCTCGATCTCGCTTTCGCCCTGATCGGATTCCGTTTGACCGTCGGGTGCGCCGGGGAGCTGATCGTGCGCTTGAAGCGGGCCGGGGGACCATTGGCGAAGGCAATCATTCGGATAGGCCGTGCCCAAGAACTGCACCGCGCAGACCGCGAGCAAAAGGAGAAACAACCTGTGCCCGGAGAAACGAACCATGAATTGTCCCCGCAAAAGTCGGACCACCGTACCATGAGCCGCACCCTCTCTGCAATTCCATGCAACGCAAGCCAGCGAGCACAGCCTGATCAAATTCACAAATCAATTTCACCGATCAATTGCACCATCCCATGTTGTTCGCGCAGGTCCATACTGGGGGTATCCCGAGTCGCGTCACTTCGGCGGCCGCCATTATAGTGACTCCGCATGTGCGCTTCACACCGGCCGGTTTATGACTAGGACGCGTTGTCAGCGCTGAAGACAGTTTGGTCTCATGTGCCGATGTTTCGTCTTCCACACCCGTCATTTTTCACGATTTTACGCCAGGTGCAGCGGTCAGCCAACGGTCCGCCTTTTGCGAGATTTATCCGGAAGGACATTAGGCGGCCGCAACACCAGCTTGAAAGGAGTGCAACATGACGTGGACGGCGATCATCGGACGAGGAGCGTTGGCAGCGATGTTGGTCGGCACCGGGGCGGGATACGTTTCAGCCGATCAGCAAGAGTCGAATCAAGGCGTTGGCAAAGGGGAAATCTCCCAACAGAAGAGCCAGCAGGGTGTCGGTCTGGAGGGAGGAGGAGGTTCCAATGTAATTCTCGGAGGACCGGAGATCATCATCGGCCAGATCGAGCAAATTCAGGGCGATGAGTACGCCGTCAAAGGCGAGAAGGGCCAGTCGGTGAAGCTGCGCGTGACCAAGGACACCAATATGGTGTGCGCAGGGGGCGAAGGGGCCAAAATGTCGACGGGCCGTCAGGACATGAAAGAAGCCAAGGAGATTCCGATCTCACCGGCCACGGAAGGACAGATGAAGAGCCATGATCCCTCCAAGGCGCAGGAACAGATGCAGGCTTTGAACGATCCGAATCGCCAGCAGGCCGAACATCAAATGCCGCCGCCATCCAAGGATCCCTCTCAATTGAAAGACGTTGTGGGATCGACAGACCAGTCGGCAAACAAGGACGTCGCGCGCGGCTCCGGGTTTGCCATCGGCGGCTCAGGCGGATGCCAATTCAAGGCCGGCGACCGAGTGCGGGTTGAAGCATCAGATATGGGTACCATCACCACGATCAAGGCCATGGATCAGCAGACGTCCGGCTCGACGATTGCCGGGAAGGGCCAGGAGCAGTAGCAGGAAATCCGAAGGGAGCGGGAGAACCATAGTCAAGGATTTGGGGGCAAGGATGACAGAACCAGAGAGCATGACGCAGGTGCGGGAAGAGGGGACAAGGGGCAAAGGCGGAAAAGGCAAGACGACGATCAAGCGGCCTAAGACGGAGACGCCTCCGCGTCAGGAGGCGCCCGTCGAAAGCCGCCAGTCGCAGGATGCTCCAAAGGCGCCCGAAGCATTCTCGGGCGGCGCATCGCGCGATTTGCAAACGATCGCCAAAATCCAGGAGCGGGCTTATCGGCTGTTCGAGGAGAGAGGCCGCGAGCATGGCCATGAGCTTGAGCACTGGCTGGAAGCTGAACGGGACATCACCGGCTCGTCGGATCGTTGCGACCGGTAGCCGGATCACATATGAGCGTTTAGCTGGAGACCAACTCCGCTGAGAGTTCCTCCGGCGTCCAATCGGGAGCCTGGACGACGATCCGGCCGTGTCCCAGGACGAGCTGTAGGTCGCAGTGCCGAAGCGTATGGAGCCGGTGCGCGATCATGATCGTCGTCCGGCCCGACGTCAGCTGTTCCATCACTTCCACGAGGTCCTCCTCAGTCCCGGCATCAAGCGCGCTGGTGGGCTCGTCCAAAATTACGATCGGGGCGTCGCGCAGAAACGCGCGGGCGAGCGCGATGCGCTGACGTTGACCGCCTGAAAGGCGAGAGCCGCGCTCTCCGACCTGCGTGTCGTACCCCTGCGGCAGGGTCTCGATGAATTCCGCAGCATGAGCGGCCATTGCCGCTGCTTCGATCTGCGCATGCGTCGCCTGTAAGTTCCCGTAGCGGATGTTATCAACGATCGTCGTCGAAAAGAGCTGCGGGTCTTGCGGCACGATGGCGAACTGTCTGCGCAGGTCCGTGATTCGGTAATCGCGCAAATCCTTTCCGTCAAGCAGGACGACGCCTGCGCTGGGGTCGTGGAATCGGGTCAAGAGGTTCACGATCGTCGATTTCCCGGCGCCGCTCGGTCCCACCACGCCGACACGCGTCCCGGCCGGAATATGGAACGAAACGTCGCGCAGGACGGCCTGTGATGCGGGGTAGGCGAAGCTGACTCCTCGAAAGGCGACATGCCCTTTGGCCTTGTTGAGGGACAGGGAATCGGGGCGGTCCGTCACGAGCGGCGGCGTATCGAGAATGGCCAGGGCTCTCCGGAATCCGACGATGTGCGACTGTAATTCCGTCATTTTTTTCGCCACCGTATCAAGAGGGCCTGCCAGTTGAGCCATGTAGGCCATCAACAGCAGCAGGTCCCCGAGCGACAGGACACCCGCCTTGACGTGGCTGACGCCGATATACAGGGCGACGGCGGTGCCGATTGTAACCGTCATGCCGAACATGAAATCGAATCCGCTGCCGATTGACGCGAGTTCATTGTGTTGGCGGACCCACTTCATGGCGTGATCGAGAAAACGCCGTTGTTCATGTTCTTCGCGGCCGAAGGCTTTCACGAGGCGGGAAGCACCAAGGACTTCCTGCGCGCAGGCCACGGTCGCCGTTTCCGTGGTCTTGACGGCGGACCATTGCGTCCGTAGGCGGCGTCCGCACCGGTGCGTGAGCCAGAACAGCAACGGCAGCATCGTCAACCCGACCATCGCAAACGTCCGGTCGATGGTCAGCATGAGCACCGCCAGTCCACTCAGCAGACAGCAAGCCTTTATAAACGGAAGGAACGCATCGATGGGGATCTGTTTGACCGAGGCGGCGTCGTGCTGGATGCGATAGACCGAATCCGTCGCCCCGTGCGCCTCGTGATAAGACGAGCAGATCCGTTGGAGATGCTCGAAGAGACGATGACGGAATGAATAAATCAGACGCTCTCCCGTATAGGAGGACAGAACCCAGAGCGCCAGGCTCTGAAGGTGGATGCACAGCGCGATGCCGACGTATGCCGTGCAGACGAAGAGCAGCAGTCCGCCGGTTGAATCCTCCAGCGCATCAGGAATCCAGCTCTGCAGGAAAGACGGAAGGGGTCGCGTGCCGATCACGCTGTCGACGGCAAGAGTCAAGGGAAGAGGGGTCAATAAGTTTAATGGAATCGACATCAGCACGACGAACGTCAGACAAGCCAACTGGCCTCGAAACGGAGCCATGAACGGCCATGCCCGCCGAAGCAGGTTGAGTGAAGAACGGTTGGAGTCTTGAGGATTAACGCCGTTGGACATCGATCGCCGTCGAATGACCGGTGCATACTAATGAGCGGTTCGACGGCGTGCAATCAGAAGCAAGAAAGTCGGAGGTAAAAATGATGTAAATGTTTGGAAACGATTCTCCGCTCGGTCGGACATTCTGTCCAGGGCGCCGGACATGCTGTCGTAAACCAGCTCTGTTGCAGCCATAGAAAGCGCCGAAAAGCCGTTAAATCGGGCGTTGGCAACCGCCACTCGAAGCGGTCCGCAGATTGCACGCACATACCACGGGAGAGGAATGTTCGGAGCCACCCAATCGACCACCGCGTTCGACGCAACGCCAACAGCTCATAAGGAGGCACATTATGCGGAACGGTGATTACGAGTACTACGAAGATGACGCCATGGGATGGTCCGCTTTTGTCGCGGGCGCGTTCATCGGTGCCGGGTTAGCCTTGTTGTTTGCCCCGCAGACGGGCACAGAGTTACGCGGCATGCTGAGGAACTACGCTGCCCGGGCCAAAGACGAAGCCTGGGAGCGCGGACGGACCGCATGGGACAGCGCCGTTGAACGCGGCAAGGAATACTACGAACGAGGGCAGGAGGCGGTCCAGGAAGCGGGCCGTTCCGCACGCGAGTTTGCGCAGAGCGGAAAAGAGGCGATGCGCGAGACCAGAGAGGGCACGCATCGGGGCTGAGGCCCGACGACAGGCCGGCGCCGATGAGCCCGCATTGGAAAGATGACTCAGCGGCTGGCGCCGGCCCCTCGCCAAAACTTTGGGATGCGGTCATCGTCGGAGGCGGGATAGCGGGACTGTCCGCTGCCGTCTACCTCGGACGAAGCCGGAGGAAGGCGCTGCTCGTCGATGGCGGCGAGAGCATGGCCCGGTGGGAACCGCTGGTCGAAAACTACCTGGGGTTCCCCGAAGGCCTCAGCGGGAAAACGCTCCTGGAACGCGGCCGCGCCCAGGTAAAAAAATTCGGTGTCCGCACGGCCAACGACAGGATCGTCCGCATCCTCAGGGAGGGCGACACGTTCCTGCTCGAGGGGGGCAGTGTTGTCTATCGGAGCAGCCGCGTCTTATTGGCTACCGGGCTGACACACTTGCTACCCGATATTCCGGGTGCGGACAAATGTCTCGGCAACAGCGTGCTCTTCTGTAAGGATTGCGACGCCTTCCGTGTGCGCGGCAAACGCATTGCGATATACGGTCGGCGCAATGAGGCGGCTAGATATGCCCTGGCGATGCTGGCCTTCTCTCCGGCGGTAACGATCTTGACGGACGGACGAGAGCCGACCTGGGATTGCGTCTGGCAAGAGGCGCTGGATGAATATCGGGTGCATGTGTACCGCGACTCTGTGAAGAAATTGGAGCATGAGGGCGGACGCCTCGGAGCCGTGTTGTTTCAGGACGGCCGCCTGCCGGTGGATGCCTTGTTTGCAACGAGGGGGGACGTCTACCACACCGGTTTGGCGGAAGGACTGGGCGCTGACCAGGACGCGGAGGGGCAACTCATCGTGGACGGCGATATGCGGACGACGGTTCCCGGTCTCTATGCCGCAGGCTGTGTGACGCCTGCCAACTGTCAGATGATCATCGCGGCTGGGCAAGGGGCCGCTGCCGCTCAAGCCATAGACCATGACCTGCTTGACGAAACGTTGCGACGGCACCAGCTGCCGCGTGAGGGCGCTAGCCGTGACGAGACCCAGGGAGCATTGAATTGACATGGAAGCCGTGACCGTCAAGGAGTCGAACAGTCTGCGCGTCGCCGCGATAGGAGATTTGCATTGTCCGCGGACGTCGCCTGAAGAACTCCGCCAGTTGTTTCACGATCTCGGGAGTGAGGCGGACGTCTTGCTCCTGTGCGGAGATCTGACGGATTACGGAAAGCCGGACGAAGCGCGGGTGCTGATGGATCAGTTGGGCCACATCAAGCCCCTGCCGGTGCTCGCCGTCCTCGGCAATCATGAGTTCGAATGCGGGAAGCAGGACGAAATCACTCGGATTCTTTCTGACGGTGGCGTCTCAGTGCTTGACGGGACTGCCGTGGAGGTGTTGGGAATCGGCTTCGCCGGCATCAAAGGGTTTTGCGGCGGCTTCGGCGCGCGCGCGCTCCAACCGTGGGGGGAGGCGGTCCTCAAACAATTCGCGCGCGAATCGGTGGAGGAGACCGTCAAACTCGAATCGGCCCTGGCGAAGCTGCGCACGCCCGCAAAAGTCGTCCTCATGCACTATGCGCCGATCGTGGATACCGTGAGGGGAGAACCGGCGGAAATTTTCGCCTTCCTCGGTTCGAGCCGGTTGGAGGAGCCCATCAACCGTTATGAAGTAACGGCGCTCTTTCACGGTCACGCCCATCACGGCAGTCCCGAAGGAAGAACAATGGGAGGCACTCCCGTCTACAACGTCGCATTACCTCTCCTTTACAAGCAGTTTCCCGGTCGCCGGGCCCTGCGGGTCGTTGACATTCCAACGGTGGCTGCACCGGTCGCTTCCTAGAGCGGGGAAAGGAATATTCATGGCGCACAATGCTCAAGAAGTTCCTCAACAATGTAATGGAAGTCTGCAATCGGTCGGGCTTCCATCCGATCCTGCACACGAAGTGTACCGCGAGGCCTTGTCCTGTTTGTTGAAGGCGAAAGTCCCATTCCTCGTAGGCGGGGCGTTCGCGCTGGAGGGTTACACCGGCGTCGTCAGGCCAACGAAGGACCTCGATCTTTTCGTCAACCCCGCTGACCGCCTCAGACTGATGCAGCGGCTCTCGGATTCTGGCTTCCGGACGGAATGGCGTTTTCCGCATTGGCTGGGGAAGGCATACAAGGATGACCGGAGCATCGACATTATCTACAGTTCCGGGAACGGCGTCTGCCCGGTCGACGAAGCCTGGTTCCGTTACGCCCTGCCCGCGGAAATTTTGGGCATTCCCGTGAAGGTCGTTCCCGCCGAAGAGATGCTCTGGTCCAAAGCCTTCGTCATGGAGCGCAATCGGTACGATGGCGGCGACATCGCCCATCTGCTGCGCGCGAGGGCGCAATCCCTGGATTGGGCCAGGCTCTTGTTCCGTTTCGGAAGCCACTGGCGGGTCTTATTCAGTCACGTCGTCCTTTTCGGATTCATTTATCCGGAGCAGCGCCTGCGCATACCGGACTGGTTCATGCACGAGATGATGCGCCGCATGAAGCTCGAGATGCAGTGCCTGCCCGCGGACCGCGAAGTCTGTCAGGGGACGCTGCTATCCTGGTCGCAATTTCTCGCGGATCTCGATCGAGGAGACTATCAAGACGCCCGTCATGCCCCCCGCGGAAAATTGACGTCGCAAGACACCCAGCACATGACCGCTGTGCTGCAACAGGAAGAGCAGAATGGAATCGAACGCTGAAGACCCGGTGTGGCTTCGAAGGAGGCCGCCAACATGCCCGGCACCGCCAGCATCACCTTAATCGGCCGAGTGGGGAAGGTGCTGCATCAGTGATGCCCCATCAGAAAGCGATCATCCCGTGCAACCACTTGTGAAGATCGGCCGTATTGCCGGCATTGAAATCGGGATTCATTACACCTGGGTGCTCATCGGGGTCCTGATCACCGGATCGTTTATCGGCTATCTGTCCGACACCCATCCCTTCTGGCCGTCCAGGACGGTCTGGTCCGCCGCGATCGTCATCAGCGGCCTATTTTTCGCCTCGGTGATACTGCACGAGATGGCGCATGCGCTGGTCGCCAGAGCCTTCGGCATACCCGTGCGCACGATCACGCTGTTTGCCCTGGGCGGTGTGACTCGCATTCAAAGACAGGCGGCCAATCCGGCTGCGGAATTTTGGATGGGACTCGCCGGGCCGCTAGCCTGCGCTGCCCTGGGGATGGTGTGCGGAGGGCTGGGGGCCTGGTGGGGACGCGGCTCGAACATTACGGCCGTCCCGCCTCCGGTCGTCATCCTCGTGTCGCTTAGCTCGTTGAATCTCATGCTGGCCATGTTCAACTTGATCCCCGGCTTTCCTCTTGATGGCGGCCGGATCCTCAGAGCATTTTTATGGTGGATCGGGGGAGACGAGATCCGCGCGACGCGTCTCTCGTCGCGAGCTGGTCAAGGGGTCGCACTGATACTGTTCGGGGTTGGGTTGTGGGAATTCCTGTCTGCCGAAAGTCTGAGCGGCATTTGGCTGAGTTTGCTGGGATGGTTTCTGTTGGACGCCGCGACTGCGAGCTACATTCAGGCAGAGGCGCTAATAGGATTGACGCACATCAAGGTCAGCGACTTGATGTCTCATGAGTGTCTTTCGGTCCAAGCGGACCTATCCTTACAGCGGTTCGCGGAGGACTTCGTATTGCCGACGGGACGGCGCTGCTACACCGTCGAAGACCGTGGGACCATCCTCGGAATTGTCACTCCCGCCGATCTGGCCAAAGTCGACCGGTCGCGTTGGCACGAGACGCCGGTCATAAGCGTGACTCATGTCCTGGACGAACTGCAGTCAGTGTCTCCGGAAACGCCTGTCGCGGAGGCTCTCCAGACCATGGGACGGGAGGATGTGAATCAACTGCCCGTCATCACAGGCGGACGAATGGAGGGGATGTTGTCGCGAAGTCACATACTGCAGGCGCTGCAGACCCGCAGCGAGCTGAATATGTGAACGCCACAATGCATTCTAATCTCATAATCCTAAGTCTCAACATCTGAGATGTGAGACTGGATCTGACATTTCGAACACAGGAGGTCAAAAGATGAGAACACGAATCTCGATCACGGCGGTCGTATTGCTCGCGGCGGCTGGCTGCGCGGCAGGATCACAGGTCGGAGACGGTCGAACGGCTTCTACGCAACAAGAGACCGCACGACAATGGACGGAATATCGGACGCAAGCTAGTTCGCTGCGTGAAATGGCCGACCGTCGGCAGTTGGAGGCGGATCTCCTGGCGCGTGAAGTGGGGCCCGACGATCCCGGTGTCGAAAAGAAGCGCCGCTTGGCCGATGAACTGCGGGCGGCTGCTGTCGACGCTGAAACTAAAGCCCAGCAGTTAGGCGGGCAGGTGCCGCACGGGATGGTGCAATAAAATCTGAGATTACATGTGAAACGGCCGACGTTCGGACGTCTGCCTGAAAAGGAGGATCCATGCCAGCAACCATGATTCACGATCCGGCCGCAGCCAAAACATTTTTCGAATCAAAGATGGCATTTACCACTGGTCCGGTTGAGCTCGAGCGCATGATAAAGGAAGGCAACGTCAATATTGTGGATGTTCGGGCGGCCGAAGATTATGCGAAAGGCCATATTCCCGGAGCGGTCAATCTGCCCAAAGACCGCTGGGGAACGCTGCAAGGGTTACGGAAGGATCGCACGAACGTGCTCTACTGCTATTCGATCGTATGCCATCTGGCGGCCGCTGCCGCGTTGCAATTCGCCGGTCAGGGATTTCCAGTCATGGAACTCGACGGTGGCTGGCGATGGTGGAAGGAAGACGGTTTTGACGTTGAAACGTAAGCTGAGAACGACGACGCGTGCCCGCCATTGATTGCCTATCCCCCAATTCACGATTACGCGCTGGTCGGCGACTGCCGAACCGGCGCTCTCGTCTCCAGCCGCGGGTCGATTGACTGGCTTTGCCTCCCACGCTTCGACAGTCCCTCATGCTTTAACCGGTTGCTCGATTGGGATCGCGGCGGGTATTTCGAGGTGTATCCCAGCGGCTTTTGCCGCAGCAGGCGTTTTTATCAGGGCCCGACGGCGGTCCTCACGACGGAATTTGAGACGGCCGACGGTCGGGCGCAATTGACGGACCTCATGCCCGTGTCCGCGGACAGCGCAGGAGCCGGTACGAAATTTCCCCTGCGTCAAATTGTGCGATGCATCCAAGGCTTGGAGGGGACGGTCGAATTCTCTGTGGTCATTAAGCTCCGTCCCGACGACGGGCGAACCATACCGTGCTTTAAACAGCGCGGTTCCGCCGGGTACGCGGCTGATTTCGGGGGACGCATGTTGTTCGTGGCCGCCGGCTGTCCCCTGGATATTCGGGACGGCACATTGAGCGGACGTGTGCCGGTCCCGCGCGGCGAGACGGTAACGTTGTGGCTGTCGTATGCGGAAGACGCGCCCGCCCTGTATCCCGACCTCACAGGCGTCGCCGACGCGATCGAGGATACGCGCGCCTATTGGACCGGCTGGACCGAAAGCTGCCGCTACAGCGGTCCCTGGCGTGATCAGGCATTGAGAAGCGCAATCACGCTCAAGTTGCTCAGCTATGCGCCCTCCGGGGCGATCGTGGCCGCTCCCACGACGTCGCTTCCCGAACGGATCGGGGGAGACCTGAATTGGGACTACCGCTATTGCTGGCTGCGGGACGCCTCTTATACAGCCCATGCCTTCTTCAGGCTCGGCTTCGATGCCGAAGCCAGGGCCTTCACCCAATGGATGACGCATTCGACGACGTTGACCTATCCCGAGTTGCAAGTCATGTATACGGTGCACGGCGAGGCGTCGATTCCGGAGCGGTTATGGTCGCTCTTCGAAGGGTATCGACGTTCCGCGCCCGTCCGTTTCGGCAATGCCGCCTCTCAGCAGGAACAACTCGATGTGTACGGCGAGGTCCTTGACTCGCTGGCGCTCTACGTCGAGGCGGGGTATCCGGTCGACCGGGATACCAAGCGCTGGATCGTTCATGTTGGAGATCTCCTGTGTGCGTCCTGGCCATATCCCGACCACGGAATTTGGGAAATACGGGGACAACCGCGGCACTACGTCCATTCGAAGGTCATGTGCTGGACCGCATTGGATCGCGTCGAGCGTCTCGCCCGTAAACTCGGGGTGCGTCCGTCAACGGCTGGGTGGGCGCAGGCCCGTGACGCATTGGTACGCACGGTTCTGAAGTCCGGTTATTCCAAGACCCGTAGGAGTTTTGTCCAGGTGCTGGGCGGCACACGGCTCGATGCTGCGGCCCTCACGTTCAGCCTCACCGGCTTTATCGACAGCCGGGAGCCTCGCATGACCTCAACGATCGCGACGATTCAACGATGGTTGACGCGCGGACCGTTGGTATACCGCTATATTGCAGAACAAGAGACCGGCCGGGAGGAGGGCGCATTCCTGCCGTGCAGCTTCTGGCTGGTGGAAGCGCTGGCGGCCGCCGGACGGATCGAAGAGGCGCAGGATCTACTTGTTCGACTGGCACCCCACGCCAATGACCTCGGGTTGTTTCCAGAGGAAATACGACATCAGGACGGGGCGTTTCTGGGAAATTTTCCGCTCGCCCTGACGCACGTGGCGCATCTCGGCGCGCTGTTGCGTCTGGCAGGAAAAGACTAGTCAAGAAACTCCGCCCTCAAACGGTGTAAAAGGTCCCCAGAACCGTGCCGTACGCAATATGGGCGATAAGCACCGCAAGCGGCGTGCGATATCCGTAGTTGAGCGCCATGAAGCCGGGCGGCTCCAACATTTTCGTGGGGCGCGGTCCGGTATGGTCGGAGGCCATGCGGGGATGGACGCCCGGAAGAAACGGCAACACGGCGACCAGAATAAATGCCGTGTGCGCCATACCCATCAACGCCCCCAGCCACCACGTCGCCGTTCCGAACGCGTGAAAAAAGAACACATACACGCTCGCCATCCACCAGCCGTTGAAAAAGTGAATGAGGAAGCCGACGATCTTTGCGCGGTCTCGGTCAGGCGTGACCATGGTTCCTAGCAGGAGGGTGGTGTCCATGCGGGTGAGGTGAAGAGCCTGGCTCGCGCGTAAGAGCGTCGTCAACAGGCCGGTGGCCAGCAATCCCCACAGCAACGTGTCGCCGACGTGCATAGACCACCTTTCACGGGGCCTGCGTCGGTCAAGCTTCGCTGCGCGAGTCACCCGACCGGTCGCGCCGGCCTGTGGTAGAGTTCGGTTGAACCCTGGTCCACAGGCGGCGACCGGGTTTCGTTCTCAGGCGGCTTTCTTTCGACGCGATCCCGACGACTTTTTGCCGCCTTGGTATTTCTGCATCAGTTTGGCTTTGCGTTTGGAGGCCTCCTCCGCCAAACTCTCCGGCTCGAAGCCGCCTTCCTGAGCCTGCGGGAAGACTTCCCCCTCTTCTTCTTCAATGTGGTGACTCACGAGTTCACCCAGCACCTTGAACTTGGTTCCGAACGCTTCGTCGCCCGCGTCCATCTTCTGCAGTTCTTTGATGAGCAGCTTGGCGACATGGTGCTCTTCCTTCGCCTCATTGATGGTTTCTTCATCGTCGATCACCTCGGCGATGGCAGGGTACACCAGCTGTTCCTCTAAGGCCGCGTGGACTTCCAGGGCGGTCAGGGCTTCTTCCGCGATCGATGCCCGTGTGCGTTTATCGGCGTCTTCGAACCGGGTGAACAGGTCCTGTACATGGCGGTGATCGGTCTTCAGCATCTCGAAGACGTCTCCCGCAGCTTCCGTCTCATTCTCGGTTTCGCGTTCTTCGTCGTCGTTTCGGGACTCTCGCATTGGTGCCTCCTTTAAAGTTCCTCGCGGTCTTCTCGGCGCATGATGTTTTCGAATAACTCGAACTGCTCCTGGCACGCCACGCAGCGCCGTGCAAATGGCAATGCCCGCAGCCGCGCGGGGGAAATGGGCGCTTCGCAGTCCTCGCAGACGCCATACGTGCCTTCATCAAGACGGCGAAGAGCCTCATCCAGCTGAATGCGCTCCTGGGTTCGGGCTTCGAGCAGCGCAATCTGCTGGGCGCCCGTCGAATCCCGCAGCGACATGTCCTCGACGTCGAGCACCGAGTTGTCGCGAAAATGGGTGTGATTGTCCCGGTGCTGCGCAATGAGATGATCGATCTCGCGTTGAAGCGTCGATCGCCGTCCGATCAGCAAGGTGCGTAGAACCTCGGGCCGCCTCTCATTTGTCTGGTTTTCCATGAATGACTCCTCCG
The DNA here is from genome assembly GCA_046734935.1 of Nitrospirota bacterium. Taxonomy (GTDB): domain Bacteria; phylum Nitrospirota; class Nitrospiria; order Nitrospirales; family Nitrospiraceae; genus Nitrospira_C. The sequence goes on from JBKPSD010000080.1 coordinate 64,594, forward strand.
AGTAATGTTCCGCGACTCGGCATCGGATTTTGCAAAAGCAGCGCCACGCATCCAACCGAACGCATCGTCACAATTGCCGCGTACTGAAGGAGATTTGCATGGCTCGCGACCATTGGGCTGCGCGTGTTGTCTTATCGGGGACAAGCTGTCGAAGTGGCGCGCAGGGTCGGCACAAAAGATAAGGCAGAGGAGCAGCGCTCCTCTGCCTGTGCCGTCTTCCGTCCAACGCAGTCGCGCGGTGGCGCAGTCATGAATTTGAGAGTGGGCGACTCTCAGGCTCAATGACGAGCGATCCGAAACGGGGGCGCGCCCGGACCGTTCATGCTCCATCGTGCCGCGTCATTGCCGGAAGACAACGCGAATTTGGGCCTCCTGCCGCTGCGGGTGTCACTATGCCGCGAGCGACGACTGTGACGTGAGGTCGTCCTTCCGCTGCTGCATCGTCAAGCCGAGCGCCTGTACGTCGAGCTGGGCTGCAGCCAAGGGCAGAATGGCCTCCTCCTCGTCAGTGACGTGCTCGATGACGGCATCCTCCAGCTCCATAAACAGATCGCGATAATCGCTGCTTTTCGGATCCAGAGTCTGCAATTGTTGGATCAGCTCCCGGACCGTGCCGTGACTGTCGTACGCGGCCGCAATGATCTCTGACTCCGTCTCCTCCTCTTCGTCCTCGTCGAGCGCATCCAGTTCGGCGCCGTCGATTTCATCAAAATCGGCTTCCTCTTCCGCATCCACCTCGCCGTCATCGGTGACGTCGAGACCGTTGCCCTGCGTTTCGTAGTCGGACGTTCCCAGCTGGGACTGCACCGCCGGATACAACAGTTCCTCTTCCAATTTCGAATGAATCTCCAACTCGGTGAACAACCGTCTTGCGATGGTTCCTTTCTCGTCATCCGCTGCCGCATGGAATTGTTCGAACAGCTTTCGCACTTGCTTATGATCGGCCTTTAACAACTGCACAGCATCTTGAGGTTGTGAACTCTTAGCCTTCTTCGGCGTCCGCTTGGCCATGATGTCCTCCTTGCCATTCACGAATTGCGCCCTGCGTCGCGGGCGTCAGCCGTTGACGACCGTGCCTCCGTTGGGATGCAAGACCTGCCCGGTTGTGTACGACGAATCCTGCGACGCCAGAAAGACGTAGCTGGGAGCGACTTCTTCGGGCTGCCCGGCGCGTTTGAGCGGGACGTCGGAACCGAACGTGGCGACTTTATCTGGGGGAAATGTGGAGGGGATGAGCGGCGTCCAGATGGGCCCAGGCGCTACGGCATTGACGCGGATGTGCTTGTCGGCCAGCGCCTGGGAAAGCGACCGTGTGAACGCGACAATCGCGCCCTTGGTCGACGAATAATCAAGCAGCTGGGGACTGCCTTTGTAGGCGGTCACCGAGGTCGTGTTGATGATCGCGCTGCCTTCCTTGAGGTGTGGCAGCGCCGCCTTTCCCATGTAAAAATAGGAAAAGATATTTGTCCGGAAGGTCCTCTCGAGCTGCTCCGACGTGATCTGCTCGAGGCTGTCCTGCGGGTGCTGTTCGGCGGCGTTGTTGACGAGAATGTCGAGACGTCCCAATTCACGAACGGTGCGGTCGACCGCCTCGTGGCAGAACGCTTCCTTCCCAACGTCGCCGGCGAGCAGAATGCAGCGGCGGCCCTGTGCCTCGACCAGACGCTGGGTCTCCTTGGCATCTTCATGCTCATCGAGATACACGATGGCGATATCGGCTCCTTCTTTCGCATACGCAACGGCGACCGCCCGTCCAATGCCGCTGTCGCCGCCGGTGATGAGCGCCACCTTGCTTGCGAGCTTGCCTGATCCTCTCTGCCCGTGGCCCTCACTTTCAGGGCGCGGCGTCATATCCTTTTCCAAACCAGGTTGACGCGATTGTTGCTGCGGAGGTCGCTCTGCTTGTTTTGATGGTGACATTCGCTCCTCGTTCTCGTTCAGGGAATTGGCCCGACACCCCAATCTGTGGAGAAGGCCGGTGCAAGAGACAGACCCGCCTGACCGCCGTTGGGGTATGCGGTATCCCTCTCGGCCGTAGGCCGGCGAGGCGAGGGCGAACCCGTTAACAGGACAAACTGTCTGACACCGGACAGCCTGGTCCGCTGCTCAAGAGCGTCACGATCTCTTTCCCACTGAAGGACCTGCCCTTTCCAGTACGCCAAGCGGAAAGGGCATTCGATTTGCAGTTCTCCCCGTGACCAAACGATGAACGTCGCCAGAAAATTACAGAACCAGTCGGAATTGCAGCGGCAATCAACCGACACTTCCCCCTCATCAAGGGCAGGACGGGCGTCCCTGTTCGAGCCTGGTCGCAATTGTTGGCGCGTCGAGCGTGCGGAACGTGCGGCCTTCCTCATCGACGGCGAGGCCTATTTCCGGGCATTCCGCGCCGCCGCGATTCAGGCCCGTCATAGCATCTTCATCCTCGGCTGGGATTTCGACAGCCGGATCAGAATGTTGATCGACCGCGAGCCGGACGGCTTCCCAGACCGCCTCGGGGAATTCCTCCACGCGTTGCTGATCCGCAGGCGACACCTGCACATCCACGTACTGACGTGGGACTTCCACATGATTTACTGGAAGGAGCGTGAATGGTGGCTTCCATCCAAACTTGCCGCACATCGGCGGCTGCATTTTTACAAAGACGGCGCCCATCCCGTCGGCGCGTCGCATCATCAAAAAGCGGTCATCATCGACGATGCCCTGGCATTTGTTGGCGGCCTCGATTTCGCACAATGCCGCTGGGATACCAGCCGTCATGCGAGCAGCCATCCGCAACGCCTTCTATTGAACGACGACACGCCCTGTCGGCCGTTTCACGACGTCCAGTTGATGGTGAGTGGTCCCGTGGCTTCCGCTCTGGGTGAGATGGCGCGTGAGCGCTGGCGTGCGGCAACGGGCCGGTCCCTTCAGTCCCGCGGTCAGAGCCGCCCTGAGGATTTATGGCCGGAACCAGCGGCGTCTCACATGACTGGGGTGTCGGTTGCCATCGCCAGAACCTTGCCTGCCTTCGCCAACCACCCCGCCGTCGGCGAAGTGGAGGCGCTCTTTCTCGATAGTCTCAGGTCTGCTCGGCGGTACGTCTACATCGAGACGCAGTATTTGACATCACGGACGGTTGCCGATTGTCTTGCGGCACGGTTACAAGACCCGAAGGGGCCCGAGATCGTCATGGTGCTGCATCCCAACAGCGACGGCTGGCTCGAGCAGCACACGATGGACGTGCTGAGAGGACGCGTCTTGGAACGGCTACGCGCCGCAGACCGGTTCCACCGCCTGAATCTCAACTATCCCAGAATTCCCGACCTTCGGGGCCAGTGCATCAGCATGCACAGCAAAGTGTGCATCGTCGACGATGAGTTCGTGCGCGTCGGCTCGGCGAATCTCAGCAATCGTTCGATGGGCTTCGACACGGAGTGTGATCTGGCGATTGAAGCAGGGGGAGATCGCGCCGTTCGCCGCGGGATTGCCGCGTTCCGCCACGCGCTGCTCGGCGAGCATCTCGGCGTGAGTCCCGACGCGGTCGGGCGCGAGCTCGAAAAGGATGGATCATTGATCGGCGCCGTCGAGCGGCTGCGCGGCGGTGCGCGGTCACTGGGCTATTTCGACGGCAGCGTCTCGGCCGACATCAATGAGGTCGTGCCCGACGAAGCCTTCATCGATCCGAGCCGTCCGTACGAAGCCCAATTCATCCCCGCCGAGCGCCGCAAACCGGCGCTCCGGCAAATCGCGACGGGAGCCGCGGCATTGCTGGCGCTCGTCGTGCTCGCCGGCCTCTGGCAATGGACGCCCTTGCGTGAGGTAATCGATGTGACATGGCTGGCGACCAGGCTGGAAGAAGTCAGGAACGGACCGGTCGCGCTATTGGTGACAGTGGCGGGATTCCTGATCGGCGGTTTACTGGTGATGCCGGTGATGGTGCTGATTGCCGTCACGATCCTGGCATTCGGGCCGTGGTGGGGATTCTGGTACGCCCTGATCGGAATGACCGCGAGCGCGCTCCTCACGTTCGGAGTCGGCCGTTTGCTGGGCCGGCGTTTGATGGACCATCTTTCAGGGTCATGGGTCCATCGAACGAGCCGCATGCTGGCGGCCAAGGGCGTCCTCACCGTGATCGCGCTCAGGATTCTGCCGGTGGCGCCCTTTTCCATCCTCAATGCCGTTGCCGGGGCCTCCCATCTCAGGACTAAGGATTTTTTTCTGGGCACCGTATTGGGAGAGTTGCCGGGACTCGTAAGTCTGGCCCTGTTCCTCGATCAGGTCGCTGAGACGGTCCGTCACCCCGGACCGGGAAGCGTGATTGTATTGATCCTGATCCTTGCCGGTATCCTCTTCACCGCATGGGCATTGACTCGTTGGGTCTCGAACCGACCGGAGGACCATTCGCGCGCCGAGTGACATGCGACTGACCTTCGCGACCTATAACATCCATCGATGCGTGGGCCGTGACGGACGGTACGATCCGTCGCGCATACGCGATGTCATCCGCGAACTGGATGCCGATGTGATTGCGGTGCAGGAAATCGACGCGCCCGACAGGCATGGGCTGGAATTGGCTCATTGGCTCGGAGAGGAATCCAAGTACCAGGTCATCGCCGGACCGACGCTGCTCGAGCGCAAAGGCCATCACGGCAATGCGATCTTGACACGCTGTCAGCGAGGGGAAATCCGGCTCGTCGATTTCAGCGTGCCGGCGTACGAGCCGCGAGGCGCCATCGATCTCGATTTGACGTGCGGCGGCGTCACCATACAGGTCATCGCTACCCATCTGGGTCTGCGACCTTGGGAGCGCCGGTTTCAAGTCGAGCGTCTCCTCAAATGCGTAAGACCGAACTGCGTGCTCATGGGCGACTTCAATGAATGGTGGCTGTGGGGGCGTCCCTTGCGGGCCATCAAGGCGATCTTCGGCCATACGCCCGCGTTGCCGACGTTTCCCTCCTTTCGGCCGGCTCTCGCATTGGACCGAATCTGGATTCGTCCGAGCGGGCGTGCGAAGTCGATCTCGGTGCATCGAACACGGCTCTCGGCGAGGGCGTCCGATCATCTTCCGCTGAAGGCCCTTGTGGAATGGGAGGGCGAAGAAAACACCGACGGATAAGCATGAGCTTACCCGCCGGTAGGATCGGCCCCCCGGCACGAAGCGTCTCGGCGCTTCAGGGTCGGGCGGGTGAAAAGGCGTTCACTGGTCCGTCGGTTCGGGTGCGTGTACCGCGAGCGACTTATCGGGCTGACCGACGAGATCCGGAATCGACGTGTCCATGACCTTGACAGCCCGTCCTTCTTCGTCGAGACGAAGGGCAATGCGGGCGCCGACGATGACGTTCTCGAACAAATAGGCTTTCGGGACGTCGAAATAAATGGGGCGCCCCAAGTCGGTTCTCAACAGCCCTCTGCCGGCGGTGAGATCAAGCTTCAGCAAGGTTCCGGACACCAGGTGGAGCGACGCTTCGGTTCCTTCGCCGTCCGCCGACAGCACGGGGTGACACCACCCGGCGGCGAGCACGGCGCTCAAGAGGACCGTCGCGCAGATTCTCGGAGAAGTGGACTTCATCATAGCGTCTCCTTCCTTGACCGAGGGTGGAAACGGCTTGGGCTTGCTGTGTTTGGCCAACGGCCTGAACGTTCAACAAGGCCACTCCCTGCTCAGGGGGGAGGACCGGGCGGCGGCGAAGGAGAGGGCGGCTGCGTCGGCCCTGGTCCGGGAAACGGAGTCGTCGGCGGCACAGGTGGCGGCGGCGGAGTCGGCTGCGGATTTGGAAAGGTGGGTCCCGGGCTCGGATTGGGCGGATCGACGGCTTCCGCTAAAGTGACCCACCCTGTGACGGCGACCCCAAGGCTTCCGCCGAAGACGGCTGCAAGCAGCAATGTCGAACCGCGCACCATAGAGGTCAACCAATTCACGCGGCCTGACCGTATCCGTCTCCGTGTTCCGCTTCTTGATCCCGCTTGGGCATGGACGGTTGCGACACGTCCTCGAGCACTTTGCCGGTCAATTGGCGGTCCTGTGTGTGCACCGCGATGTCGCCGACGGACACGATACCCACCAATTTGCGGTTTCTGTCCAACACCGGCAGCCTGCGAATCTGCTGGCCCGCCATGATCGTGGCCGCGTGCTCAACCTCATCGTCTTCGAAGCAATAGACGACGGAGGGTGTCATGGCCTCGCCGACCAGCATCGCCTTTGGGTCTCGCGTGACGGCCAAGACACGCGTGACCAAGTCCCGGTCGGTTAATACTCCCACCAGCCCTTCCTCATCGCATACTGGGAGAACCCCTATGTCCAGGGTTTTCATGAGCGACGCCGCTTCTTCGGTGGTCGCGTCGGGTGAAATCACTTCAGCCTGTGGAGTCATCACGTCTTTGATTTGAAGCATTGGATATCCCTCCTTCTTTGCGTCAGGCCATTGCCGCCGCCATGTCGCGACAGGCTGCGGCGCACCGCCGGCATTCGACGGCACAGTCGCCGCACAGGGGATGATGCGGCGCATGCTGCTCGCAGACGCCGGCACATCGGTCACAGATTTCGGCGCAACTGCGGCACAGGAATTCCGTTGAGGGCGAGAGGCGGCTCATCCAACGGATCGAGAGGGAGCAGACATCGGCGCATTCCTGGCATAACCTGATGCAGAGAGCTTGGAGTTCGTGATGGTTGCGGCCTTCCATGCCGATCATGTCATCGGCGCAACGATCGCAAATTTGCGTGCAGGCCAAGCAGGCCTCGATGCAGTGCTGCATGTGCGCATTGGGCGTTTGATCGTGGTGATGCATAAGGCTCCTTCGTGTAAGACGTGTCTTTAGTCGGGGTGCAAAAAGTCAGTCAAGACGCAAAAGCTAGACCACGAAGTCCCACCGCATTGAAAGGGCTCGAAAGCAATCGTTGGGATCTCGTCGGCTCATCCTTTCGGTGAACGCGCGGCTCCCCGCAAGCTGTCCTCAAATAGACAAGTTGTCTCGTCAGAGTGTGCCAAGAACGATCGGCCGCCGGAGGACCGTTCGAGCAGATCCATTGCGGCGGAGACCACCGCATCCGGCGAGACGCCTTTCAGACAACGGTGATGACCCTCGGGACACACGCTCTTATAGCAAAAACGGCAGGGCACATCCTCGAATAGTATCCGGCTGGGTACGCGCCAGGGAGTGTGTTGCGGATTG
>JBKPSD010000081.1:0-8089 GCA_046734935.1 Nitrospirota bacterium
ATCGCACATCGGGATGAACTCTTGTTTCTTTGAACGGCATTCCGATGGCGGGAGTGCAACCTGGGGTGTCCTAGTATCGTCCGCTAGGGAAGGCCTTGATGCTGGAACGATGATGATGACGCGGCAGGAACGTTTGAGGCACATCACATTCTCAGGATCAGCTCGACCTTGGTGCCAAGACCATGGAGTTTTTATCCGTGATGTCACCTCCACGTTGATCGAGAGACACTATTCAGTTACCCTGTCACGGTATAAATAAAACGAGTCGTGCGATAGAGAAAGAGTCCGAATCCCTCGTTGTCTCAACCAGCGCAGCCCAGACGCCTTCCACGTGGACCGTTTTTCTAAAAGATAAGCGTATGACGTGAAAGATCGTCGATTACAGTGGTGTTTAGCCTTGCTTACCGCTGTGGGAACGGGATTGCTTTATGCCGAAGGCGTCCTCATCTCCGGATGGATTGAGGTCGCGCTGTGTATCCCAATCGTCCTGGCGTTGTTTCCTGCGAGATCACAAGCTCTCGATCGTGTCCTGCAGAACTTCCTCTTGTCCGTCATCGCGGTCAGCTTCTCCCTTGTCGGTCTCGATGTCATCCTCCGTCCGACGTTCGGGCATAAGTTGCATTACAGTCCTTTCAACGAGACATCCCACAAACTTCCCGAGCTGCCGATCGTTGGGCGATGGGACCCGAATCTGACCTTGGTAACCGAAAGCTATGGGGATTTGGCCGCCATGGCCGGTGATCCCGCAGTCCGGGAAGTGCGGAATATTGTATTTCGGACCGATGAGTACGGTTTTCGGAACATCCCAGGGCCGCACGAAACGAATCTGCTCGTCGTGGGCGACTCATTCCCGGCAGGCGGGGGAACGACGGACGAGGAAGTTTTTCCGCGCGTGTTAGAGACTCAATACGGGTTTCAGACGTATAACCTTTCGTTTCCCGGAGGGCCCTATGAGCAGTTCATCAACTTCGCCATCGAAGGGCGACGATTGAAGCTTGCGACCCAGACTCGCATGATTTGGACCTGGTATACAGGCAACGATATGGACGACGATGGCGGTGAGGTCTGGGATCTTGCACAGCTCCCTTGGAAGACAGGAATCTCCGCCTGGCAGGTGAAGTTGAAGACGTACAGGAATCGCTCGCCTCTCCGGCAATGGATGGAAGCCGTCCGTAAACGGATCGAGGGAACGCCGGCGTCTATCATTACTCGGTTGTTGCCAGACGGCACTCCGGTCCTTTTTCTGGAAGGGCAAGAACATTGGGCCAAGGCATCACGTGTTGCGGTCGAGCAGCATCCGAACTATCCAAAGATGCTAAAGACGATGGACGCGATGCAGACGCTCACGACTGAGCGTCACATTGACCTGACCATTCTGATCCTTCCAACTAAAGGCGAGGTGTATCGTTCGTTATTCGAGGGCAAACCGCAGGCTGATGACTCAAGGCCTTCTGGATTTGCGGAAGCATTTCTTGAAGCCTGTCGCTTCAAGGGACTTGTGTGTCAAGACGTGAAACCGTACCTCATTAAAGAAGCCAAGCGGCTGTATGAAACCGAAGGCAAACTCTTATGGTGGCGAGACGACACGCATCCGGGAACAGAGGGGCATGCAGCGATCGCGTCGTATATCGCTCGGTGCCTGCCTGCACCAATCGCGTCATGCGGATGAGCATCGGATCCGGAGTTGCGGTCTCACGACAGCGACTCCGATGATGATGGATGGACATAAGGGTCTATTCCTCTGACCGGATCTACTAGAGGTGCTCCCAGTGCCAGTGCGGATATACTTCCGGAATCATATTAGTATGATACGTGCGGTCGTCATAGGAGCCATTGCGGCCAGTGTTGTGGTCGTTTTCATAGCCCCTGCCTTTGGTGCGCCAGCAGAAGGCATACCCGAGTTAGAGCAGGGGTTTCTGCAGAAGGCTGCAGAACGACACCAAGCGGAAGTGGCGCTCGGTCAGTTAGCCCTTCAAAAGGCCTCGAGCGACCGGATCAAGCAGTATGGCGCACGGATGATTCAAGACCATCAAAAAGTCATCGACGATGTACAAAAGCTCATAAAGAAAGAAGGGGAGTTGAGCATGCCCCATCAACAGATGCAGCGGCAGCTCTCTCAGCTCTCAGGGAAAGACTTCGATAAAGCCTACATGTCATTTATGGTGCAAGATCACGAGAAGGACTTGGGTGAATTGAAGCAGCGTGCACCGACGTTAACGGACCCGCGGGTCGAGCATTGGACCGCGGATGCGCTGCGGATCGTGAAGGACCATTTGGAAGAGGCGCAGGCGATTGCGACCGCACTTGGCGCTAATCTTACGCATGAACCACTAGCCCAGGACTCTTCGTCCCAGTAAGTGGCAGCATCGGACGCTTCCGCACCGTTCCACTCGCCAACATCCAGCGACTCGCAATCGGGTCACACACGGTTCCGGCATAGACTGCCTGCGGTCCGGCTATGGATTATCCACCTACCCCGCACACTTTTGTCCAGAACACTGGTCCGCAAACCGTTGCTTGCGCGGGCTTTCTCGCTGTGCGTTCCGGATTGCCCGAGGTGTTCTCGAAGGGGTTCACCACTTCGAGGGATTGAGCCGCACGCGGATGACCAGTAGATTTGATCATAGACCCGCGTAGACAGGCGTCATCAAAGACATCGACTGATCCTAAGGAGGTAGCGATGACCACACCGTATTCACGCGATGCGCTCAATTCCCGTTTGGCCGAGCGGTTGACGGCTCACTACAAGGTGCAGTTCGCGTATCCCGAATTCGCCGGCGAGGGGCTGACGCTCGATGTGTCCTCCGGCGGATTATGCATTATCACCAACCGGGAAATTGCACCGGGCGTTGAGATGTATGCCCGGCTCGTGCTCCCGGACAACACACATTTGGATGTTCACACGGCTATTGTGCGATGGTGTGAGCAGGGACAGGTTGGTCTCGAAATTGCTGAGATGGCACGAGAGGACGCGCTGGGCTTACTCGAACTGCTGTCCCGCCTGGGCGGATCAGCTATCACCTATTCCAGGAAATGCAATCCGGGATCTATCTTTATTGGCTCGGGGAAGGAACTTGGCAGCTACCTGGTTGAGGCCATGCAAGAAAGTCCGCTCGTTCACGCCGTAGCCTCCATCTCACAGCAGCTGCGCTGTCAGTTAGGTCGATAGGTAGCGCTCTGCTGAACCTGTCGGAAGTGCCCACTGACATCAGGGTCTAGGAATGAGCGAATGGCTGTCAGGCGCGTTTATCTGCCTGCCATGAAATCAAGAAAACTGAGAATGGCCACGCCGCCCAACGGATACAGCATCGTGTTCCAAATCGGCTGATCAGTCCACGACCCGTAAACGCCCTTCTTCAGGGCTTTCACTTCCAGCATAATGTTTTCAATGTTGGCAGCCAGAATCGTGTCTCCTTCCAAGTAGGCCGTACGGGACTCTTCTTCTAGATTCTCCAACACCTCCTTGCGCAACTTACTCGCGCTCGACCACAGTTTCACTGAGCATAAGGTGGAAAAGGAGAACATGATGATATAGACGATGACAAGTGACACGGGAAACGTCCAATGATCGAAATAGCCATTGCGGGAAACAATGAGCAAGAAGAGGACATACAAGGGATAGGGCGTGACGGTTTTAAAGATCGTCGTATATTCGGCACTCACACGAATTGTGAACCAATTGTTGATGACTTCTCTCGGTAATCTGCGCGAATGGCGGTGGCCCCATGTTGTTGCAAATCCCAACCGATGCTCGCGTAGGTCGTTCAATAGCTCTTTGCACGAAATAGAAAGCGACACGACCAACGCGAGAAGCATGTACAAGGAGAGGACCGAGAAGACCAGAACACCCTGGTCAAAACGCGGCGAAATCGCACCGCGGGCCGGAGGGGAAGGGGGTGGGAAGGAGAAGAAGATGGGTAGCGCAAGTAGGAAGCCGAGAACGACTCCTAAAACGACTTTAAACGAAATTGCCCCGAGCGTTGTTTGACGATCGTGCTTGTTCCATATCGTCGAAAAGTCAAACGGGCTCTGGTCTCCGGTCGAGTAAGGCAGGTATGTGGACGCTATTCTTGCTTTGCGATTTGTAACCAATTTAAACGTTGTCAGAATAAAAACAATTGCCAGCATTCCGGCAAGAAGTCTCACCAGCTCCGTTGGCCAAATGCTGACGCCTTCAGTCCAGAAAAATGGTTCTTCTCCCGGGCGGCCGGCTAAATGCCAGCACAATGCCAGTCCTAGCAGAAGGGAGAGGCCTCCACCTAAGACGAATACAGTCAAGTCTTTCGCCACCAAGTACATCAGCAGGCAGCCGACGGCAAAGGCCAGGACTGCATTGCTCCAATTCTGCCAGCGATCCGCTGGAAGTCGTTGGGCTTCTTCGTTCGGATGTGGTTCCGGAAAATCCGTGCTCAGATTGATGAATTGTGTTCTGCCCACCTCAAATAAGCGGACGCAGTCGCTGTTCAGGCAGCCATGAGGGATAGATCGGGCGGACGCGTCCTGTTGCGGTTGCTGTCGTGATTGCGGATTCGTCATCGCCAACGAGGTAATCAGTGCGTGGTACGCCGCCGTCTGATAGCTGTCGCGGAACGGCGGAACGTCTCGTTGATGCGTATCGTCCAGACGTAAACCGAACGGAGAGGCAATGATCAGATTTCTTGCCCAGCCTTGTTGCGAAGGATGGAGAAAGCGCGCGTCGAGATCAGTGGTGAAAAAGATGGCGCCGGGAAACTCGTCTTTGAGGGCTTGAAGGATGAGAAGCTTGTCATGAGGATCCGATCCGAGGACGCCGATCGCCACATAGGGATCATCGACTGTTTGGGCTTCTTTGAGCTGTGCCGATAGCCGTCTGACATAATCATACTGGCTTGGACCATCGGGCCGCTCGAGCGAAGAAATTGACTGTTCGTCCTTCCAGAACTCGTAGATGGAATCCTGTTGCGACTTGCGCGCTTTTGACTGCGTTTGGCGTTGTTCATGAGCCATCTCACCGTCAAGGCCGCGCAAGTAGGTATATCGATCAATTTTCAGTCCGTCTTTGTTCAGTGTCGTACTATCCCCTGCGGCGTCCTTCTCTGCATTCCTTTTCCATGCACGATTCTGCCACTCATCTGCATTGCGCGAACTCGCAAGCGCTTGCCGCCATTCGTCATCCAAGAAGCAGAAGGTGTTGCTCCGGTGTTTGCATAAGGCCATGGCTCGAAACTCGAGGGGAAGCATTCTTCCATAAAACGTGTCCCACTCGCTTACGACCGCGATCTTCGCCTTGTCGATATGAACCTGTCTTCGTTGGAGTTCCTCCCCCAGTTGCGCAAGCACGTGTCGATCGGATCCGATCGTGTATGCCCAATCAATGCGTGCGTCCTTGAAGGCAGATGCCATCCGTTTACGGCTTTCCGTCAGCGAGGGACGTTCGCTCGTCAGGACCGATTCATCTTCAGCGGCCAGAAGCAGGAGGGGATCCGCCGTTGCCCAGGGACTCAGCAGTTCGACGTGCCGTTGAGACCAACCGAGTGATATGCCGGGTGTCATGGCTGATTTCATCATGACTCGCAAAGCCTCGGATCCCCACGGACCAAGTAACTTGATCGAAACCGAGGAATTCTCTTTGTTCGAGTATTCGGGGACGACTGAAGCCACCAGATGATTCAAATACTGCAGAGGTGCCCCTTCAATGTCCGAGCCTTTGACCCATAGCACAAGCAGCCTGTCCGGGTATTCGTGGCTACAGGTCACAACCTTACGTTTCCGGTACCATTCAAAAGGCACCTCGAGAACGAGCGCCTTGTCGCTCACCTTTACAGACGTTTCCGATATCGCTTGGGGCAGATCAACTGGCGGCTTCTTATCGAATTTCTTAGTAGGCCAACTCATGAGGCCGATTCCCTCGGCATTCTCCGGCACATAACAGGCATGATTGAGAGCCGCCCCTACGACGTAGCGAACACGAATCCGCGTTTCTCTACCCTCTGAATATGGACTATCATCCAGTGTCGAGATCAATACCGCGACGTCAGATGCCCTGTCCCTGATGAGTCCTTTGATGTGCGTCTTTATCTCGTCAGCGCTTAGCCGAGAGGGGTTGTGTTTAGCCTTGTAATTGATGACCGCCTCAAGCGGGTCCTGCCAGAGACGGGCAGACACTTGCTGGTCGATATGAATAGAGGACGTATCCAGCGACTCGTGGAATGGCCTGAACGACTTCAATGGAGATTGGCTGAACAGATACCCGCCGGCAAGCGTAACGAGGAGCAAAATTGGAACGGGCCAGGTACTCTTGGGCTCTGAGTCCTTCTCTGCCAACGCGTTACCTCCCGTCAGCGGCCAGCCGTGCGGCGCTCATTGTAAAAGATCTGCAATGCTGTGCTGCAACTTCGGGAGAGATGGACTATATATTGAAGTAAACGAGGTATGGGCTGGCTGCAGACCTTTGCTGACTTACAGGAACTCACGCCAGGCCGTTTAACATAACCGTATTGGACAAATCAAATGGTTCGTGCGCAAGAGCTCCTTCTTTATTGCACGTAATTACGGCTCCCCTTGTAGATCTGCCACAGATGCCTTGGTTCGCCCATTACTTGCTAGTAGAGCGTGCTTCGTGGAGAATGCCCCTCGTTTTCCGCGCTTGTGCTTTGATTTCGAATGGGAGGTGACATGACGGACAAAAGCCAAGAGTTCTCCCATGCTCACGAACAGCACGCCGCTCGCGCTACAGAATTGCTGCAACAGATTCAATCGCGAGGACTGCACGAAGTCACTCCAATTCTCGTTCATGAATCGGTTGCGACCATTGCACAACTCATGACTCTCCTCCCAGAAAGCGCCGCGACGGCGCTGCTACCAACGTTGGAAGCGGAACGACGTACAGCAATCCTCAAAGCTGTGCCCTCTACGGTCCGCGACCGGTGGCTCCACAACCCGAGTTATCACGAGGAAACGGTCGGCTATTTGATGGAGCCGGTTGTCGCCACGTTTGCCCCCGAGAATACCGTTCAGGAGGTGGTGAATCGGCTGCGACTTCTCGTGAAACACGCCTTCATTAGTTACGGCTATGTGGTTGATGACCAATACAGGCTTATCGGGGCGCTGGTTATGCGCGAGTTGCTGTTGGCCGAGCCAACGCGACCGGTGCGGGAACTGATGATTGCGAGCCCATTTTGTTTAAACGCAACCCAGCGCGTGAGTGATGTCATTCCACTTGTCCATATCCGTCATTATTCGGAATACCCTGTTTGTAATGACGAGAGGCGCCTGCTTGGGCTCGTCCGAGGTTATGCGTTATTCCAGGAACAGACGCGTGAACTCGTGGCGCAACCTGGGAAAATGGTCGGAGTCATACGGGAGGAACGCCTTCAACATAGTCCTTGGCGTAGCCTGACGTTCCGACACTCTTGGCTTCAGGTCAACTTGTTGAGCAGCTTCGTGGCCGCCGGCGTAATTGGATACTACGAATCAGCTGTGACGCAGGCTGTGGCGATTGCAGCGTTTATCCCTGTCATGGTTGGCCAATCGGCCAGCACCGGTGGACAGGCACTCGCGGTGGCCTTGCGCGGACTCACTCTTGGCGAGTTGAAGACCGATCGATGGACCGAGCTCATCAACAAGGAAGCCATGGTCGGAACTGCGAATGGTGCACTGGTCGGGCTGACTGCGGCGGTGGGCATGTACGCCTATGCAACGCTCCATGGCCATGCCGATGCGATGAGACTTTCCGTGGTGATGCTGCTGGCCATGATTGTGAGTACGACGGTGAGTAGTGTCGTTGGGGCCGTGACGCCATTCCTGATGAAGCGTATTGGTTTCGACCCGGCAACGGCCGCGACCATCCTTGTCGGAGGCATCACCCGCATTGTCAGCATTGCCGCTTTCCTCGCGCTCGCACGATGGATCGTACTGTGAAGGGTGACTGTGAAGCGTGCTAAAAATGGATGCACTTTTAATTCCTCACGGGAACATCCGCCGTCTCGCCGATGACCTGTGCCACCGCGACGGGTTTTTGTACGCCCTTTAGCCTTAGTTCCCCAATAGATTCGACGCTGAAACCTTCCTTCACCAGCGCGAGCACTCGATCAGAAATCAGGATCTGGCC
>JBKPSD010000082.1:0-52831 GCA_046734935.1 Nitrospirota bacterium
GGCCAAGCGCGCGGCGTATTTGACGATCATTGGATTCGCCGGCGTTGTCCTCACTCTCGTAGGCGTAGCCCTTAAAAGTTTTGGGTCGGTGTCATGAGGATGACGCAAAAACTTGCCTGTTCAGCGACCCGGCCGCAATTCCCTTGCAATCGATATCCCGGGATGCCCGTTTCACTAAGCTGTGTTCTCGCATTGCTCGGCTAGGCTTCGAGCCTGATATGCATATCGTCGTCGTCGGACTCAGCCATAAAACCGCGCCGGTGGAAATCCGGGAGAAGCTCGCCGTGCCCGAGAGCCGCCTGGGAGAGGCCCTCACGAGACTGTGCGGCTATTCGGGGATCAAGGAAGGCATGCTGCTGTCGACCTGCAACCGGGTGGAAGTCTATGCGGTCGTGGAGGAACTCGAGCCCGGCTATGGCCGTATCCAGGAATTTCTCGCAGACGCACACTTGTCCGTGGCTTCCGAACAGTTGACGCCTCATTTGTATTGGCAAACGGGTGACCGCGCCGTCGCACATTTGTTCCGAGTCGCTTGCAGCCTCGACTCGATGGTCGTCGGCGAATCCCAGATCCTTGGGCAGGTCAAAGATGCCTTTGAGACGGCGCTCACTCATAAGACGACGGGCCTGATTCTCAACAAGGTGGTCAAGAAGGCCATCTCCGTGGCCAAGCGGGTGCGGACCGATACCAAAATCGCCGAAACGGCCGTCTCGGTCAGTTATGCCGCGGTCGAACTGGCGAAAAAGATTTTCTCCGATCTTCGGGACAAGACCGTGTTGCTGGTCGGTGCCGGCGAGATGGCCAAGCTTGCGGCGCGGCACTTTATCGCCAGCGGCGTGCGGCACGTGCGGGTCACCACGAGGACGCCGCAACATGCGGTTGTCCTGGCCGACCGGTTCAACGGAACGGCGGTTCCATTCGAGCAATTCCGTGAAGAAATGGCGGGAGCCGACATTGTCTTGGTCTCGACGGGCGCCGCCCATTATCTGGTCGGGAGCGACGATGTTCAGCGGGCCGTGAGACAGCGCATGAACCGGCCGATGTTTCTGATCGACATCTCAGTGCCGCGCAACATCGATCCCGCCGTCCGGCACGTCGATAATGCGTTCCTCTTCGATATCGACGATCTCGAGTCACGGGTGGAGCGGAACCGTGGCGAGCGCATGCAGGAGGCCGAGCGGGCCGAGCATATGGTCATCGAGGAAGTCGGCGCCGTGCGTCAATGGCTCAAGTCGCTGGAGGTCACGCCGACGATCGTCGCGCTCAAGAGCCGGGTGGAGGACATCAAGCGCGCTGAAGTCGAGAAGGTGTTGGCGCGCCTTGCGCACCTCCCTTCGCAAGACCGCGCGCTGGTCGAGGCCATGGCATCATCGATCGTCAACAAGCTCATTCACAATACGATGATCACGCTGAAATCGGAAGTGGCTTCCGCGGACGGGGCGGCCTTCGTGGAAGCGGCCAGGCGCTTCTTCAACCTGGGCGAGATCTCAAACACCGAGGATCCTGAGATCGAAGCGCCGACGACGACCCGAACCAGCGCGAACAAGCCGGGATGATCGGGGGACACGTCATGCCGTTGGCGGCAAAAGGCCCCAAGCTCTTCACATGTCCCAGATGCCGAAAGGCGTATTTGGGCCATGATCCGCTGCCTGATTGCCCGTCTTGCGGCTACGACTACCGCGTGAAGGCCGGGTTTCGATGGGACGTGCTGGTCTATCTCCTGTCCGTCTTGGGGCTGATCAGCTACCTCCTGGTGTCATCGTCGTACCGCACGTTAATTACGGCGCCGTTGTCCGGGCCATCGTCGACGACGGCACCGGCGGCTCCCGTCACCGGCGATGAGAAACTTCCCGGTTCGCGGCACGCGCCGTTCGTGTATCCCTCCGAGCCGGCCGCCAACCGCTGACATGACCGACCTTATGCAAGAGAGATCCACCTTGGTTCTCGGCACCCGCGGGAGCAAGTTGGCCGTGCATCAAAGCGAGTGGGTGCAAGCGCGCATTCAGGAACTTGCCCCCAACGTGAGCGTTACCTTGCGGCGGATTCAGACGTCAGGGGACAAGATTCTCGACGTTCCGCTCGCAAAAATCGGCGGCAAAGGCCTGTTCGTCAAGGAAATCGAAGAAGCGCTGTTGTCCGGTGAAATCGATTTGGCGGTTCACAGCATGAAGGACGTGCCGACCGAATTGCCGCCGGGGTTGGATCTGATCTGCATTCCGTTACGCGAGGACCCGCGCGACGCATTGATCAGCCGTAACGGCGTGCGCTTTAAGGATCTGGCCTCGGGTGCACGCGTCGGGACGAGCAGTCTCAGGCGTCAGGCACAGCTGCTTCAGGTGAGGCCGGATCTCTCGATCAGCATGCTGCGGGGCAATCTGGATACGCGCTTAAAGAAGTTGCGCGAAGGTCAGTTCGATGCGATTGTGCTGGCCGCCGCCGGACTGCGTCGCTTGGGATGGGAGCGGGACATTACCGAATATCTTCAGACGGACATCAGCTTGCCGGCGATTGGTCAGGGCGCATTGGGCATCGAGGGCAGACGGGACGACACATTCGTGCGCGAGATATTAAGCCGGCTTGAACACGCGCCCACGCGAACGATGGTCATGGCCGAGCGAAGTTTGCTCCAGCGGTTGCAAGGAGGCTGTCAGGTGCCGATCGCCGCTCACGCCAGTCTCACGGGCTCCGACCTCTTTCTCGAAGGATTGGTGGCAAGCGTGGATGGCAAGGAAGTGATCCGCGATTGCGTCAAGGGCCCCGCTGCCGATCCCCGTTCCCTGGGCATTGAATTGGCCGAAAGGTTGCTCTCGCGCGGGGGCGATCGAATTCTCCGGACGATCTACGGAACGGCTCCATGAATGCCATGCGCGGCGGCATTGTCTACCTCGTGGGTGCAGGGCCGGGAGATGCCGGCTTGCTCACCGTCAAAGGCAAGGAATGCCTTGAGCATGCCGACATCGTCCTGTACGATTACCTGGCCAATCCGGCGTTACTCGACCATGCGCCCGCGCACGCGCAGCGCGTCTACGTGGGCCGGCGGGGTCGTGGCCAATACCAAGAGCAGAGCGAAATCAACCGGCTGATGATCGAGCGCGCACAAGCGGGACACGTGGTGGTGCGATTAAAAGGCGGCGATCCGTTCGTATTCGGCCGCGGTGGTGAAGAAGCCGAAGCCGTGGCGGCGGCCGGAGTGCCGTTTGAAGTCGTACCCGGCGTGACCGCCGCTGTCGCCGTGCCGGCCTATGCGGGCATCCCTGTGACGCACCGCACGATGGCGTCTACCGTGACGGTGATTACCGGTCATGAAGATCCTTCCAAGGGCACGACCGTTATCGACTGGCCGAAGGTAGCCTCGACCTCGGGAACGCTGGTCTTCATGATGGGAATGAAAACGCTTCCTCTGATCGTCGCGCGGCTGCTCGATGAGGGTCGCCTGGCCGAGACGCCTGTAGCCGCGATCCGATGGGGGACAAGGGCCGAGCAGCGAACGGTCATCGGAACATTGCAGGACATCGTCGTCAAGACGGCACAGGCCGGACTGGAGCCGCCGACGGTCATCGTTGTGGGAGAAGTCGTCAAGTTGCGCGAACAGTTGAATTGGTTCGAAAAGCGGCCGCTCTTCGGGAAGCGGATTGTGCTCACCAGAACTCGGGCGCAGGCGGGTGAGTTTGCCCGTTTGTTGGCCGCGTATGGAGCGGAGCCTATTGCTGCGCCCACGATCCAGCTGGTCCCGCCGCCCAGTTGGGAGTTGCTCGACCAGGCCATCGGGAGGCTCAGCGGCTATTCGTGGTTGATTTTTACAAGCGTCAACGGCGTCGCCCCGTTCATGGAGCGGCTGAGGAAGGCACGGAGGGACGTGCGTGCGCTTGCCCATCTGCAGATCGGAGCGATTGGTCCGCGCACGGCAGAAGAACTCACCCGATATGGCCTGACCGCCGATCTCATTCCATCCGAGTTCCAGGCCGAAGGCATGGTCGCTGCACTTGCCCAGCACGATCTGGCGGGGACCAAGATCTTGATCCCGCGCGCCGAAGTGGCCAGGGAACTGTTGCCGGAGCAGTTGCGCATGAAGGGAGCCATGGTGGATGTGGTTCCGGTGTACAGAACGGTGCTTCCGGAAACCGGCCTCGGCCGTCTCAAGGAACAGCTTCAGGCGGGAGCGGTCGATGTCGTCACCTTTACCAGCTCATCGACCGTCTCAAACTTTGTCGAATTGCTCGGCGGGACGGAGGAAGCCCGCCGGCTTGTCAGCAAAACGGCGCTTGCCTGCATTGGACCGATTACCGCAAGGACCGCGGAGCAGCACGGTTTGCCTGTGACGATCATGCCAGGGGAAAACACGGTGCCGGCATTGGCACACGCCATTGTGCGTTTTTACAGCGAGGGAGCCCGCGTGGCGGTTCCCGCGTCTGGCTAGGGCGTCAGCCGCAATTTATTTGTGAGAGGGAGGTCTTCATGGTTCCGGTGAAATCGTTCATGGTTCCGAAAGAAAAATTCGTCACGGTGGAACGCGACACCAACGCGCAGGCTGCGGCACGCATCATGCGCGACCGCGGCATCGGCAGTTTGTTCGTGACGAATCAGAAAGATATCATCGGTATTCTTACCGATACGGACATGATGCGGCGCATCGTGGCCTCGGGCAGCGATCCCAACAAGACCACGGTCGAGCAGATCATGTCTGCGCCGATTTTGACCATCGAGGAGAACAAGACGCTCCTGGACGCGAATGATCTGATGGCCCAAGCGCACGTGCGCCATTTGGGAGTGTCGCGCGACGGCAAGCTGGTCGGGATGATTTCGGTTCGCGACCTGGTCGTATTTCTGACGAATCTGCCGAGGAAATAAGACATCATGGCGTTTCCCATCCAACGGCTCAGACGGTTGCGGCAGCATGAAGCGTTCCGCCGTATGGTGCGGGAAACGCGCCTCTCGGCGTCCGACTTCATCTATCCGATGTTCGTGAAAGAGGGAAGAGACCAACGGCAGGAGATTGCATCGATGCCTGGGCAATTCAGGCTGTCCGTCGATCTGCTGGTCAAGGAAGCCGGCGAAGTGGCCGGGCTCGGCATTCCCGCCATCATGCTCTTCGGGATCCCCGACCGCAAAGACGAGCGCGGCAGCTCAGGCTACGATCCGAACGGAATCGTCCAGCGGGCGATCAAGACGGTGAAAGACCAGGTGCCCGGTCTCCTGGTGATCACCGATGTCTGCATCGACGAGTACACCACCCACGGTCACTGCGGCATCGTCAGAGAAGGCCGGATTCTGAACGACGAAACGTTGGACTGTCTCCGTGCCATGGCCAGGACGCATGCGGAATCCGGCGCAGACATGGTGGCGCCTTCCGACATGATGGACGGCCGCGTGGCGGCCATCAGGTCGGAACTGGACAAGGCCGGCTACCCCGAACTGCCGATCATGGCGTACGCGGCCAAATTTGCCTCCTGCTTTTATGCGCCGTTCCGCGATGCGGCGGGATCCGCCCCTCAATTCGGCGATCGGCAGTCCTACCAAATGGATCCGGCGAACCGTCGGGAAGCACTCCGTGAAATCGCGCTGGACGTGGAGGAAGGCGCCGATATCGTGATGGTGAAGCCGGCGTTGCCCTATCTCGATGTCATCGCCGCGGCGAAAGCGCATACCAGCCTTCCGGTTGCCGCGTACCAGGTCAGCGGAGAATACAGCATGATCAAGGCGGCCGCAAAGGCCGGCTGGTTGGACGAGTCGCGGGCAATCCTCGAATCGCTTCTCGCGATCAAGCGCGCCGGCGCGGATCTCATTTTGACCTACTTCGCCAAAGACGCGGCGCGCAGCCTCAATTGACAATGAGCTTCACGGTGACGCGCGGCCTGGACGACGTCCGGTCGAGACCACACCCGGTCGCGACGATCGGCAATTTCGACGGCCATCATCGCGGCCACCGTTCCCTGCTCCAAACGGTTGTAGCCCGGGCCCGTGAAACCAGGGGCACGGCCATCGTCGTGACCTTTGATCCCCATCCGGTCAGAGTACTGGCGCCCGATGTCGAGTTGCGGTTTCTCACGAGTCCGGAAGAAAAGCTCGAGCGCTTGAAGGCGGCCGGCGTCGATGAAGTCGTGTTTCTCGAATTTACGCCGTCGCTTGCCTCGATGACGCCGGAACAGTTTGCTCAAGACGTTTTGCACCGTCATCTCCATATCGCCGAGCTCTTCGTCGGTGAGCATTTTGCGTTCGGCAAGGGACGCGCAGGACGGATCGCCGACCTACAGACGTTCGGATCGTCGCTGGGATTCGTGGTGCATCCCATGCCGCCGGTCGTCCTGGACGGCAGAGTGGTCAGCTCGACCAGAATCCGGAGTCTCATTCAATCCGGCCAGATGGAAGCGGCTGCCAGGTTGTTGGGCCGGACCTACGGCATCACAGGCACCGTCGTGTCCGGCGCGCAACAGGGACAAGCGCTCGGCTGGCCGACGGCCAATCTCAGAATTCCGCCCGAACGGGTGATTCCGCCTGACGGCGTGTATGCCGCACGCGCTTCATACGACGCGACGAGCTACGATGCCGTCGCGTACATTGGCAGCCGGCCTACGTTTGGCGCAGGAGAGCGATTGATCGAAGTCAATCTGCTCGACCATAGCGACAACCTTTACGGCAAGGCGATCAGCGTCGACTTCATCGAATATCTCAGGGAAGACCACACTTTTCCATCGGCGCAGCAGCTCGCAGTACAAATCGCACATGACGTCGACCGTGCCAAAGCCAGCCTTCGGCGCCATGCTGAAGGAGTGCCGCAGTCATAATGACGAGGACCGCAAAACGCCGGCCGGCATTGATCGATCAGATCGTCCGGACGGTTCAGGAACGGCGGCTCTTTGGTCCGGGACAGCACTTGCTCGTGGCGGTCTCTGGAGGGCCCGACTCCATCGCGCTCTTGTCGTTGTTGACGGAGCTGGCTCCCAGCTGGCGGCTCACGCTGACGGCTGTACACTTTAACTATGGATTGCGCGGCGGCGAATCGGACGGCGATGAGGAGTTCGTGTCCTCCTTCTGCAGCCGCAGGAACATCCCGTTGATCGTGAGGCGGCCCGTCCTCGCCAAACAGCGCCGAGCGTCCTCGCTTCAGCTCTTGGCGCGCTGGGCTCGCTATGAGGCCATGAAGTCGCTGGCCCACGAACTTCATGCCGACAAAATCGTCACGGGTCACACGGCGAATGACCAGGCCGAGACCATGCTGCTGTGGATGCTGCGGGGAGCCGGAGTCACCGGCCTGGCCGGTATGCCGTTCGTCAGGGAACGGATCATCGTCCGCCCGCTGCTAAAGACGACGCGCGAAGATATCCTCGCCTATCTCAAGCAGGAGGGGCTGTCGTATCGTCAGGACAGCTCGAATCTGTCGCCGCTGTATCGCCGCAACCGTGTGCGGCGGGACCTGCTGCCGGTGATGGAAGACATTACTCCTGGAATTGTCCGTCTGCTGGAGCGGCAGGCGGAAGTGCTGCGAGCCGATGACGCGTACCTCGAGCAGGTCGTCCATGATTTATACCGGTCGTTGGTGACGGTGGATGCGAGAGGAGATCAGCGGTTTGTACGCCAGACCGTCGCCGCGTTGCCGGATGCGCTCAAGCGGCGTCTCGTGCGCCTTATGCTTCGATCCATTGATCCCGAGCGGCGTCCTCCCGGCTTGCGCTCGGTCGAAAGCGTGCTGCGTTTCGTGTCCGGCAGATCCAGGGGAGGGACGCGAATCTCGCTCGCGGGAGCCGAACTCATTCGGGATCGTGAGCGCGTGGTCGTCGTTCGGCGCAGCGGCCGCAGCGCGGCGTCCGAGCGCGAGGGGCGCAGCGCCATCGAGCCGCCGGTGCCCCTCTCGGTGCCTTCGACCGTGTATTGGCCTGGCACGGCACAGGAAATTCATGTACAAGAGATGACAAAGCAAGAGGCGGAGCCGCTTCTGAAGCAGAGGACGCGCGACTGTGCCGTATTCGACATGTCTCGCCTTTCGTCGCCGCTTATTCTCCGGCCGTGGCGGGCGGGGGACCGTATCCATCCCTGCGGCATGGGCGGCAAGAGCAAGAAACTACAAGATTTGTTCACCGATTTGAAAGTGAGCCGGGAAGAGCGCTCGCGCATCCCGCTCCTCGCCGCGCCCGAAGGGATTCTTTGGGTGGTGGGATGCCGGGAGGATGAGCGGTTCATCGTGCGGAAGAGTACCTCGCGCTGTCTTGTCGTCACGGTTCGCTCAACGGCCGGAAGCGAAGGAGCCGAATAGGCATGGAGCGGATATTCGGCCGACCCATCGTTACCCAGGAGGAGATGCGTGCGCGCATTAAGGAGCTCGGCAAGCAGATTGGAAACGATTATGCGGGCAAGGACCTGGTGTTGGTCGGTGTGTTGAAAGGCGCGTATGCCTTTTACGCGGATCTCGCACGGGCCATCCGCATTCCGATGCGGGTGGATTTCTTGATCGTCACGAGCTATGGCAGCCAATCCAAGACCTCGGGAAAGGTGAAAGTGGTGACCGAATTGACCGAGGATATCAAGGGAAAGGATGTGCTGCTGATCGAGGACATCGTCGACTCTGGCTTGACCGTCCAATATCTGATCAAAACGCTCTCGAAGCAGAAACCCAAGTCCATCAAGGTCTGTACGTTGCTAAGCAAGCCGGAACGTCGAACCATCGAAGTTCCACTCGATTACGTCGGATTCAAAATTCCAAATAAATACGTGGTCGGATATGGGCTTGATTATCAACAAAAATACCGGAACCTTCCGTACCTGGCCGTCCTCGACATGGAAGGGGAACAGGAATAAGGGGAACGGGAATAGGAAGCGTCACAACGGTTGTCACTGTGAAGAGGCCTGTGGTAACATCACTCAAGCTCGCGGATTTCTTGGCGAGTTTGAGGGGACCTGCCACAAGGAGAACTGGATGAATTCCAGGGCGAAAAATCTGCTTTTCTGGGTGGTTGTCGGCTTGTTTATGATCCTGCTGTTCAACCTGTTCAGCGTGCCGACCCATGCGCCGGAAGAAGAAGTCATTTTCAGCGACTTCATGGCCAAACTCGATAAAGGCGACATCGAAAAAGTCATCATCAAGTCCAACCACGTCAGTGCCGTTCTAAAAGACAAGACCCGCATCCGGACGTTCACCGCGGAGTACCCCGATTTCGTGAAAGTGCTGCGCGAAAAGGGTGTGCAAATCGAAGCGAAGCCGCCCGACGAAAGTCCGTGGTACATCACCTTCCTCGTGACGTGGGGACCGTTTGTACTGTTCTTGGGTCTGTGGTTTTTCCTGATGCGGCAAATGCAGATCGGCGGCAACAAAGCGCTCTCCTTCGGGAAGAGCCGGGCCCGAATGCTGACAGAGGAACGCAAAAAGGTGACCTTTTCCGATGTGGCCGGTATCGACGAAGCCAAGGAAGAGGTCCTTGAGATCATCGAATTTTTGAAGGACCCCCGCAAGTTCCAGAAGCTCGGTGGACGGATTCCGAAGGGCGTGCTGATCGTCGGGCCTCCGGGGACGGGGAAAACATTGCTTGCCAAAGCCATTGCCGGCGAGGCGGGCGTCCCGTTCTTCAGCATCAGCGGCTCGGACTTTGTGGAAATGTTCGTCGGTGTCGGAGCCTCCCGTGTCCGCGACCTTTTCGAGCAGGGAAAGAAGCACGCACCCTGCATTATTTTCATCGACGAGATCGACGCGGTCGGCCGTCTGCGCGGTGCGGGCTTGGGCGGCGGACACGATGAACGAGAGCAGACCCTCAACCAGTTGCTGGTGGAAATGGACGGCTTCGATACGACGGAAGGCGTGATCCTGATCGCTGCCACCAACCGGCCGGACGTCCTTGACCCTGCATTGCTGAGGCCGGGCCGCTTCGACCGCCAGGTCGTCGTCAATCGGCCGGATTTGCGCGGGCGCTCCGAGATCCTCAAAGTGCACACCAAGAAGGTGCCGATCGCGGGGAACGTCGAACTGGAGAAGATCGCGCGCGGTACGCCGGGCTTCTCGGGCGCGGATCTCGAAAACCTCGTCAACGAAGCGGCGCTGTGGGCCGCCCGCCAGAACAAGAAAGAGGTTGAGGTCATCGATTTCGAGATGGCGAAGGACAAGGTCCTGATGGGCGCCGAGCGAAAGAGCATGATCTTGAGCGACGAAGAGAAGCGTACGACGGCGTATCACGAGGCCGGTCACGCCTTGATGGCCAAGCTCCTGCCCGGAACTGATCCCGTGCACAAGGTGACGATCATTCCCCGGGGGCGGGCGTTGGGCGTGACCATGCAGCTGCCGACCGACGACCGGCACAACTATTCCAAAGACTTCCTCTACAACAACCTTGCGATTCTTATGGGCGGACGTGTGGCTGAGGAGCTCGTTTTGAAACACATCACGACCGGCGCCGGGAATGATATCGAGCGCGCGACGGATCTCGCCAGAAAAATGGTCTGTGAGTGGGGCATGAGTGAAAAGCTCGGCCCATTGACGTTCGGGCGCAAGGAAGAGGAAATTTTCCTCGGCCGCGAACTGACCACCAAACGGGATTTCAGCGACCAAGTCGCGCTCGAGATCGATCTCGAGATCAAGCGGTTGGTGACTGAAAACTACGAACGGGCGAAGCGGCTGCTCACTGAACACATGAGAAGCCTGAAGGCTCTGGCGGAAGCCCTCCTCGAAAAGGAAGTGCTCGATGCCCCGGAGATCGATCAGATCCTGATGCAAAACTCCTCGCAGACAGTCCCTGCCTGACGATTCCTGCGCGCCCCTGCAGCTTCAGGGCACTGGAGTTGCAGAGGATCATACGGAGTATCAACGAAGGAGACGCCGTGCGTCTCTATACCGTGATTTCAAGCAGATAGCGCAGCGGACGCGTGTTATAAGGGATACAGGATTGTATCTTGATCCCAACAGCCTATACAGTGCGGCCGCGTGGTAAGTTCGTGAGCGTGCAGATGGATCTCCAAGTCAAAGACCGGCGTCTAGCACTCGATCATCCCCTGATTATGGGGATCGTCAATGTCACCCCTGATTCCTTTTTCGACGGCGGCCGGTTCTACGAGCCGCAACAGGCGGTCGCCCACGCCGTGCAATTGGTCGAGGAAGGCGCTGATCTATTGGATATCGGCGCCGAATCAACCCGGCCAGGGGCGCTGCCTGTGGACGAAGAGGAAGAGCACCGCCGGCTGATTCCTGTGGTGGCCGCCGTCGCGAAGGCCGTGTCTATCCCCATCTCCGTCGATACATCCAAAGCTGCGGTGGCAAGGGCCGCCATCGACGTGGGAGCGGTGATGATCAATGACGTGACCGCCCTGCGCGGCGATACGACGATGGTCGAGGTCGTGGCGAAAACCGGAGCCGGGCTCGTGTTGATGCACATGCAAGGCACGCCTGAGACCATGCAGCGGTCGCCGCATTACGATGACGTCATCGAAGACATTACGCGGTTTCTCGGTGAACGGGCCCGATTTGCGATGGATCGAGGGGTCGCGCATGAACGGATCGTACTTGATCCGGGCATCGGGTTCGGCAAGACCATTACCCATAACGTGGATCTTTTGGCCAACCTTGAAGCGTTCCTGCAACTGGGATTTCCTTTATTGGTGGGTGCTTCCAGAAAAGGCTTCATCGGGCAATTGACCCGGCAGTCCCCCGAAGGGCGTGCGTGGGGGACCGCTGGCGTGGTCGCGTTGGCGGTCGAGCACGGCGCCAACATTCTGCGTGTGCACGATGTGGCGTCGATGAAGGATGTGGTCACCATTGCCGACGCGATCGCTCGCCGGAGATTGCCGGCAGGACGGGAGCAGCATGCGTAAGCTGTTTGGCACCGACGGCGTCCGTGGCACGGCGAACCTGGAGCCGATGACGAGTGAAACGGCCATGCAGTTGGGGCGGGCGGCGGCCCACATCTTCATGCGCAGGGCAGGGCGGCATCAGATCGTGATCGGCAAGGACACGCGGGTTTCGGGGTATATGCTGGAAGCCGCCTTGATGTCCGGCATCTGCTCGATGGGGGTCGACGTGCTCCTGGTCGGACCGTTGCCCACTCCGGCGATCGCGTTTTTGGCCAGGAGTCTCCGGGCGGACGCCGGCGTGATGATTTCCGCTTCCCATAATCCCTATCAGGACAACGGGATCAAATTCTTTTCCAACGACGGCCTCAAGCTCCCTGATGAAATCGAAGCCCGGATCGAAGAACTGATCGTGTCGAACGAGATTGCGCATCTCCGTCCCACCGCCGATGCCATCGGGAAGGCCTTCCGCATCGACGACGCCGAAGGACGCTACATCGAATTCGTCAAGCGGTCCCTGCCAAGAGACCTCGACTTTCAAGGGATCAAACTCGTCGTCGACTGCGCCAATGGTGCGGCGTACAAAGTCGCGCCGACCGTTCTGCGTGAACTCGGCGCGAAGGTGGACGTCATCGGTAACAAGCCGGACGGCATGAATATCAATGCCGGCTGTGGAGCCGTCCATCCCGCCGAGCTTCAGCGCGCAGTCAAAGAATACGGAGCTCATCTTGGGATTGCGCTGGACGGGGACGCCGACCGGTCGATCTTTATCTGCGAACAGGGGAACGTCATCGACGGCGATCACATCATGGCCGCGCTCGGGCTGGACCTGCACCGTCATGGTCTTTTGGCCAAACGCACGGTGGTCGGGACCGTAATGAGCAACTTCGGCTTGGAACTGGCGCTCAACCGTGCCGGCATTGCATTGGTCCGCACGGCGGTCGGAGACCGCTATTTACTCGAGCGGATGCTTGCGGAAGGGTACAACTTCGGGGGGGAGCAGTCCGGCCATTTTATTTTCCTTGACCACAACACGACGGGCGACGGGTTGATTTCCGCCCTACAAGTGCTGTCGCTCATGAAACGATCCGACCAGCCGCTCTCGGAACTCGCGAAAGCCATGACGGCCGTTCCGCAAGTGCTGCTCAACGTCAAGGTATCGAAGAAACCGAATCTGAATAGCATTCCGGATCTGCAGGAGGCGATTGCCGAGAGCGAACGCCGGTTCAACGGCAGCGGCAGAGTACTCGTTCGCTACTCCGGCACCGAGCCTCTGCTGCGGATCATGGTGGAAGGCGAACAGGACAGTCTCATCCGCGAAGAGGCCGATCGGTTGGCACGAATCGTCACGGCCCACCTCAGCTGACTTTTCCAGAAGAGCCACATTTCGCGACGGTGCCGAACGGAAGCGATGCTGCCCTTCCTGACGCTCGCCTTCATCTCTGGTCTCGCCCTGAGCTCGCTCATCCCCTATTATCCGCTATCGATTTCGCTTGTGTTGGGCCTCGCGGCTGTGAGTCTCAGCGGCCTGGAGGTTTACGGGCGTGTCGCCGCCGCTGCGGCGACCGCCTCATTCCTCTGTCTCCTCGGCGGCATCGTTTACTGGTTTGCGGCAGTCGAAGGGCGTTCCGAGGCGGTGGTGTATGAGTCCCAGGCAGACGTATTTCAATTGTGTACCGGGCGGGTGATTGCTCCCGCACAGTATTCACCCGGCAGAATGGTCGTGGTGGTCGGCTGCGATCGGGAAGCCGCCCGCCCGCCTTTCACGCTCAAATTGACCTGGCGTGGCGCAGATCGGCGCCTGTATCAGGGCGATCGAGTCGGCGTTCGAGCCAGATTCCGGACGCCGGGCGGCTCGTTGAATCCGAACGGCTTCGATTATGCGGCTTATCTCGAGCGGCAGGGCGTCGATGCC
Organism: Nitrospirota bacterium; assembly: GCA_046734935.1. Classification (GTDB taxonomy): domain Bacteria; phylum Nitrospirota; class Nitrospiria; order Nitrospirales; family Nitrospiraceae; genus Nitrospira_C. The sequence continues at coordinate 13,676 of JBKPSD010000082.1, forward strand.
GTGGCGACGGTCAACGGCATTGAAGCCGTCGAATCACTTGCGTCGGGCCAAGAGAGCCTTCGGTGGCGAGTTTGGCATCAATTCGATCGTTGGAGGGATGCCATACGCCTGTCGGCGCTCCAGAGCCTGACGCAGCCCGCCCTCGGTATATTTCTCGGCATTGTGATCGGGGAGCGGGGATACCTCGATCCGGATGTGCGGGATCACTTCATGGTTACAGGAACGGTGCATCTCTTATCCATCTCGGGCAGCCATCTGGGCCTCGTCGCCATGCTGGCCTTTTTCACTATCCGTCAGGTTGTTCGGTGGCTGCCGGCCTCGTGGCTGCTGCGCCTGTCTCGCAGGATCACGCCAACCCGGCTCGCCGCCGCTCTCACCGTCGTCCCGGCCACCGGCTATGCCTGTCTGGCAGGAGCGGAGGTCGCAACGGTGAGGTCGCTCGTGATGGTGCTGCTCGCGCTCCTTGCCAAATGGCTGGGCTGCGAGCAGCGCATGTTTCATGCGCTTGCCGCCGCGGCATTGGCGATTGTTCTCCATGATCCACAGGCCATTTACGACATCTCCTTTCAGCTCTCGTTTGTTTCCGTCACCGCCGTCGCGTGGCGGTTATCCCATTGGCCCGATAGCCCGGAGGAGCAGCCTCCGTCCAGCCGTTTCACGCGCCTGCAGCGGTGGATTGCTGAGGCGCTCGCCATGAGTGCCGCCGTGACGCTCGCAACGGTTCCGCTCACAGCCTTTTATTTCAACCAGGTGTCGTGGCTGGGCCTGGTGACGAACCTGGCTGCGGTCCCGCTAATGGGAGGACTGCTCGTGCCGATGGGTTTGCTGTCGGCGCTCGTGCACGGCGGAGCGTCAGGAGCGGAACTGCCGTTCGCGGCTGCGATTCAGTGGTCGATGGACGGCTTTGTCAACGTCCTTGCGGGGATGTCGGGAGTTCCGTGGGGCGAATGGCACTTGGCGGCGCCATCACTTCCCGGTGTGTTTGTCTTTTACGGGTGCCTCGCCATAATGGTGCTTGCCTTGTCGCGACGACCGGTCACATGGATCGCAGGGGCAGGCTTGGTCCTGCTGCTGTGCTGGTGGATGTGGTCGCCGAGACTCTGGCTTGATGGCGATGGATTTCGCGTGACGTTCCTGGATGTGTCGCAGGGCGACAGTGCGGTGTTGGAGCTGCCGGGCGGCGAGGTCGTCCTGATCGACGGCGGCGGCAGCTACGAGCGATTCGACATGGGCCGCGGCGTTGTCGCTCCCTACCTGTGGAACCGCGGAATTCGCACGATCGATTATGTCATTGCGACGCACCCCCAACTCGATCACGTCGGCGGCCTTGCGTATGTCCTCAGGCATTTTTCGGTGCGGCATTACTGGGGCACCGGCGACGTGCGCGAAGAACCTTTTTATCAGCGCTTGCAGCAGGTGCTGGCCGAGCGGGGATTGCGCGAACATATCGCGCGTGAGCGCCAAGATGCCGTCACGTTCGGCAAGTGCCTGCTCGACGTGTTGAACCCGTCGGACGCGAGTGCACATGAGCCAGGAGAGGGACGCCGAAGGCAGCCGGGGCACGCCCTAAACAACCGATCGATCGTGACGGCACTGACTTGTGGTTCGCACAGACTGTTGTTCACTGCGGACGTCGAAGCCGAGGCGTTGATCCGAATGAGCCGTGAACAAGATCGGGGATCCGTAGATCTGGTCAAGGTTCCGCATCATGGCGCTGCCAGCTCCTACCAGGGTGACTGGCTGGAGGCGGTGAATCCACGATATGCGGTGATTTCCGTCGGACGGCATAATGCGTATGGCCATCCCGCGCCGGCCGTCGTTCGTGCCTATGCCGATCGCGGAATCGCGACGTATCGAACTGATCGGGACGGCGGCGTTTGGGCGACCGGGAAATCTTCGCAGCCTGACCTCCTGATCCATCTGACACGCGAACAGCAGCCGCAGCGAGTGCCGTTCCCTGATTGTCCATGGGCCTGCGAGCGCTCCAATTGGGAACGGCTGATTCATCGCTGGAACGATTAAGGCCGCGAGACTACTGTTGTACAATTGAGGGCAAGTGCAGACGAAAATAGGCAAACGGCCGACTGACGCACATCCGTGGCAGGCTAAGTCCTCAATTCTATTCAGCGCGCCGCCGAGGGAAGTAAGGCATAGCGTGTGCAATCGCAGTCGTCGACCAGCTTCTGCCCGAGGAGTTTGCCATGGCCAAGCTTGTACGTATTGTGATTCAACTGCCGATGGATTTGAAAACTCGGCTGGACGGCCTGAAGCAACAGGGCTATACGACCAGCGGTTTTATCCGGGCCATGTTGGAGCGCGAGCTGGCAAAACTCGATGAGCCGATGACGGAACAAAAGCCGCTGACCCTCCTTTCTCCCGCAAAACGAGCCAACAGCCGCTAACCGGCATTCGTCTGCTCGGCCCCACCGGCACTTGCGCACTCTCTATAAATCCCGTTACAAGTGTTCCCTATGGTCCCCACCGTTCAATGGCATGAAGGCGCGGTGCGTCTGCTCGACCAGAGCCGGCTCCCGGAGACAGTGACGTTCCTGGATTGCCGGGACGTGGAATCTGTGGCCTGCGCCATCCGGGAACTCAAAGTGCGCGGGGCGCCGGCCATCGGCGTAACTGCCGCGATGGGCGTCGCCCTCGGAGCGCAATCGATCGCGACGACCGACTACGAGTCGTTCCTCAAGGAGCTGCATTTGATTTGCGACCGGTTGGCTGCCACCCGACCGACGGCGGTGAATCTGTTTTGGGCCGTCGGCCGCATGAAGCGAACAGCCGCCGCTTTGCGCCAGGAACCGATGGCATCGATCAAGTCCGCCTTGCTAAAAGAATCACAGGCCATTCTCGAAGAAGACATTGCCTTGTGCAAAGCGATGGGCCGCCACGGGGCAGCGCTGATCCATGAAGGGCAAACGATTTTGACGCACTGCAATGCGGGGGCGCTGGCGACGGCGGGATACGGCACGGCACTGGGCGTCATTCGTGCGGCATGGGAGCAGGGCAAGCAGATCGAGGTGATTGCCGACGAAACACGTCCGGTCTTACAGGGAGCCCGGCTGACGGCGTGGGAACTTATGCAAGACAACATTCCCGTGACGCTGATCACCGACAACATGGCGGGCGCCCTGATGCGCCAGGGGAAAATTCATATCTGTATCGTCGGCGCCGATCGCATCGCGGCCAATGGCGACGTCGCCAACAAAATCGGCACCTACTCGGTGGCCGTCCTCGCAAAGGCGCATGGAATCCCGTTTTATGTAGCCGCCCCCTATTCCACGATCGACTTGCAGACGAAGTCTGGCGCGGACATTCCCATCGAACAGCGCCAGGCGCAGGAAGTGACGACGATTCACGGCAGTCATCCCGTCGCGCCTGCAGGGGTTCACGTCTACAACCCCGCCTTTGACGTCACACCGGCCGAGTTGGTATCCGGTATCATTACCGAACGCGGCGTGTTTACCCCTCAAGAGCTCGCACAGCGGTTTGCTTCATAGGACCTCCTCCCTTGAAAGTCGGGAGTCCCGTCCCTATAATGCGACGATTCTTTTTTGCCACAAGCCGCGGTGATCTTTGAGAAAGAGTGCAAGCAATGAGTGAACGAACGCTCGCGATTATCAAGCCCGATGCCGTCAAGAAACACGCCATCGGCGACATTCTCAGCCGGTATGAAAAGGCCGGATTGAAGCCGGTGGCCATGAAACTGCTGCATATGGCCAAGCCCGTCGCCGAGGGATTCTATGCCGTTCACAAAGCAAGGCCTTTCTTCGACAGCCTGTGCACGTTCATGTCGTCGGGGCCGTCGGTCGTGTTGGTGTTGCAAGGGGACAACGCCATCAAGAAGAACCGCGAGTTGATGGGAGCCACCGATCCCGCCAAGGCAGAGCAAGGAACCATCCGAGCGGCGCACGGCTCGAACATCGAGTACAACGCCGTCCATGGGTCGGATTCGCCGGACACCGCGCAATTCGAGATCGGCTTTTTCTTTCCCGGGATGGAGATCTATGACGGGCGATAAGAAGGACAGGGCGGCATGATACCAGCGGATCTGCGATATCACGAAGAGCATGAATGGACCCGCCTGAAAGGCGCCCAAGCCACCGTGGGCATCAGCCACTTCGCGCAAGATGCTCTGGGTGATATCGTGTTCATTGATCTGCCGAAGACGGGCGCGTCCGTCAAGGCCGGGCAGCAAATCGGTGAAATCGAATCGACGAAAACCACCTCGACCCTCTACACCCCCGTAAGCGGCACCATCGTTCAAGTCAACGCCGAACTGAAAGATCACCCTGAGGTGATCAACACAGACCCGTACGGCAAGGGCTGGATGGTCGTCATCGATCTTTCCAACGCCGGCGAGGTGGACAAGTTGATGACCGCGGCGCAATACGAAGCCTTTCTTGCCAATCAGAAAAAGGGGTGAGTCGGGGCTCCGGAGGGACACCCGGAGTCGACGCCCGTTTCTCTGACCTCCGCTGACAACTCTGATGCCTGGTCAACCTCAGATCGCCATTCTCGGAGCCGGCCCGGGCGGCTATGTCGCTGCCATCAGAGCGGCCCGATTGGACGCACGCGTGACCGTCGTCGAATCGCAACCGCTTGGCGGCGTCTGCCTGACCTGGGGCTGCATTCCCAGCAAGGCGCTTGTGGGGGTCGTCGAACTGGGCGATAAGGGCAAGAAGGCGGACGCCATGGGTTTACGTGTCAGCGGTTCGGTACGATCTTGCGCAGATGGTCGCGCGAAAGAACGAAGTCGTCACCGGTCTCCTCAAAGGCATTGGCACGCTTTTGAAGCGGCTCTCGCGATGCAACTTGGCGCCACCGTCTCGCAAGGAGCCGACATGATTCATGCCCATCCGACCCTGGCCGAAGCGATGATGGAGACGGCCGAGGATGGGGAAGAGAAGGCCATTCATCAATTGAAGAAGATCTGATCATGCTTCCAAAGATCATCTTCAAACTTATTATGGTCAGCGTGACCCTGGCAGTGGTGTGCTGGATCGGGTGGTCCGTTTCGGCGCCCCAGACTTCCGACCCGCTGCCACCTGCCGAGCTTCAGGAGTCCGGCCGGCACGCTCGTGAGCCCATGGCGCCGTCCGTGGTCCAATCGAAACCGAGCGCACCGAAAGAACGGCCACGAGCGCACGACGGTTCTGGGCGACCTGCGCTCGACCTGAATCGCGCGTCGGCGCAGGATTTCGAACGGCTGCCCGGCATCGGTCCTGTGCTGGCCGGTCGCATTATCCAGTACCGGGCAGCTCAAGGGATGTTTCACGACATCGAGCAACTGCGCCAGGTCAAAGGCATCGGACCGAAGAAATTCGAGCGAATTCGGATGCATGTGGCCGTCGCGCCGGCCGCGGTTCCGAAGGCCGCAAGGAAGACGGCATGAGCGAACTTTCACAGCATTTGGATCTCATTCTTCGAGGTGCGGTCGAAGTGATTCATCAGGCCGAGCTCGAATCGAAGCTTGCCCGTTCGCTCAAGGACCACCGGCCGTTGCGCGTCAAAGCCGGTTTTGATCCGACGGCGCCGGATCTCCATCTCGGCCATACCGTCCTCATCCATAAGCTCAAGCATTTCCAGGACCTTGGCCATCAAGTCATTTTCCTGATCGGAGATTTCACCGGTTTGATCGGCGATCCCACCGGAGTCTCTGAAACGAGGAAGGTGCTCACAAAGGCACAGGTCGAGGACAATGCCAAGACCTATCAGCGGCAGATCTTTAAAATTCTGGATCCGAAGAAGACTCTGATCGAGTTCAACAGCCGGTGGATGGGACCAATGACGGCCGGCGACCTTATCGCATTGGCCGCTCATTATCGGGTCGCTCGCATGATGGAGCGTGATGATTTTCACAAGCGCTTTCAGGAGCAGAAACCGATCAGCATCCATGAGTTCCTGTATCCGCTCGTGCAAGGGTACGATTCGGTGGCCTTGAAGGCCGACGTCGAGCTCGGGGGGACTGATCAAAAGTTTAATTTGTTGGTGGGCCGCGAGCTGCAGAGAGATTACGGACAGGAACCGCAGGTCGTCCTGACGATGCCGTTGCTCGAAGGCACCGACGGCGTCAGGAAAATGAGTAAAAGCCTCGGCAACTATGTGGCGCTCGAAGATGTGCCGGGAGACATGTTCGGAAAAATCATGTCGGTCAGCGACGACCTCATGGTCAGATACTACGAACTGCTGACGACGGAGGATTTGGCCCAGCTGAAGGCCGCACATCCCATGGAGGCCAAGCAACGACTGGCCGGCCTGCTGGTCGAGCGCTACCACGGGAAGGACGCGGCCCGGAGTGCTCTCGCAGCCTTTCAGCAAAAATTTCAAGACAGAAGCTTCCCGAACGAACCGGATGTGCGGCTTACATTGGGAAAGGCCGATCTGAAAGAGGATGGGACGATCACGGTTACCGATCTGGTCGCAAAGACAGGGCTTGTACCCAGCAAAAGTGAGGCACGAAGACTGGTGATTCAAGGAGGACTGGAAGTGGACGGCACGAAGCAAACTGACGCGACCGCCACGTTGAAACTTGCGCCAGGCCGGGCATATCAGCTGAAGATCGGGCGGCGAAAATTTGCTCTCGTCCAGTTACACGAGTGAGGAATCCGCAGGGAACGCTTAGGGCTTATCCGCTCGCCAGGACAAACCGTCCAGAATGATCTAGTTAGGCTGAGGGGAAGCCGTCAGATCTTGGTCATGCCATCGAACGAGCTTGCCCGATTTATCAAAGACCAGGATGATGTTTTGACAGTTAGGCGCTTGTGGCGCTGACCTCCCCACTGGCCTGACCACTCCGCCTACAGCACAGTATTCATAGGTCCACACATCGCCGCCTGTATCCAGGGCCACCGTGCGTTTCGGCGCACCCATCTTCTCAGCGATGGCATCATGTTTCGCGTGCCCGACTGATTGATTTAGATAGTCCTTGTAGGGATGCATGGCTATGTGACAACCCGTCAGCCACACCAATAAGCCGACGTGCAACATTAGGTGTCGCATAACGCACCTCCTGCGGCCAGCATAGCGAATGGACCTCAGCGTCAAAACTAGGGGAACTCCTTTAGGTGGGTCCATGAAAACCCAAGGGCTTTGTGAAAATCTCTCAGAAAGGAAACGGTTGAAAAAGGAACTGTTTCTCACCGGTTGGATCTCAATCACTTACAGAGGGATCTAAGGCAGATAAGTCAGCGATGAAGCACGATCGGGGACGATAGTTCTGCCATAGCGTAGCCTGTGAATCTTACTGCGGGCGCCACGGATACCATCGAGAGTCCTCAAAGAGCGTTTGCCCTCCTCGCTAGCTGAGCCGGTGCAGTAATATTCGTTCCACAGACAAGGGGTCTTCCCAGTGCAGGCCAGCTATCGCCACTAATACCGTCTATTTGAGTGAAATATCCTAATAATCATAGCGCTAGGTTCATCACGAGAGAGAGCAGCGATGGGATCACCGCGGTGGGGGCGAGCGGCGACATGGAACGCGTGCCTCTACTTTGTCCTGCTCATTGTCGCATGTAGCGATGGCGGTAATTCAGCTGGCGGTTCAAGCCCCGAACCCCAAAACACCCCCATTTCCCAGGGACCAGGGTCAGACCCAGTCACTGCAACACCCCTTCCTCAAAGATCGGACGTCACCGTCAGAATAATGCCCCTTGGCGATTCCATCACGCAGTCAGTCACCCCGTACAACAGCTACCGGTATTACCTCTGGCACTTGTTGCTCAGCGAGAACTATCGCGTGGATTTTGTTGGATCCCGCAATGGGGTGGGAGGTGGCCTGCCCGCGAATCCCGACTTTGATATGGATCACGAAGGGCATGCTGGCTGGAGAGCGGATGAAATTTTAGCGAACATACAGGCTTGGGCCATGCAGGCGTCTCCCGATGCTGTCCTCCTTCACATCGGGCACAACGATCTCTGTCAGGGACAGAGCATCGCGAGCACTGTCGTAGACATTGGGGGTATCGTAGATGTGCTAAGGACAGTCAACCCGCACATTCACATTTTGTTGGCGCAACTCATTGCGTCGTCTGATTGTGGAATTCCGCTGTTAAATGCAAAATTACCGGCATTAGTAGCTGATAAGACCACGGCGGAGTCTCCCATCACCCTGGTCGATCAATACACGGGATTTGATGCGTCCACGATGACGTTTGATGGCACACATCCCAATGCGATCGGAGATTTGCGCATGGCAGACCGATGGTTCGAAAAACTGGCTCCAGTCCTGGACAGCATTCTGACGCAAATTACGGAGAGTAATAGAGCTGCCGACTAGACTATGAGCCTGAAAGGATGTGCACTGACCTCTCGAGCAATGGCATGCCCACTCGCTCAATGACAGCGATTCTCCACATAATAGCCTTCATGGCAACGTCCCCCCGCCTCATGGAGTCCTCTTGCAGAAGCCAAAGATAACGGGCTTCAGCTGCGAAAGCGAAAGAAGGGCGAGATGCCCATGCCTTAGGACCGGAGACTCCGTCGCGACTCAGAGGACGGTTAAGTAAACTCTCGCTTCAGAAGAGACTGCTTCGCTGAGGTTGGTAGAAAGTGGGGTAGGCAAACTGCCGGGCAAAGCGGTGTCATCTCGTCGAGCAGTTGGTCGCAATGGGCCTTGCAAATGCCATGAGAAACGGTTTCGCCCACCGACGAAGAGTCATCAGGCATTGTGTACAGTACGGCGTGGTGTCCCTCACGTTCGCACCAAGCACATACAATGACCATGGACGCACCCCATCAATGCTGATCACAATGTAGGAGAGTGGCCGTGGCTGGTGACCTGCTTGCTGCCCCAGCTCAGGAAAGAAAGATTACTGCCAAAAAATTGTCCCTCCAGCCAGACGTGTTGTCCACGCGTGAGCGACGGACGGGAAATCTCCTCACAAAAGGCGCCCTGTTTTTTCGGCGGTTTCCTTTTTCTTTGGACAGACCATCAAAGGCAAAGGGCCGGGGTTTCCGCGTAGCAGGATTTATGGGTTAGTTGTTAGGCAATGGCGCTCAGCACGGTCTTGCACCGGTCAGGCTTCTTGACAGTTGTCATATCGGAAGGCATACTTTGCCTCTCTTCTGGCCGGGGAGGAGGTCGTCATGCGTCTGAAGAATGAAGTCTCGAATTTCACTTCTGCATGTGAACGTCTTATGTTCGAAGCTGATGCAAGTGATCGCACACTGAGGGAGGAAGAAGTCCTATTGATCGAATACTATTGCCGGGAAGTGCTCAAGAAAGTAGTAAAACGCCCACCTTCGCAGCAGGAAAAGGGCTCATCGGATAATGAGCCGCCGAACATCCCATCGTGTGATGCGAGCAAGCGAACTATCGGCTATTCAGCGCTAACTTGACCGTCATCCAAGAAAACTGGCCTTAGGGGTCTCACTCGCGGCCGACAGCCGTTTGACCTTGAAGATGCGTGTGACGACATCCACGCCAACGCCGGATACGCACACTGAGCCGGAAACTGTTCCCGTGAGCGAATCTCCGTAAAATGTCCGTATACTGAGAACGACTGAGAGAGATTGAGAGAGAGGAGGTGGCTTCATCAGCGCGTAACTCATTGACCGAGTAGCCGATATATGTCGCCAGTCCGCTTCGAACCCGCAGGTCACAGGCCATGCCTGGCGGGCGCACCACACAAAACAACCATTTAGCTAATCCTCTCCCGTCCAGAAACCAACAAAAAGCTAATGTCCGTGTCGGTGACCGTGTCCGAGAAGACAAACTCCGAATCTGGTACGGCAACCGTGGCAAGGGCTTTGGGTGGGGCACAGTTCATCACGCTGGCGGAAGCTTGCGCATGCCGTACAGGTCGCGGCTTGATGCGCCATTGGCGGTGGATTCAGTCGTTGATGAAGACTTACGCGTCGTTGGCACGCAAGGGCTTTATGTATGTGATATGTCCGTTATGCCGCTGAGTTCGGCAGCAAATCCGGTCCGCACCCTCGTCGCTCCTGCTCTGCGACTCTCTCGACACCTCGGTTGAACATCGACCCTTTGCTGAACACACCGTAAGTGAGTTATTTTAAGATGGAACCGTGCCCAAAACCGGAAAGGATCTAGGGCACGATGGAGGAAATGGAACGGAAGCCATTGAAACGTTTGGAGCGGGCGATGGGATTTGAACCCACGACAACTAGCTTGGGAAGCTAGGACTCTACCACTGAGCTACGCCCGCTCTTAGACAAGCACCGAATCCTACGATGCCTCCACCATCAAGTCAAGGAACACGTTGTCCACAAGCTGAAAGGTTCCAAGCTGAGTGAGCAAGAAAGGATCGTCATGACGAAACTCTCGTGGGTTCTCGTGCTCGCAACCACGTTCGTTGGAAGCGTGACGGGCGGATTGCTCGGCGAGCGGCTGTTGGTCGCGGGCCTGGTGCATGCCCAAAAGCCGAATGGCGTGAATGCCGAGGAGTTCCTGCTGGTGGATCAATCCGGAAAAGCGCGCGCGGGCCTCGGCCTGGATTCCAATGGGGAAGTAGGCCTCGTTCTGACCAGCCGGGACGGGAATCGAACCCTGGCCTTGTCGCCGGACGGGCCGGTGGCTGTGAAACTCACGGACCGCTCAGGTCGGATATTGTGGTCGGCGCCGTAACGGGAACGGCTCAGAGGGCCTTCCGAACCTTGCCGCTCCGAAGACAACGGGTGCAGACGCGGATGCGCCTGGTCGATCCATCGACCACGGCGCGGACACGTTGAAGGTTGGGATTGAACGTGCGTTTGGTCTTGTTGTTGGCGTGACTGACGTTATGCCCGGACTGATGCTTTTTCGAACAGATATCACATACGAATGCCACGGCCTGACTCCTTATTGGGAAGTGTGAAGGGTCTGTGAATCTACCATACGCTGTCCGGCGATGACAAGTACGCATGCCCAGCGCAGGACATCGGCCACCTATCGTCTCGACGAGCGCGGCGCGGCCGGTCCGGTTGACTTGGCTTGTGTCGGCCCGGCGACGGCCTGTCCGACGACCGCAGGTACGCTGATATCGAAGGTCGGGTCACCGCCATCGTCCAACCGGTCTCTCCCGACGCTGTAGAGTTTCTGCTGGGTGGGGCTCCATAGCATCGGCAATCCCGTAAACGGATCAAAGTATTGTGAGCCGACTTCTGCCAGTCGGGCCGGCACCGCCGTTTGCGGGCTGGGATGCCGAAGCTGAATCTGCAGCGAGGCCAGGCGTAGCCGCGTGTCGGTTTCGATCAACTCGCCGTGGAAGAGCTCCCACTCCGGCTCAACCGGCCTGGAATTCAGGATGCTCTCGAGCCAACCGCGGTGAATCATTCCAGCCACGTCCTGCATGCCGGGCAAACGCCTCGCATTGCTTTCCGACGCCTGGATCACGGCGTCGTAATAGGCGGCATAGGCAGCTGTGGCCTGAGTCCATTGGAAATTGCGAGCTGCGGATCGGGCAGGGGGATGCACGATGCCCTCGAACGCATCGTGAGGTAGACGCCCCATCTTCATGAGCCAGCCTTCGTAGCGTCGGCGGCGTTCCTGCTCCCTGTCGCCTGTGATCCCCGCCGTGCGACCTTTCATGGCCAACGCCAGTTGATGCCGGATCGGCCAGCGAAGGGAATATTCCGGCGCGGATAACGGCAACGTCAGCTGAAGTCCCATGGTCAGGATCGCTTTGTCGACCGTCGGCTTGCCGAGAATCCTTGACAACAGCAGGAGATCATCGGTCATGACGATCTGTGCGAGAACTTTTGTGTCGATAGTTTTCGCTTCTCGGAGGATCGAACGCCATACGTTCAGGTCTTTGTGCAGACGCTCCAGCCCATCGACGGTGCCCGTGGAAAAGCCGTCTGCGACGTACAAGCGATGAACGGCCAGGAGTTCGGGTCCGAGCGGCGTGACGCGGCGCCCGAACCCCCAGTCATCGAAGGGCATGCCGATCCAATGTTCGTAGCGCGACAGGAGGGTCCCATATTGCCGCTTGGCCGAAAGGAAGGCTGCGTCGTTTTTTTGAAATTCCTTGAGAGGATCGTCGGCTTCCCACGCCGGACTCGTGGTCTCGGGCACCGCTAAGACGAGATCTGCCCTAGTCGCTCGCTGCTCGGCGGATTCACCGCGCCGCGCGTCCTCGGTCTCCTCGACCCAGATTTCATAACCCGTTCTTGCGGGGTCCAGGGTTGCCGCCGCCGTCAATCCGAAGAGGTAGAAGTATCCATTGGAGTAAGGGTTTCCGAGTAACCGCTGCGGCGCTTCGACCAGGCGACCGAACGCCGCCGCCGTTTCACGGTCGTCTGTAGAGAGGAATGATCCGCCGAAATGGAAAGCTGCCCAGAGAAAGAGTATGACGATGACCAGGTGCTTCATGGGTACGTATGTACAATCAAGGACCGGCGGGAAGTCCGTTGCCTGTACCCAGATATCATCATCAGTATCCCCTAGAGAGGACCCACGCAAGCGTCGTGCCGTTTTGGGCGCAGGAAAGTCGTGATGTTTCCAAGAGTTGCTGAGGGATAGTGTGCTGTCAGCGCAGTGAGAGAGAACTGTGTGCACATTAATGAACTTGACAAAAATCGCCACTGTCTCCTACAGTGCCCCCTCACATTAATGATTTTCGGGTAAGGGAAGAGGGTGTAAATCCCTCGCGGTCCCGCCGCTGTGAATGGGGACGAAACCCGCCAACGCCACTGTTCATTCAATGGATGGGAAGGCACGGGGAGTAGGACGAACCATCAGCCAGAAGACCTGCCCGGAGAATTAGCTACCGTTCCCTCGAGGCTGGGGAACAGGTGAGGATGAAGAAGCGGGTGCAATCCTCAGGGTCTGTCCAGGCCTTGGGGATTTTTTATTTTCCGAACGCTGAAAAACGTCTCCCGCATCGTTCCCGCGGTGCTCAAGGACTGCGGCGTACAAGCCGGGCAAACGCCTGTGTCTACAGGCGGCGGGTGGGCGAGTGAAGTAAACGTACGCCTCGTCCATTCGCTTGCGGTGGCCCCGCGAAGAAACGCGTTTGAGCGTCCAATGAGATGGACTCGTATAATCGGGGTATGCGTCTGTCTCTGCTCAATTGGCGTCGGATCAGTCCTTGCGCGCGACGGTGGGGATGAAGAGATGAAACGACGGCAACAAGGCATTTTGACCGGCATGCCGTTCATGGCGAACATCGCGTCACGGACGTTCGTCGACGATGCCGGCCGAAAATTGTATCTTGCCAAGGTTCCCAACCGCGTCGTCTCCCTTGCACCGAGTATTACGGAGATGCTGTTTGCGCTCGGCCTCGATGAGCAGATTGTGGGGGTCACGGACTTCTGCAACTATCCTCCGGCCGCATTGGCTAAACCCAAGATCGGATACGCTCGTCCGAATCTCGAATCTCTCGTTGCGCTCCGGCCGGAATTGATTGTCGCTCCGCAAGAATTTCTTCGTGCCGACTTGCTGGCCAACCTGGAGCAACTAAAGATTCCCGTCTTCCTGCTTGAGCCGAAATCGGTGGAGGATATTCTCGCTCAAATTCAGAGCTTGGGGAAAATTTTCAACAGAATGCCGGCGTCCGATACCATCACCACAACCATGAGAGCTCGTATTGCGGAAGTCAACAAACGGATCGGCGTATCGGAGAAAAAGCGCGTGCTCTATGTCCTGAATAGCCACCCGCTGATCACGGTTGGTCCGGGAAGTTACATTCATCAAATGATCGGGTTGGCCGGGGGAGTCAATATCGCCTCAGACAGTTCGGTTCCATATCCCCGGCTAAATCTCGAGACCGTGCTGAAGGAAGATCCCGAGGTGCTCATTTTCCCGGTCGGCTCCTCTGAGAGTGTTCCCAAAAGCGAACAAGAAGAATGGAATCGCTGGAGCAATCTGTCGGCGGTCCGGAAGCGTCAACTTCGCGAAGTGTCGTCGGATGCGCTCAATCGTCCTGGGCCCAGGGTGGTTGAAGGCTTGGAGCATCTAGCTCGAGCGATCCATCCCGAAGCCTATGCGCCCAATTCCACGCTGTCGCAACCATGATGGCCACGGAGCGTCCCCGTCTTTCAGAAGCGACAGGCCTTGTCGCGCCTTCGGAGAAAGTGTCGCAGGCACACCAGTCCTTTGAAAGGTCCACGCTCACCGGGTCGCGCTGGCTGAAGGTCATCGGACTGCTCTCAGGCATGGCGATGCTTTTCGCCGTGGTATGCCTTCAATTCGGGGCGCAATATATTGGGCTCGGTGACATTCTGCACCTCCTTTTTTCAGGAGCCGGAGACGGGGCCCCTGGCTCAGAGACGACTGCAACCATCCTGTTTCAGGTCCGTCTGCCGAGAGTCTTTCTCGGATTCCTTGTGGGCTGCTGTCTGGCATCGGTCGGCGTTGCCTTGCAGGCATTGCTGAGAAACCCATTGGCGGACCCTTATGTACTCGGCGTATCGAGCGGAGCCGCACTTGGAGTCTCCATTGCCGTCTTGCTTGGGGTCGGCACGACCATGCTCGCCGTCTCCGCCTTGCCGTTGTGTGGATTCGCGGGAGGAGTCATCGCGTTGCTGGTGATCTATCGGCTGGCAGCGAGTTATGACCGGCTGCCGATCTACAGCGTCTTGTTGGCAGGCGTCATCCTGAACGCGATCTTTTCCGCTCTCATCATGTTCGTCACCTCGATCATGGATCCAAATCGATCATTCGGCATGATGATTTGGTTGATGGGTTCGCTGACGGCTCCCGCTATTCCCACGCTGGTCGTGTTTACCCTCTATCTCCTGGTTGGGCTTGGGTTGCTGTTGAAGCAGGTCAGGGTGTTGAACATCATGGCGTTCGGCGAGGAGTCGGCGCGCTCATTGGGCATCGATACGGAACGCACCAAGCGATATATTTTTCTCGTGTCGGCGATGATGACGGGCGCAGTGGTGTCGGTCAGCGGGATGGTCGGATTCGTCGGCATGGTCATTCCCCATGCCGTACGTCTGTTGTTTGGGGCCGACCATCGGCTTCTCATGCCGGCAGCCGCGCTGGTAGGCGGTGCTTTTTTGATGGTTGCCGATACGTTTGCCCGCACCTTTTTCTCTCCCTCGGAGATTCCGGTGGGGATAATGACCGCCTTAGCTGGGGGGCCCTTCTTTATCTATTTGCTCGTGTGGCGGAAGGACCGCATGTCGTGACTACGGTGGGCCACGCTCCTCAGGGCAATGGAAGTGATGTTCATACGCCGAGGCAGCCGGCCTACGAGGTGCGTGAGCTGCGGTTTTCCTATGAAAAAGGCGCTTCCGGCTCCCAAGCGGCTATTCAGAACGTGTCTTTCCGCGTGGAATCGGGAGAGATGCTGGGCATCGTCGGGCCCAATGGCTCGGGGAAGACGTCGCTCCTAAAATTGCTCGCGAACATCGTTCCCCAGCAGCAGGGTTCCATAACGTTGTTTGGGAAACCGCTTTCCGGACTGCAGCAGGAAAACGTCGCGAAGAGCGTTGCGTTCGTCCCTCAAGACACGCATCAGACGTTTCCTTTCAGCGTAGCGGAAACCGTCCTCACCGGACGATTTCCTCACCATCACCGGACGTTCTGGGATTTGGGATTCGGCTGGGAAAGTCTCGATGATCGTGTGGTCGCGCAGCAGGCTATGGTCACCATGGATGTCTGGCATTTGGCGGAGCGTCCCGTCACGGGGCTTTCCGGAGGGGAGCGTCAGCGGGTGATTATTGCCAGAGCGCTTGCACAGGCCCCCGAAGTCCTGTTGCTCGACGAGCCGACGGCCTTTCTCGACCTTCAACACCAGATCGACATCTGTGCCGTGCTGCATCGGCTTCGACAGGAACGGGGACTCACCATCGTCCTGGTGTCCCATGATTTGAACTTGGCCAGTCAGTATTGCGATCGTCTCATGTTGTTGGACCAGGGCCAGGTGTATCGGCTTGGGTGTCCGGAGGAAGTCATACGCCCCGAAGTCTTGAACGCCGTATATCGCTGCGATGTGCTAGTCGACCGTCACCCTGTGTCCGGTTTGCCTCGGGTGACGCTGCCTGGGCGGAATGATCTGCTGGGTGGGATGCAATGAAACAAGGACGTATCGCCTTTGTGCACATTGTCATAGTCCCCGGCGACATCCAACGAAACCAATATCTGATTGTCGAGGCTGTTAAAGCTGCGTCGGCTCTCGGTGCACAGTGGATCATCACCCCGGAGCTTGCCGTCAGCGGGCTGCAATTTCCACAGGTCGTCGGCACCGCTTGGATCCAGCCGCAGCCGGACCCATGGACGGCGCGACTCTGCCAGCTCGTCAAAAGTCTCAAGCGGACCGTCTTCCTTTCCTGCCCCGAGCGGGAGGCCTCGAACCTCTACAATTCAGCGTTCGTCATCTCTTCGAATGGAAAGATAATCGGCCGTCATCGCAAGATTCATGTGATCAGCGATTCCCTTGCGTGGTCCACCCCCGGCCGGGAGGTCGCTCCCATAGAGTGCGACGGGATCAAGATCGGCCTCCTCATTTGCAGCGACATGTACACCACGGATATCGCCGGAACGTTGAAGGCGAGGGGCGCAGAACTGCTCATTTCCCCCGCGTCATGGGGTCCTGGACTTCACGGACCGAACGGCGAGTGGGAACTGCGAACCCGGGAAACAGGGCTTCCGTTGTTCGTCTGCAACCGCACCGGTGCCGAAAAGACGCTCGATTTTTGGAAGGCGCCGAGTCTGGTGATCAAAAATGGGAAACGTTTGCTCTCGCATACGTCCGATCGTTCGGCGGTTCTGATCTTTGACTGGAACTTCACCACAATGGTCCCGAGTTCTTCGGAATATCAGGTGAGATATCTCAAGGAGTAGGCGCTGACGGTGTGGAGCTTCGAACGAACAGTTAGGCGGAAAGAGAGTGCACCCGCTCTTTCTCCGCATGAACGAGGGTGCGTCACATTCATGTGCGGAGGGTTTCACAAAGGATAAACCTGTCAGCGCCGGGGAAGATGGTGAAAAGCCATCACGGTGCCGCCACTGTAAGCGGGGAGCAACCCTGCCGCATCGCCACTGTGGATGTTCATTCCGCGGGAAGGTGCAGGGAAGCGATGAGCCGCGAGTCAGGAGACCCAACTGACAGGGAACCACATCCCCTTCGAGTCAAAGGGAGGTTGTCATGTCGTTGTTTTCTCGTTCAGTGGCAGTGTGCGCGCTGGTATTCGGATGCGAAATGACCATTCCGCTCTATGCAGCTTCTGCTGAAGAAACCACAACCGTCGAGGCAGAGGTCCCGCCTGTCGTCGCCGCCAAGGATGGTGCGACGGACAACGTACCGAGCGAACCTGAGATACTCGAGACCCCTGATGTTGTCATCAGCGCGACGAAGACGCCACTTCCGATTAAGGAGGTCACCAGCGCAGTGGAAGTTATTACCGGCGAGCAGATGCAGCAGCGAAAGGTGAGAACCGTCGCGGAGGCACTGCGCTGGGCTCAAGGGCTTGCCGTCTTTCAGAGCGGCGGGCCTGGGACGGTTGTCGACGTCCGGATGCGTGGAGGGACGCCGGAGCAGACACTCGTCTTGATCGATGGGGCTATCGTCAACAGTGCCACTCTTGGGTCGTACGATTTTGCGAATTTGACGAGCGACAATATCGAGCGGATCGAAATCCTGCGAGGCAGCCAGGGCATGATGTGGGGATCAGACGCCATGGGCGGGGTGATCAATATCACGACGAGACGCGGGCGTGATATTCCGAACATCGCGGCCTTCGTGGAGTATGGCTCTTTCGCGACGCTGCGCGAAGGCGCCAACGTTTCCGGAAAGAAAGGCATCTTTGATGTGGCGGCGTCGTTGACTCGATGGGATACATCCAGCTTTTCCGCAATCAATTATCGGCGCGGAGCCAGCGAACGGGACGGATTCCACAACTGGCAAGGCTCCGTCAGGCTCGGTGTTGACCTCCCGAAGGACGGCCGGCTGGAGTTTAACTTCCGATGGATGAATGGGATCACGAATTTTGATGGGTTTGCGTTCAACCCCGTCACATTCACTTCAGACCCGGCTGACGTGTTGGGCGCCAAATCCACAAGCCAGCAGTACGTCTATTCGGGCAGCTACTTTCAACCTATTACGAATTGGTGGTCGCAAAAGTTGACCTTGGCGCGCGCGACGGAGAGTCTGAGATCATATCTGGGAAGTTTGGAGCGCAATCTCCTGACGGGGGCGGAGGACGTTCCTTTCCAGGTCGCCTCAGACATCAATACGACCAGCAATCGCATTGAATGGCAGCACGATTTTCAGATAGCCAAGCCCTTAGCGATCACGGCCGGTTATCAATTTCGCGAACAGCTCGGAGAGATTCAGGATACGCTCATCGGTGCCACGACCATACCCACCAAGATAGTCAGCAGCAATGCAGGATTTGCCGAAGCCAAATTGAATGTATGGGATCGATTATTTGGAACGGCAGGCATCAGGCAAGACGAGTACAACGTCTTCGGTAGCGCGACGACCTACCGCGTCACGGCCGGATATCTCCACAAAGAGACCGGTACCAAGTTACGAGGGAGCTATGGGACCGGCTTCCGGGCACCGACCATCAATCAACTATTTTTCCCGGGTTTCGGCAATCCCAATTTGAAGCCGGAAAAAAGCAAAGGGCTGGATATTGCGCTCGAACAGTCTTTGCTCAATGATCGCGTATTTCTCAGTGCGGGATACTTCTGGAACCGGTATCAAAATCTCATTCTCTCAGTGTTCGATCCGGTGGGGTGTGCCGCTATCCCAGACACGCAGGGGTTCTGCGCACAGAACATCGGCACCTCAAGGGCGGAGGGAATCGAAGCCCGTGCAAAGGTTCAGCTCATTCGAGACGAGCCTTGGATCAAAAGCCTGGACCTGCAAATTCAATACACATACACGAGCACCAATGATCTAACACCTGGCGAAAATCAGGATACTCGCTTGCCGAAGTGGCCACTGAATCAATGGTCGGCGATCCTTAGTTATCAGCCCGTCGAAGCACTGCGGGCCAATTTAGAGGGCAGATATGTAGGCCAACGTTATAACAATGTCGGGAATAAAGACTCGATCCCGTCATTTGTGGTCTGGAATCTGTCGGCGACCTACGACGTCAATAAACGCATGCAGGCATATGTGCGTGCTGATAACATCTTCAATGAGAAATACGAAGAAGTGCTGTTCTTTGGAACGCCGATCCGATCGGTCTTTGGAGGCGTGAGGATAAATTTCGACGTGCCGCTCTGATTTCTTATGAACATGCAACCTCGGCTGGTCATTGCGGGCACCCACAGCGGAGTCGGGAAAACGACGGTCACGCTGGCCTTGCTCTCTGCATTGACGCGGCGTGGCCGCCGTGTTCAGGCCTTTAAGGTCGGGCCTGACTTTATCGATCCCGGCCACCACACGATGGTCACCGGGAGACCCTCGCGTAGCCTCGATGGCTGGATGCTCGGTGAGCAACTCAACCGCAGCATCTTTACGCGGGCAGCAGCCGATGCGGACCTTTCCATTATAGAAGGGATGATGGGTTTGTTCGATGGGAGTTCGCCGGTCAATGAGATAGGGAGCACGGCTGAACTGGCGAAGCAGCTACAAGCCCCTGTCTTGCTCGTGGTTGATGCGAGTGCCATGGCGCGATCGATCGCCGCAATGGTATCAGGATATGCGAAGTTTGATCCTGCGTTGCGTGTTGGAGGAGTCCTGTTCAATCGGGTGGCTGGAGAAGGTCACTACCGATTGTTGAAGGAGGCAGTGCAGGCCGAGACAGACTTGACCGTCATGGGCTATTTGAGGCCGGATCCAACTGTCGAGATTTCCGATCGACATCTTGGTCTGACAACGGCCATGGAACAGAACGCAACCGCCCTTTATGATCGGCTCGGAACCTCCGCGATGGACACGATCGATGTTGACGCCGTCGAGTGCTTGGCGAGATCGGCCGAAGAAATGACGACAATTCCCGCTGCACCTTCTCCTGGCAAGCGGAAAGAAGGGACCGTTCGCGTGGGTGTTGCGCACGATCCGGCCTTTTGCTTTTATTACCCGGACAATCTTGAGTTGTTAGAAGGGGAAGGGGCTGACCTGGTGAAGTTCTCGCCGATGAATGATCAGGCATTGCCGAACGTCGACATGCTGTATTTCGGGGGCGGTTATCCGGAAGTATACGCGGCACAATTGTCTGGCAATGTCGCTATGCGGCGCGCAGTCCGCTCATTCGCGGACCGCGGCGGAGTGGTCTATGCGGAGTGCGGCGGCATGATGTATCTCACGCAGGCCATTTGGGATTTCGATGGCCGTTCGCATGAAATGGTCGGATTGTTTTCTGGTCACGCCGTCATGCAAAAAGGATCGATGACCCTTGGGTATCGGACGATGAAGTGTGTACGACCGTGCATTCTTGGAGCGGAGGGCCTGACCGTCAGAGGGCATGAGTTCCACTATTCGACCTTGAAGCCGACAGGGACGCTGGAATTTGCCTGCGAATTGCAGGATGCACAAGGGCAGTCAAAGGGAGCGGATGGTCTTTCACGAAGAAATGCCTTCGCGCTTTATACCCATCTTCACTTTGCAAGTCAGCCGCAGATTGCCACAAACCTGCTGGCCACGGCTCGCCGATTCACTTCTCGATCGTCGATAGAAGCGGCAATCCTTTGATGACGAAACAGGCTGAAAAACGTCCAGATGCACCGCCTCAGGGCCTCGGTCAAACGTCCGTTCAAAACGGCATTAAGGCACAGCCGGGAGTGGAGCTTTGAGAGGGCCGGTTAACAAGACCTGTGAGAGCTGCGGTCTATTGTTTGAATGCGGCGGATACCAATGCTGGTGCGGAGAGGTTGGCATTACTGACCTGCAGATGGACTGGATCGCGGCTCGATTTGAGGGCTGCCTTTGCAGGGGCTGCCTTGAGAAAGTGGCAAGGGGAGAGTCACTGGACCGCGAGCAGCGTGAGGCTTAGGGAAAACAATGCGAATTACGAAAGTCTATACGAGAACCGGTGACGCAGGAAAGACGCGACTGGCCGGCGGGCAGCAAGTATCCAAGGACAGCCTCCGCGTCGAGGCGTACGGCACGGTGGACGAATTGAATGCCTCGGTCGGGCTGGTGCGGGCGATGAACGAGGACGCCGTGGCTGTCGTGGGAGCGGCCAAACAGATGGAGCAAGAGCTTCGTTGGGTCCAGAACAAGCTCTTCGACGTCGGGAGTCTGCTGGCCACCGCTCCGGGACAAGTCTTCAAGAATATGCCGACGATCAAGGGCCAGGACGCCGTACGGCTGGAGCGCATGATCGATCGATGTCAAAAAGATTTGGCGCCACTCAAGGAGTTCATCCTGCCTGGAGGCGGCAAAGTGTCGGCGACCCTGCATCAAGCGAGGACGATCTGCCGCCGCGCCGAGCGGATCTGCGTGCGATTGGCCAGGGAGGAACCGCTCGATCCGCAGATCATCAAATTTTTGAATCGCCTGAGCGATGCACTGTTCGTGTGGGCCCGCTGGGTGGCGAAAACTCAGGGAGAGCCGGAATTCCTCTGGGAGCGAGACACCGGCGGGACCGATGAGGCGAAATAGGTCATGCGGGCGCGCACGCTCATGATTCAGGGTACCGGCTCCCATGTCGGGAAATCCGTGCTCACGGCGGCCTTGTGCCGGCTGTTTCTTCGCCGGGGCCTCCGCGTCGCCCCCTTCAAGGCGCAAAACATGTCCAATAATTCGTTCGTCACGCCGGACGGGAAGGAAATCGGCCGCGCACAAGCCGTGCAGGCCGCGGCTTGCCGTCTGGCGCCGCGAGCCGACTTCAATCCGATCTTGATCAAACCCGAGTCTGATACGACCGCGCAGATTGTCGTCGGCGGGGAGGTCGGCGGATCGTTGTCGGCAAAGGACTTCGGCCGCGTGAGACGGGAATATTGGTGCACGGTTCAAGAGGCGTTTCAACGTTTATCGGAGGCCTTCGACGTCGTCGTCCTCGAAGGGGCCGGAAGTCCTGCCGAAGTCAATCTCCGAGGGTGCGACGTCGTGAACATGCAGATGGCGCAGTATGCAGCAGCGCCCGTCTTGCTCGTCGGCGACATCGAGCGGGGGGGCGTCTTTGCCTCACTCGTGGGCACATGGGCGTTGCTCGATGCGAACGATCGCCGGCACCTGAGAGCCTTCGCCATCAACAAATTCAGGGGAGACGCGGATCTGCTTACCGACGGAATTACCCGAGTGACTCGTGAAACGGGCTTGCCGTGTGCCGGCGTGCTTCCGCACTGGGGCGACTTGGAGGTGCCGGAGGAAGACACATTGGGGTGGGATGGCTGGCAGCGGCGGACGTCTCAACGAGAGGACCGGGTCGTCATCGGGATTGCCGACCTGCCCGGTATTTCCAACTTTACGGACTTCGAAGCGCTTGCAGGAGAGGCGGACGTCGAACTGGTGCGCCTCCACGAGTGCACCACCAGGCCGCTCGATGCCATGCTCTTCCCGGGCTCGAAGCACACGGTCAACGCCTTGCAGTTTGTGCGGGCACAGGGTCTCGATCGTCTTGCCCATCGTGTCTTGACCGCAGGCGGAACGGTGGGCGGGATCTGCGGGGGCTATCAACTGTTGGGCCAGACCATTCGCGATCCCGATCGTGTGGAATCATCTCAGGCGGAGATCGAAGGCCTCGGCATGCTGCCGATCGACACGGCGTTTGCCGCGCCCAAGATCGTCGAACAGGTTTCAGGGCGGCACCTTTCAAGCGGGTGCGCGGTGGTCGGCTATCAGGTGAGGATGGGCAGAACGCGCGTTGACTCTGAGGCCCAGCCCTTCCTCGAACTGACGGATGATCAGAGCGATGAACCACGGTCTGAGGGAATGTGCCTTCACGGCGGACGGCTCTTCGGGACCTATTTGCATGGGCTCTTTGATGAGGCGCCATTTCGCCGGTGGTGGCTCAACCAGTTACGGCAATCCAAAGGGTGGACCGCCCTTCCCGTGATGCAGCGGCCGTCACTCGACGAGCGACTGGACCGCTTGGCCGATTTCGTAGAACAACATCTCGACACGGCCATGATCGAGCGGGTCGTCCAAGAAGGAATATAAGGTGGCTTCCCGTCGCAGGCGATCGCAGCTGATGTTTATCGTCGGAGGAGCGTCGTCGGGGAAAAGCGAGGTGGCCCTACGATTGGCGGTGGAAGGCATTGTCAAGACCGCGCCGCGTGCCTTCGTGGCGACCGGCGAGGGGCTGGACGAAGAAATGGCGATGAAAATTGCGAAGCATAGACAGTCGAGGTCCTCAGTGTGGGCGACCGCAGAAGTGCCGGTCGAGTTGACCGCGTGGTTCAACGAACAAGGTCGGAACTACCGCGTCATTCTCGTCGACTGTCTCACCATGTGGGTATCGAATCATTGCGAGCGGGGAGCTAAAGAGCGGGAGATTATCGAGGCCATGAAAACGTTGATTCGAGCCATCCGGCGTGTCGACGCACGCGTCGTGCTCGTCTCGAACGAATTGGGCATGGGGTTGGTGCCTGCCGATCGGCAGTCGCGCCGCTTCCGGGAACTGGCAGGGGAGATCAACCGCCTTACCGCCGAAGCCGCAGACGACGCCTATTTCGTCGTGAGCGGCATAGCTGTTCCACTAAAACGCGAGGGACGATGAACCTGTCGGAGGTGCTGGAGCAGATCGGCGAGCCGGACGCGGCGGTTGCCGCAGAGACGCAACGACGGCTGGACCGCTTGACCAAACCGCAGGGCAGTTTGGGCCGGCTCGAAGAATTGGCGGTCCAGTTCTGCGCGATCACCGGTGAACGGAAGCCGGCCGTGCCGCGGGGGCTCGTCTATACCTTTGCCGCGGACCACGGCGTCGTTGATGAAGGGGTCAGCGCCTATCCCCAGGCCGTGACTGCCCAGATGGTGCTCAACTTTCTCCGGGGCGGTGCCGGGGTCAATGTCCTGGCCCGTCATGCTGGCGTGGAGGTCCGTGTCGTGGACATTGGCGTTGCCCATGATTTCGGACCCCTCAACGGGCTCATCGACCGCAAACTCATGAGGGGCACCAGAAATATGGTGCAGGCTCCTGCGATGGACCGTGCTACGGCCGAACAAGCGCTCTTGGTCGGGATCGAACTCGCGTCCGAGGCCGTTCGCGAGGGTATCGGCATGCTCGGCACCGGTGAGATGGGGATCGGAAACACCTCGGCCAGTGCAGCGATCACCGCTGTCATGACGGGAGAGGCGGTCGAGGACGTCACCGGATTCGGCACGGGGATCGACCGGCGTGGGCTCGCGCGGAAAATTGACGTCGTCGAGAGAGCGTTGGCCTGTCACCGGCCGAATCCGCTCGATCCCTTGGAAGTCCTGTCAACAGTCGGCGGCCTCGAGATCGCCGCAATGGCGGGGTTGATCCTCGGCGGCGCGGCGGCCCGGGTGCCCGTTGTTCTGGATGGTTTCATCGCCGGCGCGGCCGCGCTCATCGCCGCCGCGCTGCAGCCTCGCTGCCGGGCCTATCTGATTGCCTCTCATCGATCGGTGGAGAAGGGCCATCGAGTGCTGTTGGATCGACTGCAGATGAAACCGATGTTCGATCTTGATCTGCGGCTCGGCGAAGGGACGGGCGCTTGTCTGGGAATGGGATTGGTCCAGGCCGCGATGAAAGTGCTGACGGAAATGGCCACCTTCGATGAAGCCGGCGTGTCGGAGCGAAACGTGTGACGACGCATTTAAAACCATTGATCTTCGCGTGGCAGTTTCTGACGGCGGTCCCCTTGACACGGGAGTGTCATGCTCCCGCGCCGGATGAACTGGCGGGGTCGATGCTGTGGTATCCATTTGTTGGCGTCCTCCTTGGTGGATGCCTTGCGATCACGGACGCCTTGCTCTCCCAATGGCTGTCTCGTGAAGCGGTCGCAGCGCTGCTCATTGTTCTCCTGGTGGCTATCACGCGCGGCCTTCATCAGGACGGATTGGCGGACACTCTGGACGGGCTGGCCGGAGCACGAACCGCGACCGACCGTCTGGCCATCATGCGCGATCCCCGTATCGGCACAATCGGCGCCACCGGCCTCTTTCTTTCCTTGATCCTGCGTTACGCGGCTCTCCTGTCCGTGCCCGAGACGCTGCGTCTGCCTATATTGCTCTGTATGCCCGCCATGGGACGTTGGGCCATGGTCGTCGGCGCGTATGGAGCCAGGTATGCCCGGACGGAGGGGGGACTGGCCGCCCCGTTTCTGACACATCTGTCGGCGAGACATGTTCTCGGGGCGACGATCGTTGTGCTGAGTCTCCTGGTCTGGGCGTTCGGAGGCATGGCCGCGCTGGCGGCCTTGTCGACCGGCGGCCTCGTCAGCCGTCTCGCCACGAGGTTCTATCAGCGCATGTTCGGGGGCGTCACCGGCGACACGCTCGGGGCAACCAACGAATTGATCGAAGTAAGTTTCGTACTGCTGATGCCTGCGCTTCTGTCTCTCCCATGACCGCCATCGACGTGGCGGCCGCCTGCGCGCTGGATGCCGTGATCGGCGACCCCCGCGCGATGCCTCACCCCGTGCGCTGGATGGGTGGGCTCATTGCGTTCAGTTACCGGCAGCTCCGCCACCGGTGCAGAGGACCGATATCGCTGCGCGCTGCCGGCATCCTCGTGGCGGCCGTTCTGCCGGCAGCGGCGTTTGCAGCCGGCTGGGCCGCAATCGAAGCGGGGGTTGCCGTCCATGACGGCGTGGGAAGAGCGATCGGCATCTGTTTGGCTGCGACGACGCTGGCATGGAGGGATTTGGTCGATCACGTGCGTGCGGTGTCATCCGCGTTACAAGCCGGATCACTGGAGCGAGCCCGTGTTGCAGTCGGTATGATCGTCGGACGGGACACCCAACAGTTGTCTGAAGGCGAGGTGGTCAGAGCCGCCACCGAAACCATCGCGGAAAGCGCGTGTGACGGCGTCATTGCGCCGCTGTTATTCCTTGCGCTCGGAGGACCGCCCTTGGCACTCGCCTATAAGGCCGTCTCGACCCTCGATTCGATGGTGGGACATCGCGATGAGGAATACCGCGATTTTGGATGGGCGTCGGCAAGGCTCGATGATGTCGTCAACTGGATTCCCGCTCGCGTCACGGCCTGGTTGATCGCCGGCGCTGCGGGGATCGTGCTCGTGAGCGCCAAGGCGGCGAAGCGAAGCGGCGTCATTCTGCTTCGGGATGGACACAAGCATCCGAGCCCCAACAGCGGAAGGCCGGAAGCCGCAATGGCGGGGGCATTGGGAGTCCAGCTCGGCGGCGTGAATTTTTACGCGGGACATCGTGAGGAACGCCCTGTGCTCGGTGACGCCCTGACGCCCTTGTCCCTTCTACAACTGCAACGAGCTGAACGTATTGTAACCGTGGCCTATCTCATGGCGATTGCAGCGTCGGCGGGGTTTCTGTGGCGGTAACACGGACGCCCTTGCATGGGGGTAACGTCTACGCGGCGGCGCGCGAACTCGGCCGGCCAGTCGAGTCTCTCCGCGATTTCAGCGCAAGCATCAATCCCTTGGGACCTTCCGCCCGCGCCGTTCGCGCGTTGTCCCATGCGGCCTCCCTGGTTGGACATTATCCAGATCCCCAATGCGTGAGGCTCAAAGAAGCGATCCAGCGCCGCTGGCGGCTCGCCTCGGACTGCATTGTCGTGGGAAACGGCGCGACCGAGTTGATCGATCTCATTCCCCGCGCGTTGTCCATACGCTCGGCCCTGATTCTCGGACCGACGTATGAGGAATATGCCCGGGCCGTTGAACTGGCAGGTGGCCGAACGAGCATGGTGATGGCGCAACGTGGCGAGGACTTTCGGCCGCCGCTCAAGGCAACCACGCGCCGATTGGCGACTCAGCGCCGTCGCAAGACGGCCTACGATGCCGTCTTTGTGTGTCATCCCAACAACCCGACGGGTCAACCCTGCGGTCATGAAGACCTGGGCCAGCTGTTGGACGCCGCAGATCGGGCCGCCGTCTGGGTGGTCGTCGATGAATCGTTTATTGAGTACTGCGAGCCATTGAGCTGCATCACCTACCTGCCCAGATATCCGCGTCTGATTGTCCTTCGGAGCTTCACCAAATTTTACGGCTTGCCCGGCCTGAGGATTGGCTACAGTCTTTCCTCGGCTGCTGTCGGCGCGCGCCTGCGTCGGTGCCAGCCGCCCTGGACCGTCAATGCGTTGGCACAGCTGGCGGCCGAAGCCGCAATGAGCGACGTACGTCACGCGCAGCGCTGCCGGACGTACGTCGAAAAGGAACGAGGGCGGATGGTCTCACAACTCAAGTCGATCGACGGTGTCAGAGTGATTCCGTCCGCAGCCAACTTCTTGTTCATCGAGTTGCCCGGCTCCTTCCGTTCGCCCGCGATCACGGCGGCTCTTCGAAGGCAGGGCATGCTGATTCGAGACTGTTCACGGTGGCAGGGATGTTCCGAGCGCATGATCCGAGTCGCCGTGCGGCGGCAACAGGATAACACTCGACTCTGTGCCGCGCTCAAGAGAGTGTTGCGGGGATGACATGAGACAAGGAAAGCCGGGACGGAGGGGCATCGAATATCGGATCCGTGAGGGGACGTTGATCATCGATCTGAAGCACTTCTACCGAACCATCTCGTCCGCGCCGCGGGGTGGAGGCATCGTGCGAGCGCGGTCCATACTCAACCATCAAGTTCCCGCCAATCCGGCGAACTCCGGCCGCCGAGCGCCCGTGCGATGGAGCGATCCCGCACGGCACCTTGGCCGTTTGGCGGTGCGGATCAAGGCGAGGAGACCCGTCGTCGGCCTCATGACGGCCGTTCCGATGAAACAGCTTGTGATTGACCGTGAGCAATCGGGTCCCATCTGGATCCAATGTTTTTGTACGGTCGGAGTCACGAACGCCGTTCGGGCAGGGGAGTCTCCGCGGCCGACAGGGTCTGACCGCAAGAATGTCGGCACCATCAATATCATTCTGATCACCAACGCCACATTGGCGACGGCGGCTTTGGTGGGCGCCGTACAGGTCGCGACCGAGAGCAAGACCGGCACGTTGATCGAGAACAACGTCCGCAGCGTCGCTCGAAACGCTTCCCTCGCCACCGGGACCGGGACCGATGCGGTGGTAATCGCGAGCAGCGTGGAAGGGCTCCACCGAATAGCGTACAGCGGCACGCACACGGTCATTGGAGCGATGATCGGCCGGGTCGTGTCCCGTTGCGTTCGGGTTGGACTCATGCGTTCGAACCACTGGTTTCAGTCCGGCGAGCGCCGCACACGCCGCCCATCCGGTTCCTCCTAAGCGCTCCGCTCCTTCCCTTCTCAGCAGCCTCAGAGACCCTCTCGGCCGCCGGAACGCGGCCGACTGCGGGACAGTGTGGAGGCGGACGAGCGGCCAATGCCTCTGTTAGGGCGGCCGCGCAGCGCTCGCCATGCTTTTCTTCGATCACCATCCGCACGAGCGACGAGGCGAGTGGCCAATTTTTGCCCAAACGGCATCATTTTGTCGCACCCTGAACAACCAAGCGACGAACGAGGAAGAACGATGTTCCTGTGTAGAGTACGTAAATCTGTGAAAGGGCAAGCGTTTTGTACCCGATATTCCTGCTCGTCTCTGTCCATCGTGCACAAGCACAACCTTTGCAGAGTGGGCCGCAGGTTTCGAAACGGCTGCGTGCGTCACAAGCTGCGCGCGTCATTTTCGTCGCCTGCACAAAAACGGTTATTGCTAGGCGATGAAGGCGAAGAATGAGAAAAGGAACGAAGAATCCGATCAAGTGACATCACGAAGGAGGATGGGTATGAACGCGACATGGTGCAACTGGCGGATGGCGGGCATGATTGCGGCGGTGACTCTGCTGTGTCAGGCGAGCCCGGTCCTGGCGGGCAACGAGGCCGAAGTGGCGGAACACTTGATCGATCTCGTGAAGATCGGCCGTGGCGTCATGTCGGAGCAGATGGGAAACATCAACGATGCCACCAAGGCCAACAAGGGCTTCACCGGTGACTACATGGCCGGGCAGGTGATCGAGCGGTTTAAGAAAAAGACGAAGATCGACCTGAGAATTCCCAATGCCGTGCCGCAGGCGCCGCTCTACCTCGCGTTGGTGGAAGCCGAAAAGGAAGTCGTGGACGAGGCTCAGCCGGTGATCAACCGGCCCGGCATCGGCTTCAAAGGCTTCATCCCCGCCGTGTTTGCACGAAAGACCGGAGAAAACTTCTATAAGAAGACGGGCGTGAGATTGAAACTGACCGGCATCGACTATCGCAACGTCAACAATCGCCCCGACGATTTCGAGGCCGAGGTGCTCCGGATGTTTAACGACCCGCGGCATCCCAAGGGCCAGACGTACGTACGAAATACGGTGGTGGACGGGCGTCCGGTGCTTCGTATGATGGACCCCGAATATGCCGCAGCGTCCTGTCTCTCGTGCCACGGCGCACCCAAGGGCGGAAAAGACATTACGGGTGGTCATAAAGAGGGCTGGAAGGAAGGGGATTTGGCCGGCGCCATCAGCGTCGTGCTGCCCCTGAAGTAATTGCGTCGTCATAAGCGGAGTAGTCATTCATAACCAGAACCAAGGAGACAACGATGAGCAAGATTCTAGTCGTGGACGATTCCTATGCCGAATTACAGGTGATCGAGGGTGTGTTGAAAGGCGCGAATCACACGGTCGTGTCCTTCCCGAATACGGAGAAGCTCGAAGACAAGGTGGTCGGTGAAAAGCCTGATCTGATCGTGATGGACGTCGTCATGCCAGGCCGTAACGGATTTCAGGCCTGCCGCGACCTGAAGAACGACGATCGGACCAAGAACATTCCCATCATCCTCTGCACGTCCAAGGGCAATGAAAGCGACAAATTCTGGGGCCAGCAGCAGGGCGCGAATGCCCATGTCGTGAAGCCGTTCAAAGGCGATGAGCTGCTCGCTGCGGTCAAACGGGTGTTGGGATAACCGCCATGGCTGCCGCCGAGAGCGCGACCTCCCTCGCAATCCAAAAGTCCGATGCTGCGGCTCCGGGCCAGGGCAACGCCGCCCCGGCTGCGGGCACAGGGACCATGCGGGCCGCGATTGTGTCGTTGGGAGGCGAACTGTTCACGATCGATCTGCAGAACGTGCGGGAAGTGTTCGTCGTCGAATCCATTACGCCCGTGCCCGGCATGCCGGCCGGGTTGGTCGGCGTGACGAACCTGCGTGGATCGGTCGTGCCCTTGCTCGATTTGCGGCAGATGATCGGGCTCGCCGCCGAGAACGCCCTCAAGTATGCCGTCGTCATCAAGCACGGCAACTGGCAAGTCGGGGTCTTGGTGGACACCGTTCCCGAAATTCGCACCCTGTCGAAGGATCAATTTTTACCGGCTCCGGTCGGCACGGGGGACGGGGGCAATCCCTTCGTATCGACCGTCGTGAACCTGGAAGACCGGCTGCGTGGCGTATTGGAGACGTCCGTCGTTCTTTCGCATTTCGAGGGCACAGGCTGAATGGAAGATCGTCTAGACAGGGTGTGAGGCTTACGGCTCGATCGTATCGCGAGCGAGAAGGAGGAGGTTCCCATGTTGAGGCTCAACTTTTTTGCATGGTTTGAAAACTTAAAGACACAAGCCAAACTGCTGACCGTGTTCGGCTTGGTCGGTGTGATCATCGCCGCAATGGCCGGCGTCGGCGTCGTGACGAGCTCCCGGTTGTCCACGCAAGCGGAAACGATGTACACCGACTATACAATCGCGTTAACCGACTTCAACCAGCTGCTCTTCAACCTGAACCGCTACCACGAATCGTTGGTCGACGTCTCGCGGACGCCGCGTGCCTCGGACTTCGAAATCGAGTTGAAGGACATCGCGCCCTTCCGTGGAGAAATCGAACGGCTGGTCGGCAACTATGAGAAGCTCGCCCATCGGACGTCGACGACGGGCCGGGACGAACTCAAGGACCTTCAGGAACTCAAGGCGGCGCTCGCCGAGTTCTTCAATCAGGGCGACGCGGCGATCAACACGATCAAAGAAAGCTTCGAAAACAAGGCCCTGTCGTCCGGCCAGGCATTGGCCATGCGCGAGTTGGGCGCTCTCGCGATTACGGTCAGCTTGAGTCCCGCGTTCGAAAAGGTCACCCAGCGCCACGCCGAACAGATTAAGACCATGTCCGAAGTCGCCAAAGACCTCTCGGATGACGCGAAAGCGATGGCATCCAACGCGACTTACATTCTGGTCATCGGTGGTATTGCCGCCGTGTTCTTAGGGTTGGCGCTCGGATACTGGGTCGCGCACAAGCTGTCCCTGGGTATCGGACAGGTCGCCAGCGTTGCGCAACAAGCGGCGAGCGGCAACTACCAAGCGCGCGCCAAAATTACGTCGAAGGACGAACTGGGCCAGATGGCCAGTTCATTCAACACCATGTTGGACCGCATTACAGCCCTGGTGACGTCGGAGGGCGAACGCGACGAGATGCAGAAACGGTTGATGAACTTCTTGGTCCTGGTGTCGGACGTTGGTAAGGGAGACCTCACGAAGCGCGGCGAGGTCACCGCCGATATGTTCGGGAACCTGGCGGACGGCTTCAACCTCATGATCGCCCGGTTCGGACAACTGCTGAAACAGGTCCGTGAGGCCGCTGAGCGCGTCAACAAATCGGCCGGTACGCTGCGTGACAGCGCCGGGCAGATGGCTGGAACCGCCAAACACCAAGCGGACGAGTCGGTCAAGACCCTCAGCGCCATCGAACAGCTCGCCACTCAGATGCGTCAGGTCGCGGAAACCGCCGGCGCCTCCTCAGAGTCCGCGAAGCAGGTGTTGCAGGCGACAGAGCGGGGCCGTATTGCGGTGCAGGAAACCGTGCAGGACATGCAGAGCATCCGTTCGGCGGTGCAACGCATGTCGAAGCAGGTGAAGGGCCTCGGCGACCGGTCGTTGGAAATTTCGCAGATCGTGTCGACGATTCGAGATATCGCCAATCAAACCAACCTGCTCGCGCTCAACGCCGCCATCGAGGCGGCCGGCGCCGGCGAGGCCGGTGCTCGGTTCGCGGTCGTCGCCGATCAGGTGCGGAAACTGGCCGAAAGTTCCACGCAAGCGACCAGAGAAATTGCGGATCTGGTGAAAGTGATTCAAACGGAAACACAGGACGCGGTCGTCGCCATGGAGCAGGAAACACAGGCGGTGGAAGCGGGATCTGCTTCCGCGCTGCGTACCGGTGAGGTGTTCAACGAAATTTCAGGCATTGCGCAACGCTCTGCCGAATTGGCGCAAACGATCGCCAGCTCTGCGGCGACGCAAACGGCATCTACAGATCAGGTGGGCCGCTCGATTAAGGACTTCACCGGCGGTGCCGTCGCGACGCAAAAAGCCACGGATGCGGCGCGGTTGACCGTCGAAGACATGGCCAAGCTCGCCGATGGTCTGACGGCGTCGGTCGCGCAGTTCAAGCTGGCCTAAGGTCTGGTACCCGGGGCGCCGCCACGCGGCGCTCCGGGTCAGAAAGGATAGGATGAGCTCCGAACTGGACCGTCAGGGCCTCCTCGATATTTTCGTCATGGAAGCGGCGGAAGCGGTGGCCGCACTCTCCACGGCCGTCAATCCTCCGGGAGATGCGCTGCCCAGTCCGCAAGAACTGCAGAATCAATACGTGTGGGCACACAAAGTCAGGGGCGCCTCCGGTATATATGGATTCACCGGCCTGGCGCTCCTCGGCGAACTGCTCGAGACGACATTGGAGCAGTCTACGGCCATCGATCCGTCCTCGTGGTTGAAGACGGTCGGCGTCCTGCGAGGGATGGTGGAGGCGTTTCAGTCGCAGTTGGAAGTGGTGAAAGCGGGGGGCAGCGAAGACCCGGCCGTGAGCGCCCACTGGAAAAAGGAAGTGGACGCCTTGCTCCCGGCTTCGGCCTCGGCCTCGGGCGGCGAGGAACTGCCCGCAGACTATCTGGTACCGACCATCGATGCGGAAGTCCTGTCGTATTTTGCGCCGGAGGCCGACGAGTATCTTCAGACGCTTGAGGTCCTGACCAATCGCTTGAAGGAGAACCCGGGCGATCCGGAAACAATCCAGTCCCTGTATCGCACCGCCCACACGCTGAAGGGCTCGGCGCACACCATCGGCTTCAAGGTGATCGGCGATATCGCCCATCCGGTCGAAGCCTGCATGATCGCGGTGCGCGACGGAAAAATTGCCGTCTCGTCGGCGATGCTGTCGACGATTGGCGACGCGGTCGGCCTGATCAGGCTGCTCATGAAGCGGGATGACGCGAAAGTCGACCAGTTGCGGCATGACGTGCCCGGCGTCACGCAGACCCTACACCAGATCCAGGAGGGACGGCCGGTCGGCGCTCCGGCCGCGGCCCCCGCGCCGTCCCAGGCTCCTGCGCCGGCCCCGACCAAAGTGGCGACGGCCGTGCTCGAACCGCCGCCAGAGCCGCCGTCAACTGCCGCGGCGACCGGTCCGTCGCTGACGGACGAGTATTTGATGCCGCAGCTGGATCCCGAAGTGCTGTCCTACTTTGCACCGGAAGCGCAGGAATATCTCGAAAGCCTGGAAGCTCAGCTCCTCAGGCTCGAAAAAGAACCTCAGAATCCGGATTTGATCAACCAACTGTTCAGGACTGCGCACACGCTCAAAGGGTCGGCGTACACCGTCGGATTTCAGTCCATCGGCGATCTCACCCATTATGTTGAAGACTTCATGGGCGCGGTGCGCGAAGGCCGCGTCAAGGTGCAGCCTGGTCATACGGACGTGCTCCTGCGGTCTGTGGACGTTGTGCGCCTGCTCATGCGGCGGGATCCCACTTTGACGGGAACCGTGCGGCAGCGGTTTGCGGCGGCGATGAAGGGACTCAAGCAGCTCGAGCAGACGTCGACGGCGGTGGAAACGGTGGCGAAGGCGGCGCCCGTTGAAGTGGCGGCGGCAGCGTCAACGCCGGAACCGGCCGTCGAAGCGAAACCACAAGCCGAAGCCGACCCGGCCAAGGCCAAAGATACGACGGGGGAAGACCGGGAAGTCATTCGCGTCAGCCGCGACCGCCTCGAGCGGCTCTTGAACCTCGTCGGCGAGTTGGTCATCGGCCGCGGACGATTGGAGCAGCGGTTACGAGTGCTCGAGCAGCTGTCACAGCAAGTGTTGGCGTGCCGCGTGCGGCTGATCGATTCCGTGAGGTCCTTCGAAGAAAAACACACGTTCACGCTGCCGACCTCGACAGGCGGCACAGCAGATCCGGTGAAGGCCAACAGCGCAGCGGCGGCCTTTCAAGGGGTGCATGACTTCGGCAGCCTCGAATTCGACAAATACGACGATTTCAACATTCTGGCGCGGCGCATCAGCGAGGTCACGGCCGACATTTCGGAATCCATGACGCAGTTGAGCGGCTCGATTCGACGGTCGCACGAAGACATGAGCCACCTGCAGCAGCTCACGCTCGGGATGCGCGACGAAATTGCCCGCGCCCGCATGGTGCCCATCGGCACGCCGTTCACCCGCTTCCGGCGGGCGACGCGCGAGATGGCGAGAGCAACCGGGAAGGAAGTCAGTCTGGTCACGTCGGGTGAGCACACCGAGGTGGACACTGGCGTCGTCGAGCGATTGGTGGATCCCTTGGTCCACCTCGTGCGCAATGCCGTCTATCACGGCATCGAACCGGCTGCGCTGCGCGTCTCCAAGGGCAAACCTGCGACGGGAACGATTTACCTGCACGCTTCCCATCGAGGCAACGCAGTGCTGATCGAAGTGGAAGACGATGGCGCAGGTCTCGATATCGAAAAAATCAGGGCCAAAGCCGTAGAGCGGGGTCTGGTCCGTTCGGACATCGCGAAAAACCTGCCCGAAGCCGAGGCAATCAAGTTCATCTTCCTGCCGGGATTCTCGACAGCCGACCAGGTCGGCGATCAAGCCGGCCGCGGGGTCGGCATGGATGTGGTCAAGCGCGTCATCGAGAGCATGAACGGCCACATCGACGTGGAATCCGTCCGCGGCGTCGGCACGAAATTCACCCTGCACCTGCCGCTGACCCTCCTGATCGCGACTGCGCTGATGGTGCGGTGCGGCGAAGAACGCTACGGGATCCCGCTGCCCAGCGTGCGTGAGGTGACGATGCTGACGGCGGGGTCGTTGCAGCAGATGGGCGAACGCTCGATGCTTCACACAGGCGATGAGGCCATCGACGTGCAGCCGTTGCAGCAGCTGATCTATCGAAGCGGATCGGCGCGGGTCGAAGTCGGCAAGCCGGTGGTCATCGTCCGCACGGGGACCGGGCCCATCGGTCTGGCTGTTGATGAGCTGCTCGGCCGGCAGGAAATCGTCATCAAGCCCATCGGATCCTTGAAGTCTCTGGAGCGGTCGAGCTTCGGCGGCGCGACGATCGACCCCGAAGGCCGGGTGGTGCTTGTTCTGGATCCGGCGCGGTTGGGGTCCGGCGGGGAAAAATCCGTGGCACCCTTGGAAGCGTCCACCGAGATCGGGATGGGCGCGGCGACCGACACGCCGTTCGCGGAGGTGCCGGACCAGCCGGCCGTCGAGCAAAAGATTCTCTTGATCGATGACTCCTTGAGCATCAGAAAATTCGTCGGGCGCATGCTGGAAACAGCCGGCTACGAGGTCGATACGGCGGTGGACGGAGAAGAGGGACTGCGCAAAGCGTCCGCGAAGAACTACCGATTGATTCTGACGGACCTCGAGATGCCGAAGTTGAACGGCTATGAAGTGATCCAGGCATTGCGGAGCAGACCGCAGACCCAACAGACGCCGATTATCGTCATGACGACGCGTGCGGGAGACAAGCACCGCCAGATGGCGTTGAATGTCGGCGCCAGCTCCTACATTGCCAAGCCCGTGGAAGAGCGGGCGTTGATTCAAGAACTGGAACGGTGGATCGGCCAAGAGTCGCCTGCCCGGAGAGCCTGAAGAGTTCGGCGCCGGCGTGCGACCAGGCGGTGCATCGTGCAACGTCGTTGAGATTTGAATGAGTCTGAGAGGCCATCATAAGGTAACGACTACTCTCGTGCAGACGACCAGCCTCCTGGTCGTCCGGTTCGGGAATCAGTGGTGCGCGTTGCCGTCTCAAGGTGTCCGCGGGGTGCTGACCCCTCAAGAGGCGCGGAAGGAAGGCCGGGTCACGTTTGTCGGCGTCACGTATGAGGACGTCGACCTGGCCGACCGTGTAGGCGCTGCACTCGACCTTTCCAATCCGGACATGCGGGTCGTCCTCTACTCGAATGGCCAGACCCACGGCGCTGTCCGCGTCGAGGAGGTCATTGGCATGATCGAGGTCGAGCGCGCCGAATGCCGCCCCCTTCCGGCGCACTTTCAGAGCGAGGAACGGACCTGGATCTCGGGAACAACGATTTACCGGGATCATCTGGTGCTGATTCTGAGTCCCGACTGGGTGTTGGGCGAACTGGGAGAAGTCGTGCCTCATCACGCATTGTCCTCGTCGTAGGTGCACCATGCTTCGCGCAACCCGTCAGCAGGATCAGTCGGTCACCACCAAACGTTCATGGAACGTCGTGGTGTTTTCTGTGGGTGGTAAAAAATTGGCGGCGCGGACGGAGGATGTCGGCGGCGTCGCGCCGTGGATCGATCCCGTACCGGTGCCGAGCCGCACACCGTTCGTGGAAGCCATGCTCAAGCGTGAAAAGGACGTCATGCCGGTCTATGACCTGGCGACCCGGCTCAGCCGGGAGGTCGAAGGGGACCCGCTATTGTGTCTCGTGGCGCGTCATGTCGACGGTCCGATGGCCATATGTATCGACGGAGTCATTCCGTCCCTGCATAACGTGGATGTTGCGCACATCGTGCCCAGCAAGCGCCTCGACCTGGAAACGTTGGGCAGCTTTACCGACGAGGGACAGGAAATCGACATTGTTGCGTTGCAACGGCTCGGCAGAAATCGTCAGGATCACCTCCGGTCATAAGCGTGATAATGGAAAGGAATAATACATGCCGAAGATCCTGGTCGCAGACGATAGCATCGCCGTTCGCAAGGTCGCCGAACGGCTGCTGACGGAGGCCGGGTTAGGCGTGACATTGGCGGCTAACGGCGAGGAGGCATTGGCCTTCCTGGCCAAAGAGGTGCCTGACCTCATCGTGTCCGACGTGATCATGCCGGACAAGAGCGGCTACGAGGTCTGCGCATTCGTCCGCGCGCAGACTGCACTCGCCAATACCCCGGTCCTGCTGATCTCCGGCATCGTCAACGACGAAGTCACGAAGCAGGCCGAGTCCTGTCATGCGGACGGCGTGCTGAAAAAGCCGTTTCAAGGCACATCCCTCAAAGATCGTGTGCTTGAGCTTCTCGGCAAGAAGCAACAGCCTCCGCCCGCTCCGGTCAACCCGGCCGCTGCGGATCCTCAGCCCGCGCCGGCGATTTCCGCTCAGCGCGCGGCGGGTGCGGCCGAGGAGGCGGAGGCCTCCCGCGAGACACTGCAAAAACTTAAACAGGTGACCGCCGAACTTGAGCAAGAACGCCGCAACTCGGCGCAGTTGACTCAGAGGGTCGCTCAACTCGAGGCGCAGACGGCTCGAATCAAGGAGCTGGAAGCGCAGACCGGCCGGATGAAAGACCTCGAAGCACAAGCCGTCCGGATGAAAGACCTCGAGGCCCAGGCGGGACGGCTCAAGGAATTCGAACTCGAGGCCGGGCGCGCGAAAGAGCTTGAATCGCTCCTGGCCGCCGAACGCGAGCAGGCGAAGCGAGCGGCCCTGGAATCGGCGGTGACCGCGCAACGCGTCAAGGAACTCGACGCGCTTTGGAAGACGGAGCGGGACCAGGCGGCTCAATACAAAAAGGTCGCCGCCGATGCGCAAGCTCAGGCCGCGCGGGCGCAGGACCTCGAAGGCGTCCTGCAAAAAGAACGGGCTTTGGCGGCGCAACAAACACAGCGCATCACCGAGCTGCAGAAATCCATAGGCCGGGTGCAAGAGCTCGAGGCCGCGTTGAACGCCGAGCGGCAGGCTGCCACTCAGCTGGTGCAGCAGATGACGGCTATGGAGAAGGCGGTGAGTCGATCGCAAGAACTTGCGCAGCAATATTCACGGGAGCAACAGCGCGTGGAAGAACTCACGCGTCGATTGGCGGACACCGAGAACAGCGGCGGAAAAGCGAAAGAAATGCAACAGCTCTTGGAAACCGAGCGCGAGCGGAACGCCGTTCTTGCCCGCCGGGTCACCGAAACGGAGATGGCTGCTCAGCAGGCGACGAAGCGATTCGAGGAAATGGCCAAGAAGTTGGGCGAGATCGCAGGCTTGGCATCCCAGCTCGGCGGCGGGTCCAAACGCGCCTGACGGGTGTCGTGTTCTGGCGGACCATCGATGTCTTACGCCGGTGATTCTCCCTTGCAGCGCAGCGGGCGAGTGGCTGACCAGCAGAAGGGCTTCTCCGTGGATTTCCGCCGCGGTGAGGGAGTGGATGGATGTCGGGCGATACTTCCGATGAATTTCAAAAAGAGCTCGTCGATCTCTTCGTCCAAGAGGCGCACGAATGGCTGCAGAACATTCACGTCGCATTGGACGAGCTGCAGCAAGGGCCGCCCCCGGAACGCCATGCCGCACTGATCGGCACCCTCACCGCCGGCGTGACCAATCTCGGCGGCTCTGCCGCCACCATCAATCTTCCTGATGTGGAGCAGGCCAGTTTCGCCGCCTTGCCGTTCATCGAGGCGATCAAGGATCCGACGAAATCCTTTTCGGTGCAGGATTTTCTTTCGCTCTGTAAGCAACTGGGGCAAATCCATACGGCCCTGACGAGCGCTACGGGCGTATCGTTCGAATCCCAAGCCGAGGCCGAAGTGGTCGAGGCGGCTCCCGCATTGTCTCCGGCCGAGTTCCTCGACACGCTGCGAGCGCTCCAATCGAAGCACCAGGCTCCAACGGGGCCGTTGGAACGGAATCTCATCAAGACATTGATCGATCAAATGGAAGGCCAAGTTCAGGCCGGCGTGCAGCAAGTCGGCGTCGATGTCATCCAGGGCTATCTGGACCGCATGGCCGCGTCCGAGGAGGCCTTTGTACAGTTGATCGACGCTCAGATGCCGGGTTTGGCGCAAAAACTCGCTGCGCTGGCCGGCGAGGCTACCCCTCCGAACGGCGCCATGGAAGCGTCGCTTCAGGAGGTGACTCAGTTGCGCGCCGAAGCACTGCAGGTCAATGTCACCCCGGCCATGACGTTTTTCGGCGGATTGCAAAGTCTCTTGTCGGTGCTCGCGCAACACCGTCTCGGGCTGGCCACGGAACGCGTGCAGGCCGTCACGGGGCGGCTCACGGCGATTCGCGACTTGATCCATCAATGGGTGGAGCGCGGCAAAGCCGAGCGCACGGCCATTGGTCAAGCACTGCCCGCGCGATGAGGAC
>JBKPSD010000083.1:0-16267 GCA_046734935.1 Nitrospirota bacterium
AAAGCGGTACTCGATGGTTTTTGTAGCCGGTCAGCCCGTAACGCCTCGGCCATTGGTGCTATGAAGCAACCGTCGTCAGCTCTCTGTTCCCTCGAGAGGTTGTTCACTAAAGGAATCTCGTACGACCGGTAATCTCGACAACGACGACGACCACCGTCTTCGAGTGGTCTTCATTTTCGTGCGGCTCATATGACACTGCATAAGAACGGCTGTGGCCTTCCTCTCCGCGCGGCGGCAAGGCGAGCTCATAGGACACACGCTCTCCGGCAAATGCACGATCCAGCCGAGGCTGGATTTGCGTCCAGCCGTCGGGAAGAATGTCATACACATGTCGGCCGACAACATGATCCGCTGGAAGGTCGAAAATTTCGGCATAGGCTTCATTAGCAAACTGATACACATAGCCGGGTCCTACCACGACTAATCCTACACGCGCCGCGCCGGTGACGGTCGTTAAAAATCGCTCACGATCGCGGACGGCCGCCTCCGCTCGTTTCCTATCGGTAATGTCCTGGATGACTGAGATGAATTGTTGACCGGTACCGCTTTCACTCTGCAGTAGCGAGACCGTAAGGTTCACCCATACTAACGCACGGTCTTTTCGGATATAGCGTTTCTCCAGGCTATACGTGGTGATTTCCCCAGCCAGTAGCCGTCTGGCATTGGCCCAATCCGGCTCAATGTCTTCCGGATGGGTGATGTCAGCAAACGTTTTTGTCTCGAGTTCCTCCCGCGAATACCCCGTGATGTGACATACAGCATCGTTAAACCGCACCCAACGTCCATCTAAACCGACGTGCGCGATGCCGACTCCTGCATTGGAAAAGGTAGCCCGATAGCGTTCCTCGCTTTCGCTCAACGCCATCTCTGCTCGTCTCCGCGCGGTAATGTCCATGCCTTCGCAGAGCAAATACTCGACATTGCCGTCGTGGTTGCGAAGGGCCGTGACCGTATTCATGGCGTACCGGAGCTCCCCGTCGGCTAGTCGGTACGGAGCTTCACCACGTGCAGGGCCTGGCTGACTGACCGCTTCTAAGAATTGGCGTCGCCATTCAGCAACCGTATCTGGCAAATTTCGCCACCATGGGGCCTCAAGGAAACTCTGACCGATCAAGTTTCGCGGATTTATATTTGTGCCTTGATTGTTTCGATAGACCGATTCACTTAGTTGCAGAACGTGCCCTTCGGGCGAGAGCAATGCACTAAAGGCGAACTGCTGATTGAAAATGGCCCGCATCAGCCGTTCACTCGCCCGCAATTCCGTAATGTCGGTCCAATACAGATTGGCATAGTTCTCATTGCTTATCGGCGTCACACACACGAGGTACAAACGAGAACCGCTCGTCTGCTCCGATATGTCCGTTCGTCCGGTTTTGAGTGAGTGGTCGACCAAATCTCGAAGAAACGCTCGAACGGGTTGGCCGACTTCTAGACCCAGTTCCGTGAGAAGTCTCGCCGAAGCCGGATTTTTGTAGAGCAGAATGCCCGCACCATTCACCCGGAGAACAGGCGCGGGATTTTGCGCTGGAAACAAGGCCACGGCGGCGACAGCGTCTTCAGCCTGCTTGCGATCCGTAATGTCAAAACTGATTCCATTGATGCGTATCGCGTCACCTTGCTCGCTGAACTCCATTTTGCCGGTCCGTTGAATCCATCGAATAGCACCATCTGGCTTCACGATTCGGAAGACCATATCCTGATGACGTTTTTCTTTTATCGATTGCTCATGCAGCTCGGAAATACGGGCACGGTCGTCAGGATGTACGCAGGAGATCCACACCGCAGGAGAGGGTTGTATCGTCGGATTGATGCCGAACAGCTCATAATAGGGGGCGGACCATGTGATTTTGTCAGTCTTGAGATCGATCTCCCAAACGCCCGCCTTCGCGCCGCGCTGTGCAGCCAACAGCAGATCTTGAGTCTTTAACAATTGTGCATTGGCCTCCCGAAGTTGCTCTTCATTCCTGAGCAGTATTTTGTCTGCTTGGTGCTTATGAAGAGCAACAGCCAGCTGGACCGCGAGATCCCGATCGCCGAACGGTTTCAGGATGTATCCATAGGGAGCGGTGGCATTCGCCTTTTTGACGGTGTCGGGATCCGAGTTTGCCGAGATGAAGACGACTGCTGCCTCACAGACTAGATGAAGTCTTTCCGCCGTTTGGACGCCATTTAACTTGCCGCTTAATTGAAGGTCGAGCAATATGAGGTCTGCAGGACGCGCCTGTACGGCTTCGATTACCTCCTCTCCTGTAGGATATATACCAACAACTCGGTAACCGAGGCTCTTCACCTTTCGGGAGAGGTCTTCGGCGACAATAGCCTCGTCTTCGACGATTAAGACTGTTGGCTCGGCAGTACTTTGTTTGATCATTCATCCCTTGGCTTTGCAGGTAAAAACGAAGCTGACAACCAAAGCCAGCTATTGTACACCGTACCCATGTTCGGCCCACAAATTTATCAAAACGACTTTGTCGCAAGCTAGGGGGGCGCGTTTTTGGCAGACTAGTTGCCCTTATCGAGATGTGAATGACGAACTGACCAGAGTGGAAATTCGCAGAATGAGAGGCGGGAAGACTATGGATCGGCGACTCAGGTTCACGCGGCGACCTCGGTTGCTTCGGACTCAGCTTGAGCACCCGCTACGCTGCGAAGCTGTCGAGGAGAATCACCGGAGGAGGTACCATATTACCGGAACAGGAAGCTATCTACCGTTGCTTCCTGATGCATTCGCTTCTCTAAAAAGAGCCGCTATTGATTGCTCCGTACAGTCTGGTGTCCCCGACGGGAACCGTCAAACCACGGAGCGGCCGTTAACCTTCAATATTGACCTGTTGGTGGAGGCCGCATGAGCACTCCCCTATCCTCCCTTACCGCTCTCAACCGCCGCCACGAATCAGACTCCCGAGTGTACAGATATAGCAAAAGGCATGAGAAGAAAAACATTAACCGAATGAGTTAGATTGTACGGGTTGAATTGCTTAGGTGTTCATAAAGGCTGTGAACTGCGCATCGTTTATCAGCAGGAAGATCAGCGGGTAAGGAAGCGTGATGAGCTAATACCGTTGACGCAGATAGAAACGACTGCGGCAGCGAACACAGTGCCAGGGGTACCAACCGAACCAGCTGATGAGATGCTGCCACAAGCCGTGTCGATGAGATCGTTCTGAAAGCCGAATGCATTCATGTGATGTGAGTTGCGGTGCGTCGCGATGTGGAGCTGTTGGAACTGCGGATAAGGATGCCATCGCACACATCCTCTCTTGAGGAAAGAGAAGCGGCCGATAATCCATTATGGGTAGTCATCTAGGATCAAATCAACCTAATGCGACTACGTAATGGAACGTGGAACTGGGCGGCCACATTTATAACAATAGGAACGGAAACCAGTCTGTTAGGCAAAGTGAAGTGAATCTTCACTTCACTGAGAATGTGGCGGGGTTCGAGCTGTTTGCCAAGCAGTCCCGCATAAACGTACTCGCGTTCTGACGTCATTTTTCAAACTTTGGCAAGTATTCGTTGGACCGTACAGTTATGTCAGAGAGGATTCGACACGGTGGCACTGCCACTAGCCAGCAAATGTGGCCAAACGGTATGAAAATCCTGAGACGTCGTGCCCGAGGAGGGCTTTGGCGCCGCCGGAGGAACGTCCTTCTCAACCGTGGCAGTGGAGGACCGGCTCGCCTGTCGAGCAACTCTTTGTCGACCGTATGCTTTGAAATGTTCACAAACAAGGGTTTTCCCTAGTGCCTTGGATATCTTGCGAAGGCTTAAAGCTTAATCCTTAACGTATTTTGAGGGACCGATGGCTACCGCTAAGCCCATTCGAGTACTTCTAGTTGATGACCACGAGATGATGCGCGATTCGCTGCGCAGTGTCCTCAATCAATATCCGAATCTCGAAATCGTTGGCGAGGCGGGCGATGGGGAAGCGGCTATTCGGATGGTGACAAATCTACAGCCGTCCCTCGTGATCATGGACATAAACCTACCGAAGATAGACGGCATCGCGGCGACGCGATACATCAAAACTCATCATCCAGAAATCGCCGTGATCGGGTTGTCGTTGATTGTCCAAAGCTACAGCGAGTATGCGATGAAGAAAGCTGGCGCCTTCGAAGTCGTAGATAAGGAAAAGATAATGTCTGAACTCTACGGCGCGATGCAGCGAGCAGTCGCATCCATTCAACCAGTCCTGATACTCGAAGACGCTCAAAACCCTTCGGTCATGCCTCATTCCCCCGCTACATCAATCGAGAAATTAGACAGCCCTTTGGCGAACGACGAACGGAGCTAGGA
This sequence comes from Nitrospirota bacterium, assembly GCA_046734935.1. GTDB lineage: Bacteria > Nitrospirota > Nitrospiria > Nitrospirales > Nitrospiraceae > Nitrospira_C. The sequence goes on from JBKPSD010000083.1 coordinate 4,297, forward strand.
GATGATTCTCCTAGACGCGGCGTGTTTCGGCTTGAGCGGTTCGACCGTCGCTGGCCGGAAGCATCGGCTGCAACTGTTGTTGGTTGGCCTTCAACGGCGTGTCAACTCGTCGAGGTAGTAGGCAACGAACTGTTGCTCATCATCGGTCAAAGGCGGGTCAAGATATTCGGATAGCAACCGTTCACAACTTCTCGAAAATGCCGACACGTCCGGACGGATCGTGCTCATAGTTCACCGCCCCTGTTATCAATAGAGCGAAGTTTGTAGGCGAACGCTTACCCGTCGTCAAAACCTGTAGCCCACTTCGACGATGTACATATCCACTCCCAGGGCATCGGAACCATACAGACCTGCATCGGAGAAGTGCTGAAGGCGGAATCCCGCAAATGCATGAGAGAATGGGTGGATTTGAAGTGCCGTGGTCAGCACAAATTGGACGTGCCCCCCGAAATCCTGTGTGCCATATTTGTCCCGACCGAAGAATCCTAATCCCACCCCAAGATCAAGTGACACGAGTCCATCCCAGCCGCTCAAGGCCACATTAGGGACAACAGTGGCGATGAATCCGGTGTCTCCTGCCGCATAGAGGGCTCCAGCGCTGGTGATCAGTCTCGTCTCGACAGTGAAAGGACTTTCACCCAGCGGCCATGACCAAGGAAGTTCGAAGGTGGCGGCGACGTCGAAAAGGTCAAAATTGTATGTCTGTTGTTTTCCCAACAGGGGTGATTTTCCGCTGAACCCGTAGCGTGGGCCGATGCTCAAGAGAGTGATATCCCCCGCAATGCTCTTTCCATGGATCAAGATGGACAGCCCCAGAATAGCGACTGCAGCAATCCGGTGCGAGGAGCGAACGAGACTCCACGGGTCCAGCCTTGGCAGGTTGGCTTTCTTTGATCCAATGAAAGTTAAGGATCGTTCCATCCTGCCATGAAAAGTTACACAGATTCCTCGTCCAAATACACGATGTTGTGCAAGAGAATCGTCGCGTTGATGGAGAAAGGGTATGGCGATAACGTCCCCTCGGGACGTTGCCCATGAATCCTCCGTGGCGGACGAAAATAAGGGGCCATGTCAGAAAATGTCAAGCCGGAGTGCCATATCAGGTTGCCCGAAGCGGTGAAGCAGCTCTGAATAGCTTATAGGCCAATGGCGGCTGCAGCCACAGTGCAGAACTGATGATTTAGCGGTGAGCCGCCTGAGACTCGAACCCACGCCTTACAAGCTCAAATACACCGTTTTTGGGAAAGTCAGTTATTTCGTTTGGTTTCCCCAATAACCTTTGTTATCGAAGCGTTAGATTCGTTCTATTGGTACCAGTCTTTCCCATAGGTCCTATTGTTTCCGGTTCTTGCTGACGGAAGTATGAAACGGGTACGCAGCGGACCTGCAGTTTGCGGATGGGAACAGGAAGGTTCTTGTCACGCTCGGTGACTCAAGTGCATAGAGATAATAGATAAGATTGGTCCGGTCACCTTTCGCATTTACAACGTAATCGACTACCCGATGATGTGAGCAGTTAAGATCAGGCGAAGATTTTACCGAAACATTTACGCTCGATCGTGAGAATCTGCAGCTGCGTTCCCACTCTGTCACTTCTGCCAGTTGTCAGCGGTCAAGCTAAAGCTTATTCTTGCCCGTCGAACTCATCCGTTAGGCATGATCCCTCCTCGTTGGTCGCATCCAATGAGTGATGACACGATGGCAGCGCTCACCTGAAGAAGAGAGAACGACACGGTCCTCAACATTTTTATTTTGGAGGTGTGACATGAAACGCTTACTGGCAGCGATCTCGTTGTGCACGTTTACTGCGGTCAGCACCGCTCTTCCCGCGTCAGCAGAGCTATTCGTATTCCCCAAGAACGGGCAGACAAAGGAACAGCAGGAGCAGGATGAGTTCAGCTGTTACAAATGGGCAAAAGACCAGACGGGTTTCGATCCGAACAAGGCTGTTGAGCATGCCGCCGCACCGGCACCCCAAGGTGGCGCTGCAAAAGGCGCTGCCAAGGGCGCAGCCGTCGGCGCGATTGGCGGGGCGATCGGCGGAGATGCCGGCAAGGGCGCGGCGGTCGGTGCCGGAGTCGGTGCGGCAGCCGGCGCACACAAGAAACGTAAAGGGGAGAAGCAGCAGCAGGCAGCTGAACAGCAAGCTGAGAAACAGCACGCAGCGAACGTAGAAGGCTACCAACGCGCGTTTGGAGCATGCATGGAAGGAAAAGGATACACGGTCAAGTAGCCTGCGGCCGATGTGCATAGAGAAGATCCGCAGTCGAAGCCACATCGGTTGACTAAGAACGGGGTTAATGGGACGGCTGAGGCTTGGCTGTCTGGGCGGCGGCTGCTAAACGGAGCGGCGGCCGGATACTTTGGTGGCGGCGTACCAGCATCCGAGCAGTGGACGTGCTCGTTCTTAAGCGCTGTCTGTCATCTTCAGGAAGCCCCGCACAGGCAGTCTCCAAGAACGACCGCCTTTTCTCATTTGACCGAGAAAGTACTGCAGCTGAGACGGAAGATTACCGTAGCTCCACGCAAGCCTTCCCAACACATCTGCGATCCCGTGCTTAGGAAAGAGATCGGTTAGAGGAGCCGGGTTATTGGAAGTGCATTGATGTAGATATCGGCGGCTGGAGCGGTGAAAGGGTGCTGCATTTCCATCATCGATTTCATGCATGGAAGTTTTGGCAAGATTCGTCGGGCGAGTCTCATGTGTCTCGCTTCAAGGTTGGGCAATTGAAGCCATAGTGCAGTGTCGAACACCTCATGTGCGCACATAGTGACATCGCGTTGCACATCAACTGTTGTTAAGGTCGAAACCGACACTGAGGTATCGCCGGTGGTCGAGTATGAGACGTTTGTCTGGTGTTGGAAAGCGATAAGAAGAATGAAGGAGACTCCCCCATCACTTCCAGGGAAAGGACAGATGGCAAATGGAGCTCGTTCGGCTTGCCATTCCGGACGGGCTAACAAGGTGAGCTCTAACCCAGGCCACCGCCCAACTTCCCATTCATGGTCATTCCGACGGCGCCACTCGAACTTACCGAGCTCAATCAATTCGAGAGCGAACAAGGTGTGCAATGTGCGCCGGCATCGATCTATACCAACGGGCCGCTCGATTAGTTCCGGCATAGCCTCACCAAGATCACAAGGACTTATCCTAACCCCCATCAAAATGCTCACCTACAACTTTTCCAAAAACGGACAGTCGAACTGAGGGCAGGAAGACTAGCTGCTATTGGGACCCGCGACACCTGTCGGATTGCTCGGGAGAAATTGGCTGGGCCGACGGAGCCGCCGAAATGACCAAGCAAGCGCATCCCGATAACGACAGGAGGATAACCGATGATCCTAATCTCTGTTCAGTTGCTCATGATTCTGCTGTCTGCCCTCCTCGTCGGTTGCAGGTCAGACACCGTTCAGCTTCGTCATCCGCAAACAGGAGTTGAGGTCCAATGCGGACCCTATGAAGAAACAGGCGTGACTGCCCAAATGGCGGAGAGCAAACGAGAACGCTGCATTCAGGATTACCAACGCCAAGGCTATGAACGAGTACAGCAGTTAGGTACGTTCGATGAAGTGGTGCGCTGTGCTGCCTAGCTACAATGTGCCTCTCGGATTGATTGATCGGGAGGATTTCCAGGACCGTTGGAGCCACCAGTAAGAGGGCTGAGTGTGGCTTAGGCTGCCGTGCGGTGACTGTCGATAAATGCGATACAGGCAGAACAGAACGTATAGATCGGCTTGCAAACACCTGGCGCAATTCCGGTGATTTGTCGGTATTTCTTTTTCGTGATCCAGGTTTCTTTGACCACATCTCGATCGTCTCGAACGAGTCGACACATGGAACAAATTTTAAGCGCTTGAGGATTTGAAGCCATCTACGCCGCCTGTTTTAAGTTCTCGTGCCTGTGGTTACGCCCAACACAATGTTCTTTGAGGTCGCTGATTAACTTACGGGCGTGAAACAAGACCGCTTCGCAATCATTTTCGAGCAGCCCTTTATGATTAATAGCATAAGTATTGAGCCGCTCAATGGCGCGTATGAAGTCTTGGACTGGAAGACTGGCCCGGGACTGGACCATATCAGCTACTCATACTGATCTGATCTTGGTCTTAGAACTCGGATAAACCCCAATCGTGACGAACAAAGACGAGCCTGCACCGTATTCATTAAAAGGGGAGGCCATTCCGCGCCGCCATCTATGCCAGGAAGAGTATTGAGCAAAACGGCGTAGCCGACGAAGCCCGCTCAGTCACTCGACAAATAGAACATGCCAAAGCGTATGATCCAATTATCGGGGGGGTTGATTTCACAGTCCCCAACGCTGGAAGAGCGCTAGTATGGCAGCTAGGACCAAAGCTATATAGGGAGGTGAACTCGCTTGGAGAATCTAGAGAAATGGTACCTGTCGGAGGCCAGCTTGTGGATCAGCAAGGTAAGGATGGCTCTACAGGTCTTAGGACATGTCACCGTGAATAGGCGGTACATTTATTGCGTCCGGCTCATAGATCCTTACCGCCTCGGATAGACGTGATCTCGTCGTTTTTCATCAGCATCGAAGGCTTAGAGTAGACCGCGCTCCACTTTGTAGCGACGAACGTACTGCACATAGGTTTTCCACGCTTCGTCGGCAACCTTGGGATCTTCCACACAGGTGGCATCGTAGTAAGCACCGCAAAGCCGGTTCAATTCACTGAGTGTCGTCGTGAGAGTCAATTGTGTTATATTTTTCACCTAACTCCTAGAACCACTATCGCATACAGCACCGAACACACCCAGCAGACGAGCATTCCGACCAAAAACAGGTTAGCTCTCTCCTGTGCGGTCAGGTCGCGAACTTTCATGTGAATTTCCTTTCTTGGCCTTTATTCGGCAGCCGGAGACCCATAACCGAATTGTTTACTTGCGATTATTAAGCAAATAAGAAGACGCCGATCATAAGCAGTATGATACCGCCGGCCGCAATTAACAGGTTAAGGATAATATCCCCAACGTACTCAAGTGCAGGGAATGTGAGCCGATCCACCCAAGGTCTCATAGCATCGTCATCCGTACAGCAGGCCAGCATCACTGACTTGAGCGCGGAGCCAGGTCAGGGACTTACTTGTGGCAGTACTCGTGCCTCTGCATCACCGAGTTCTTTACGCAGGAACCAGATCGCGCTAGTCATGGAGCACCACGTTTAATAGGGAGCTATGCACACGCAAAGTCCACGAAGCCAAACTTTCGGAACTTGTTCATGAAGAAATTGACGCGTGGGCGCGTCGCACCGATCATGTCAGCGAGCATGGCTTGTGATTTTTACCCCTCTTAGCTCAGCACGAACCCCTACCATAAAACTCAGCCCGTTGCAGGCTGTTTCGTCTGATTTCAGCTCCGCACTGCGTGCAGAGCAAATTCTCCATTAAATAACCGGTGTCCGTTTGTTTTAAACTTAGTGATATGTGATCGCAAGGCAGGTTTCCTTCGTTGATCCATTTCTCTCTTAACGATTGGGCTTCTTTTCGAGTCAAGTGGCACCTTCAAAGAAGTAATCCTTCTTGATGGGCCGACCAGTAACCGAGCCCATGATGCGAAGCAATCGATCGACTGGAGGTGTTCGTAAATCGGCCACCTGCCTACCTCATGACCCCATCTGAACTATCACTTATTATGAGTTTTTGAGTCTGCGCTGTCTGTTCAAAAGGAGACAGGAGCGATTCTATAAGTCAGCGAGATAACAGTAAGAAGTCGTGGGACAGGTGTGTATCGTGTGTATGTGGACCTTACAGGTTTCAGTGTCCTGCTGAACTATTCCTTCCCGAATCCATTGGGGCTGAATAACGGCGCAGCTAGTGCCGACCCGTCAGAACCCCATGCTCATTCGACCGAGACCGTGAGGCGGTGTGATCGCTGTCTGGCCCCGTGTCGCCAAGGCATGCGAATAGTGAGCACCCCATGCTTGCATGTAGCTTCTGCCCGCTCGTCATCGACGCCCTTGGGCAAGGCAACCGTACGATCAAATGCCGGCATACTGCCGGCCGCTCGCTTCGCCGTTGTTCGGACGCCATTCCGCCTCATGTTCGTAGCTCACGTGAAGCATGCCATTGCGCACCTCGACCTGCAGATGCCTGGGGTCAAACCCCGAACCTCGCCTCTCAGACCACGTCGTCCGATCACGTCTGCCGGTTTCAAAGGTGACTGAATGGTTGGAAGAGCCGAGGAAAGGGTCGACAGTCGCTCGTCCAGTGTGGACTCGCCCAGTCCATCCAGTCCAGCGATTCAACTGTGCCTCAGATAAAACGAGCTTCCACTCAAGTCAACTGGAGCGTCTGTCAATAAGCCTTGACCAGATGGAGGAACCTAGGAAACGAGAAGCAATGATGTGCGCCCTATCCCTCTAATTGCGAGTGCGCTGATTTGGAACGTAGCGAAGTGCCCCTGGCATCGTGGTCGGATTACGTTGGGGGATGAACTATCAGTACCTTGCGTACAAGGGCTCTAATGTCAGGCCTACAGCCCTTGACAACCTAATAGAAATAATTACTTTCTCGCCGGACCATCCACTTGAACCCTTAACAAAGGAGGTACCCCGTGGACTTTATGCGACCGATCAGCCGCGATACTCTTCGCGATCTTCAAAACATGTCCGACCGCATAGATCGCCTTCTGGCTGGACGTAATATACCGAGTGCAGGACGCGATGAGGCTATGGCCTTAGTTGATTGGGCACCAGCTGTAGATGTGATGGAAACAGACGATGAGTTTCAAATCCGAGCAGAGCTTCCCGGAGTGGAGAAGAAAGATGTCAAATTGTCAGTCGAAAACGGCGTGCTGCTGATCTCTGGACACCGGGAACAGGAAAAAGAAGAGAAAGGGAAGCGATACCACAAGATCGAGCGTGCGTATGGAAACTTCGCTAGGAGCTTTACCGTGCCTGAGACCGTAGACGCGGAGAAGGTCACCGCTGAATTTAAGAATGGTGTACTGACCGTGCGCCTACCAAAATCGGAAAAAGCCCGGCCTAAATCCATTGAAGTCAAGGTGACCTAGGATAGTCCTCGACGAGTTTGGCATGATAAACTTTATCGTAATAGTGCTCTCGTCAGTTCAGACATTGGGGGGAGTATGTGAGTCTGGATGATTACTATAAGATCTTAGGAGTGGATCGGTCAGAAGATGTGGAAGGCATTCATACTGCTTACCGGCGGTTAGCAAAGCAGTGCCATCCTGATCTTGCTGGTGTACAGAGCAAGGAAAAGTTTCAAGGGATCCAGCAGGCGTATGAAGTCTTATCCGATCCCGATAAATGAAAACACTATGATGCAAGTATTGATAAACGCCCCCGCATGACGGGTTCAGGCACCGTCGAGCCTGAACCGCTTGTGCCGGCTAGGAATCCGTCATGGGTTGTTTATCCGGAGCCTCTCATCAGGGAATCCGTTCCTATCGAGGAGATTGTTAGTTCTTCGTCGTCTCGCTGCTCATACTGCAACGGCTTTAAAAGCAGCGTCCGAGAGGTGTGCCCGTTTTGCCAAGCGTTTGAGCCGACGAACGAGGATATTTTACAATTTGTAATGAGATCCTTCCCGTGGTTTGGAGTCGAGCGGTTTTGAAGTTCACCATCACTCCAGTTTGTGACCAGTACGGTGCGCTACCCTGAAAAATCGCCGACCTCCTCGCAGACGCCAAATTTGAGCGTTGCGCCGCATCTCTGACTACGATCGCGTCAACCACTACTCGAGTCGCCGGAAGAAACCGGCTCACCGGCCATCAAGACCTTCGAGTGCCGCTGGTGAAAGAAGATAATGCGCACACGCCATCCTGGATGGCGAACTGGCCGTTGTCGACCATCTCGGCCGAAGCGTCTTTGCTGACATGATGCAACGACGCCACCCGGTCCGATATTTCGCATTTGATCTGCTCTGGCTGAATGGCGAAGACCTAAGACAACTGCTGCGGCTGACACCATTCCCGGGGCAATGGCGGGGCGCTTTCCATCGCTGGTTTTCCTTGACTCCCGACTAACGCTGACGCTGCTTGTTTCTCGTCATTCGAGCGAATCCAACCATCATTGGCGCCGTTGCTCCGCTTTTGAAAACCAAGGAGTTGCCTTCGCTTCGCCGCCTGATTCGACGGCGAGTTCTTACACCGTAGCCGCGGTTATGCGGGCGAGACCCATCGTTTCTCCCCCGCCGCTCTTCACAGATTCGAGTGATATCTCGGAGCTGTGTAGAATCAGAAGGCAGACCGCGCCTGCCACCTCCCCCGGCCTCTTCCCGGCAGGACACTACGGGCCAGAAATTCCCGTCCACTGGCCTACATCTAGATAGGCATCCCCCTTACAAATCTATCGCCTTACCCTGGGGCTTTTTGCAAGAGAGCAACCATCTTCTTAATTAAGACCCATCGGTGTAACATGCCACCTGTTTGGGAAAATTATCCCAATTACATCAGGCCTCGATCATTGGGCAGCACTGACAGGAGCGAGGTGGGTGGATGGCACTGAGCTGTAATCAACGCAGGCGGCAAATTCTATGGAAGGACACCGGATGCGAAAGATCCCTCCTATTACAGGAATCGAACAGATTAAGGCACTCGCCATCCTCGGTGTGGTCACGGTCCACATGCAGGCGGCATTGTTCGATCGAAGACCATGGGTGTTGTTGGCTTCCCGAGACTTGCCCAACCTTTGGTCCCATCCGGACGTCATGTTTCCCGCGCATGACTCTTACTTCCTCTCCGTCCTACACTTCTTCACCATGCTCGGGGCCAATGCACCGGGCGTGTTTCTCGTCGTCAGCGGATTAACACTGACATGGTCAACACTTCATACGTCAGGTGAAAAGGCATGGCTCCGTCATTATTTTATGCGTCGTGTACTTCGAATCTTTCCCTTATACATGGCCGCGCACGTTCTTGATTTGGTTGCGTCCAGGTTGATCCCCGGACAAAGAATCCCGCTTGAATTTCCTCAAATCATTCTCAGTCTTTTCGGCTTACGATTCACCTATGATACGTTCCTTTACCTCGATCCGGCATGGTGGTTCGTTTGGGTGATCCTCCAGTTATATTGTCTCTTCCCGATTCTTTTTTGGTTGCTTCAAACGGTGGGCATTTCACGTTTTCTCACATGCACCTTCGTATTGACCGTGATGAGTCGCATTTGGGGTATCGTGGCAGTTGAACATCTGTCTTCATGGGATCTGGGTATTATCTGCATCACACGGCTAGGAGAATTTACAATTGGGATGGCCATTGCCAGATGGCTGTATGACCGCAAGCTCGATTTGTCCTCAGTCTCCCCGGCCTCTATACGCGTAATCACAGGCTGGGCACTCATCGTATATCTCATAGGCCTAGCGGCGCAAACGACACTCATGGGCACAACCGTCGCACCTTTGTTCGTGTCACTTGGCATGACGGGCGTGTTCTGGGGGATCTGTAAATTGGCGATTCTCGAATCGAAATCCACATCTCATGTGCTGACATGGATTGGAATCCATTCTTATGGCATCTATCTTCTCCACTTCTTGCCCTTTAAGTGGATGGTCGCCATAAATCGTGGCGCTCCAGTGGCTCAAATTCTTTCAATGCTAGGTGTGGTGGCGGTCGCCGGCCTTCTGACGTGGTTTATGGAACGGACACTCCGTCAATTTACGTCGTTGCCGAGATGGTCAGGATTGCGTCCCACGCCGTTCACCTAATACAAGTCATGTGTGACGCACTGAGGCTGAAGTCTGGGAGGGCAGTCTGGATCATCACCGAAGTAAGAGAACTCGTGATCACACGGGGTCTCTGGCACCACTTATCTAGGCGGCAGTTCTAGCCCGAAACTTAGTCGTGTTTTGATTATTGCCGGACCGAATCTCACGCTTTAAGTTGCATGAGTTTGATCGGGCTGCCACATAGATTTGCGCCAGCAGGGCATGATCAGGTCTTTATGTGCCCTTTTTCGATCTGTCGGTGCCATAGAAGGCCGGGTACTTTGGCTTTGATGGTTTCTCTTAACTGCTGCGGCGTCATACCTCGGGATGACCTGTTAAGATCTGCCTTATTAGGTCAGCAAACGTCAATTAGCGCTCCGTTAGAAGCCATTACTTTTTATCACTAGCGTCTTATTTGTCGAGGCTTCGGAAGCTACATGCCCCGTTGCTGCACTGGGCCAGAAGGCGGACAATCCACGCCATGCAGGGCTTTGTCGAAAAAATGAATGCACTGCCTCGGTAGGCTGGTAGGGAGAGATGTGTTGGAGAAGATGTCCTTTCCGCTTGAAGAAAACGCCATTGTCTAGCATCATAACGATCAAATTAGAAGAATGAGTAAAGTGGCGGGATGAAGGCGCGCTCAGTATTTGTCTGAGAAATGTAACACCACAAGATCGCGCGGTTGGGGGAGGCAATTACAGTGACAAACGGCCAAAGAAGGGACGACCTTATAGGCAACATAAGTAACGAAGACAATCCCCACGTCCAAGCGAACCTTGAAGTTATTCGAGAATACCTGCGCAGACAATTTAAGGGGTTTGGACTTACTGAAAAGCCAAATGCTCCACTCTCATACACGTTTACCATGACGAGATCATCCGACGAAGAATACAAATTAAAGGTGTATTGGTCACAGCTTGCTGATCAAAGCCACACCCCTGAAAGGACTCAACAACGCCTTGTCACGGACGATGTAGCGGGTAGGATGAGAGGTAAGTCTCAGGGGGAGTATTTCACGTGGAGATAGCACACTGGGTCATGGCACGAATCGAGGCCCAGAAACCAGTCGGCTCTCTCTCGGCGGCTGCTGGGTGATTGGTTGCTGAGTCTCCCGCTAGTTTCCTTTAAAGGAAAAACAATCTCTGTCACTAAGCGTAATGCATTGACTGGAGCTGACCTGCGGTTTGTTAGTTCGCTGCCTCTTTTGGATCTTCTCAGGTAACAACCAGTTAGACGTTCTTGCTACCCCTCTACAACCACTCGTGAGGATTGGGAAGCCTCCGGAGGGCCGAAGGCTTCCCCTTGAAGCGGTTCAGCGCTTCAAGGTATGAGCGGCAATCCACTGTTTTGCTTCATTTGCAACGGTCATAAGGGCTTCAAGATCATTGAGCCCGAATGAAGTACCGTTGCGCCATGCGCCGGATTGATCTTTAAACGGCCGCGAAAAGGTCGTTGCGAAGAACGGGCCTTCTCACTAACATTCTGCCAGATCGTAGCTTTGATGTTGCCGTAGCAACGCGTGAGTGGGGTTTTTTGTTGTTGGAGCCATCTTGCTTTCTCCTTGATTTGAATGAAGTTGGCCCTCTCACGACCAGAGGAGGGCCAATGAATATTTCAAGGAGGAAACAGGAGAAGGCCGTGGCTGGCGTGCCAAGAGGATGGAGCAGCGGGAGTGACAGCTTCGCTGGCGCGATGGTGCCTCGCAGGTCTTAGCCGGTCGGCCACCGTCGGGCGACAAAAAACCCTACAGGAGCGGGTGCATGAGCGTTGGTGTGCCCAATAGGAACATGAGCCTTCCAATGGAGCATCTCACCACCTCATCATCCCGTTTTCAGGGACAATCAAGATGGCAGCTAAGTATGGCGTACGTTCAATTCGTATCGGCGGCACCCGAAAAAGGAAGTCCGTGACCCCTTGCCCACACAGGGTGTAGGAGTCACGGACGGGTAGCTTCCGGTCTACGGTCTAGTACACCAAGGGAATCTGTTGAGCCATTTCATACTTGATCACCGACCGGATCTTGCTTTCGATCTGAATGTAGCGGGCGACCTTGTTGGCCGGCAGGACCTTCTCAAGCTGTTCGGCATAGGTATGCTTCAGCTTGATTTCCTGGTCTTCGACCGAAAGGGCCTCGCCGAGGAGTTTCTTTGCCTTATCGTTCGGGATCGTCCCCTTATTGAACGTTTCCGCGTACTCTCTAATGGTCGTGCCGAGCTGCTTGTTCACGCCCGCAAGGTCCTTCTGATAGGACTCATAGATAGGCCAGAACTGCTTGGCTTCGGCGTCTGAC
>JBKPSD010000084.1:0-9921 GCA_046734935.1 Nitrospirota bacterium
CCTGCAATTTCTTTTTGCCGATCAGGACTTCAACAGCGCCGCTCTGCGCCTTGGATGGAACCTTCACTTCCACCACATCCGGATCCCATCGTTGTATCAACGCCGGGACGCCGGCAAACAGGACGCGGTTGCTCTGAGCGGTTTTGAACTGTCCCAGTCCTTTTCCGACGATGGATACGGTGGCACCGGGCACGCCCGATCCTGGCTGCAATTCGATCTTGGATGATGCGGCACCGGCCCCCGCAGTGGCGACGGCCGCGACGAGGACAGAAAGGGCGATGATCCAGGTCTGTAGAGAGCTTCGAAACTGAACGACATCAACCATGTTGTGGAACCATGCTGTGCAGGCCCTGCGTGGCACGAGAACCCCACGCACGACTCGGGAAGGAACGACCGGGGTGCAGCGTGAAGCGAGGGACGACGGACTATAACAAGCGGTTTTTTCAGGTGTCAAGCCGCGGATCTGCATGCCGCAACGGACGGCAGGCGTCGTCTCCGCGTCAGGACAGGGACAAGATGAGTTCGATTTCGACCGCGGCACGCCTCGGCAGTTCGGCCGCTCCGGTCGCGACGCGCGCATGACGGCCTGCCTCGCCAAAGATTGCGACGAGGAGATCAGAAGCTCCATTCAATACCTGCGGCTGATCCGTAAATCCTTCCGCGGACGCGACATGTCCGACGACTTTCACCACCCGTGCGATCCGATCGAGACTCCCGAGCTCCTGCTTGGCAATCGCCAAGGCATTCAGGATGGCGATCTTGGCTGCCTCCGCTCCTTCGGTGATGCCGAACTCGCGCCCAAGCTTTCCCGCATACGCTAATTGGCCGTTCCGCATCGGCAGCACACCCGACAGGAACAAAAGATTTCCTGCCCGAACGGCCGGCACGTAGGTCGCCACCGGCTTCGGAGCCTCCGGCAGCTCCAAGCCGAGCTCCTGTATTTTGTCTTCATATCCCATACGCTACCTGATCACCCCGGCCGTAGCACGTCAAGGAAACTCTCGCCGACCGTCAATGGTTCGCCTTTGAGCGCCTCGACAATGGTTTGCCCGAGGTCAGCGGCCGTATGCCTGATGCCGAGATTCACGCCTTGAGCCAGCTTGGGTCCGGTAATGATGATGGGCACGTATTCCCGCGTGGCAAGCGCGTGCGGCTTATCGGGATCGCGGCCGTGATCGCCGGTCACGATGAACAGATCGCCGGCGCGCAATTGGTCCAGTAATTCGGGAAGCCGGCGGTCGAAATCCTGAAGGGCGGCGGCAGCCTTGACTGGATGGGCGCCCAGCACCTCGAGCGCGGCGAAGATCAGTCCCCGCGGAACTTTCTTGAACATGCCCCCGATCTCGTCCAGCGCATCAGTCCATCGCGGTGCAACCGCGGACCGCGTCAGCCCCCTGCCTCCAAAGAGGTCGCCCACTTTGCCGACGCCGATCAAAATCTGGCTCGCCCGGTTCAAAACATCCAGCATGGTCTGACCCGGCGGTTCCCCCGCAAAATCCCGCCGCCCTGGTCCGAAGAGCAATGCGCCGACGGGGCCTACCACCGGATGCGCGACCACACGCCGCATGCCCCAGGTGTCTCGCAATGCTTTTCGAGCCTCCCGGCACCGCTGGTACAACAGGTCGGCGCTCCACACCTGCTCATGGGCCGCGACATGGCACGTTTGACGACCGTCGGTCCAGACAAGGGGCGCGCCGGTAGATAGATGGGAGGCGCCAAATTCTGCCAATGCCTCTTCTGCCGACGCCACCTGACCGCCGATGACCTTGTGGCCGAAGATCTCTTCGAGGGCCGCCTTCACCTCGGACGAATAGCCCTGGGGAAACATGCGCCCTTCGTCTTCCGTGAGGCACCCGGCAAGCTCCCAATAGCCGACGAGAGAGTCGACACCTTTGCTCTTGAATCCCAACCGGCCGAAGCAGCCGACGGGCTGGGCCATGGACCGCACGCCTCGAATGGCCGTCACATGCCCGAGCCCGAGCGATTCCAACGTCGGCAGACTCAGTCCTCCCGCCGACTCCGCCAGATGGGCGAGCGTGTGGGAAGTTGCGTCGGCATAGTCCGACGCATCCTCGGTCGCGCCGACGCCGAGGCCGTCGACGACAAGCAAAATGACGCGCTTGATCATTTTCGCACTATAGCAGACATGGGATCACGGCGTGAGATCTCCTGAGACTGAGATTTGAGAAGCCGCACGATTTTCGAAGATTGCTTCTCGGTGCGGCCGGTCAGGAGGTCAACTTGTCCTTGGCCACTTCAAGCAGGAAATCATCGAGCCGGCGTTTGGAAGGCCCTTCGACCACCATAAACTCGACTCCGAATTCCCGGCGGGTCGACCATCGCACTTTGCCGAGTTCGATGGTAATCGGCGTCGACTGGGTCGAGACGGTAATCTGGAGGCTGACCGGATCATCCACCGCAGTGTACAGATCCGTTTCTATGGCGCATCCCCCGCGAGAGAGGTTAAACGTGGATCCGTCTCCGGGCTTCCCGTCCACGACGAACGCCACTGGACACCTGACCTGATACCGGACGTCGCTACGCAACTCCGTGACTCCTCACAATTTGACGCGCCGCCGACCATTCCTCCACGATCTTGAGACTCGCACTTGTCCCGATCCGGTCGGCCCCGGCTTCGAGCATTTCCCGGGCCGTGTTCCAATCCCGGATGCCGCCGGAGGCTTTGACCTTGGCCCGGCCTGACACCGCCGCCTTGAGCAGCCTCACGTCAGCCACCGTTGCTCCACCAGCCGCGAAGCCGGTCGATGTCTTGACGTAGTCGGCGCCGGCTTCAACGACGAGCCTGCAGGCGGTCATCTTTTCCTGCTCGCTTAAGTAGCAGGTTTCGAGAATGACCTTGTGCTCCGCCGACGGGGTGGCGCGCACGACTTCGGCGATATCCTGGCGGACGGCGTCGAGATCGCCGGATTTCAACCGGCTGACGTTGATCACCATGTCCAGGACCACCGCGCCCTGCTTCACACCTTCCAGCGCTTCCGCCACTTTTACGCTGGTGCTGTGGCCGCCCAACGGAAACCCCACCGGAATGCCGACCCGGACGGCCGAGTTCGCCACCGCTTCCACGGCCTCGGCCGCGTAGCAGGGCGGAACAAAGATCACGTGGAATTCGTTGTCCATGGCTTCCTTGCAAAGTCGGACAACATCGGCCTTCGTGGCCTCCGGGCGCAAGATCGTATGGTCGATCAAAGCCGGCAGGTTCCAGTCCCGCTGATTCATGGCATCGCTCTCATGGTTGACGTCATTGACGAAGTCCGCGTAGACATCGACCGCCGGAAGGGCCGTTTCTGATATTTTTCGACGGCTTCATTGTGCTCGGCAAGCGTGGCCGAGAACTGATGGGTGCCGTCGTTTTTGGAGACAAAGTACAGCGCACGCGAGCTCGAGGGATAGAGCGTCGCACGAATCGCCTGGATGCCGGGGTTGGCAATCGGCCCGGGAGGCAAGCCCGCGATCCGGTACGTATTATATGGACTTGGGCTCAACAGATCCTTCTTGTGAATGTTGCCGTCATAATTCGGCAGACCATAAATCACCGTGGGATCGCTCTGCAAGGGAATATGCCGCTTGAGCCGGTTATGAAAGACGGCAGAAATCTCTTCGCGCTCCCCGCTTGAGCCCGACTCTTTTTCGATCACCGAGGCCAAGGTCAGCACTTCATGTTGCGTCATCTTGAGCTCTTGCGCTCGCGCCTCGAGCTCCGGGCCGTAGACCTGACGGAGGTGTTCGACCATGGTCGTGATCACCTCTTTCGGCCGCACACCCTTGGGGAATTTATAGGTGTCGGGATACAAATATCCTTCGAGTGTGTCCGCTTTGATGCCTAGCGACGAGATGAAGGCCGGATCTTTCATCAAACGCAACGCCTCTTGTCGCTCCATTAAGCCCTGCTGGCCGAAGATGTCGGCAATTTGTACCATCGTTAAGCCTTCGGGGATCAGGATCGGATGGAGCACCACCTGGCCGCCGGTCAGGCGTGAGAGAATTTCAGCGGGTGTCATGCCGGGATTCAGATCATACTCCCCGGCCTGGACTTTCCGGTCCGCGGATTGATATCGGGCCAGCCACACGAAGGCGAGCCGGCTTCTGATGATCTCTTCCCGTTCGAGCAGTGCCGCGACCTGCTGAAAGCTGCTTCGGTCAGGAATGATCACGACTTTGGAAGGCGGATGCAGGCGTGCAGAGACGGCGGGCTCCTGGGCCCACTTAATGACCTGATGCGCGGCGATGCCGGCCACGGCGGCCGCGATCAGAAGAATGAGGAGAAGACTGCGGAGCTTCATCGGGTCTGTCTACCGTCCACTCCGGCTCCGTCACCAGCCCTGACGCTTCTTCACGGCTCGCCAGGTAGGACTGCAATAAAATGGCAGCCGCCACGCGGTCCACGGCGCCCTTGCGCTTTTTCCGGCTGACGTCGGCGGCGATTAGCAAATCCTCGGCCGCCTTCGTCGTCAATCGCTCATCCCAAAGGACCAGCGGAACCGGCAACCCTTGTTCCAAGTGCTCGGCAAAATTCCGCATCGCCTGGATCGCCGGACCTTCCCGCCCGTCCAATTGCAGGGGAAAGCCTAACACGACTTCTCTCACCGCATGGACCTCGACGAGGGAGGCCACATGCGCCACGTCCCGGTCGAGTGTCCGGCGCTCGAACGTCTCGAGCGGCTGCGCGGTCCAGCCCAGCTCATCGCTGAGTGCGACCCCGATCCGCTTTGTCCCGTAATCCAAGGCCAGTACCCGCGATCCGGTCATGATTCTACCGCTGAAGCGCTTGTTCGACCAAGCCAAAGACTTTTTCCAACGCCGCGTCGAGTTTTGAGGGATCCTTGCCGCCGGCCTGCGCCATTTCGGGCCGGCCCCCCCCGGTGCCGCCGACCTCGGCGGCCAGCGGCTTGATCACGTCGCCTGCTTTGATTTTGCCTGTGAGGTCTTTCGTCACCACGACGAGCAGCGACACCTTGCCGTCATTGGTTGCCGCGCCAAGCGCCACGACGCCGCTTTTTAATTTATCCCGGAGCTGATCCGCGAGCGCGCGCATGGCGTTCATGTCCAAACCGTCGGTCCGCTGCACGTGCACGGAGATCCCGGCGACAGTCTTGGCTGTCGAGGCCACCGACGACCCGCTCGCCATTTTGAGTTTCAGTTCCTCGAGTTCGCGTTCCTTGTCTTTGAGCTGCGCCATGACCTTGCGGGCCTTCGCGACCAATTCGGAGGGTCCGACTTTCAAGAGATCCGAGAGCTCTCTCACCTCGGCCTCCAGTTTTTTCATCATCGCCATGGCGCCGTGACCGGTCTGCGCTTCGATGCGCCGCACACCGGCCGCCACGCCGGTTTCCGACATCACCCGGAAGAGCCCGATTTCTCCGGTGTGACGGCAGTGAGTCCCGCCGCAAAGCTCCTTGCTGAACGACTCGACCGTGACGACCCGGACGTGTTCCCCGTACTTGTCTCCGAAGAACGCCAGGGCACCCTTCGCCACCGCCTCATGAATGCTCATGACCTCGGATTGGACGCGCTCGTTCCGGCGGATTTCGCTGTTCACCACCGTTTCGATTTCATCGATGTCCCGGGACGACAGAGGCCGGAAGTGGGCAAAGTCAAAGCGCAGCCGGTTGGGGGCAACCAGGGAACCGAATTGCTTCACATGAGGGCCCAACAGATCGCGCAGGGCGGCATGGACAAGGTGAGTGGCTGTGTGGTTTCTCGCCGCGTCCTGCCGGGTCGTCCGATTCACGGAAAGATGCAGCTGCTCGCCTTCCCGGATGCGGCCCTGAGTCACGCGGCCTTTATGGACGATCATGGTCGGCACCGGACGCGTCGTCTCCTTGATTTCCAGGCGGCCTTCCGCTCCCACGAGAAGGCCTTGGTCACCGACCTGCCCGCCTCCTTCGGCGTAAAACGGCGTCACGTCGAGGACAACTTCGACCTCGTCGCCCTCCTGAGCCTCTTTGACGAGACGGTCCCCTTTGAGAATCGCCTGCAGCACACTGTCGGATTCCAACTGGTCGTAGCCGACGAACTTCGTCGTGCCCAGCCGCGAGGCCAAATCGGCAATGGCAGGCCGCGCCGTCTCCTGCTCGAACCCGCCGGTCTTTCGCGCACGGTTCCGCTGCTCTTCTATTGCCGCTTCAAAACCGGCCTCGTCGACCGTCATGCTGCCCTGCTCCCGGCAGGCTTCGGTGATCAGATCCATGGGGAATCCGTACGTGTCATACAGCTTGAAGACATCGGGACCCGGCAGCACCGTCTGTCCGGCCGCGCGTGTTTTCGCGATCATGTCGTTCAAGATAGGCAGGCCCTGGTCCAGCGTCGCGATGAAGCGCTCCTCTTCACCCTTCGTCGCCTCGGTGACCGTGCCGGCGGCGCTGCGGACTTCGGGATAGGTTGCGCCCATGAGCTGCACGACGGTTGCCGTCAGCTCATAGAGAAACGGTTCCACGATGCCCAGCAGGCGTCCATGGCGCGCCGCGCGGCGCAGGATGCGGCGCAGAACGTATCCTCGTCCCTCGTTCGAGGGAAGAATGCCGTCCGTCATCAGAAAGGTGATGGCACGCAGGTGGTCCGCCACCACCCGCATGGAGCGGTCCGTCTGTTCCGACGCGCCATACGGCTTGCCGGCTCGCTTTCCGATTGCAGCCAGCAACGGCGTGAAGAGGTCGCTGTCGTAATTGCTGTAGACGCCCTGGGAGACGGCGGCCAACCGCTCGAGTCCCATGCCGGTGTCGATGCTCGGCTTCGGCAGGGGATGCAGCGTACCGGACGCGTCCCGATTGAACTGCATGAAGACCAAGTTCCAGATCTCAATGACCCGGTCGCCTTCGCCGTTGGGGCGGTCGTCTCCGGGCACCGCGCTCCCCTGATCGTAGTGAATTTCAGAGCAGGGCCCGCAGGGGCCCGTATCGGCCATCTGCCAGAAATTGTCTTTCTCTCCGCTCCGGACGATGCGGCCGGACGGAACGCCGACTTTCTTCCAGAGTTGTTCGGCCTCGTGGTCCTCCTCATAGACCGTGATCCATAGACGGGATTTGTCGAGGCCGACGGTTTTGGTGAGAAATTCCCATCCAAAGACGATCGCGTCTTCCTTGAAATAATCTCCGAAGGAGAAGTTGCCGAGCATTTCGAAGAACGTATGGTGCCGCCCGGTATAGCCGACGTTTTCCAGGTCGTTGTGCTTCCCACCGGCGCGCAGGCACTTTTGCGCGGACACCGCCCGGCGATAGCGGCGCGTCTCTTGTCCGAGGAAGACGCCCTTGAACTGGTTCATTCCCGCGTTGGTGAACAGCAGCGTGGGATCCGCCTGCGGAATCAAGGGGGAACTGGGCACCGCCTGGTGTCCGTGCTGTTCGAAGTACCGGATGAAGGCCTGCCGGAGGTCTTGTGCGCGCTGCGTCATAACGTCATTCCTCGCCGAAGCAATCGCTTATGATACGCTCAATCGTGTCTTCTCCGAAACCCCGCTGACGTAGGAGAAACACGGTGCGCTGGCGGGAGAATGGTCCACGATTCGCGGCTTTCAGGGTCAGCGCCCGGCGCGCAAGCGTGTCTTCGTCCATCCCTTGCAGACCTTCGACGACCGCCACATCCGCGAGGGCTTCACCAAGCCCTCTCGCCATCAGCTCGTTTTTAAGGCGTTCGCGTCCCATCGGCCGTCTGGCGAGCGTCGATTCGACCCAGCGGACGCCATAGGCCCGGTCATCCAGGTATCGCAGCGCGGACAACCGGGAGATGATCTGTTTGACGTGGCGCGGTGGGGCGCCGTTCCCGATGAGAAAACGTTCGACCTGACTGGCCGTGCGGTCGAATCTGGCGAGATACCGCACAGCACGGTGAAACCACTCGTCCGCCGGCTGC
Source organism: Nitrospirota bacterium (assembly GCA_046734935.1). GTDB lineage: Bacteria > Nitrospirota > Nitrospiria > Nitrospirales > Nitrospiraceae > Nitrospira_C. The sequence continues at coordinate 7,867 of JBKPSD010000084.1, forward strand.
GGAATGCGCGGTTTCACCCTTGCGGCCGTTAGACACCGACCTTGTGATGCCGCTTCTCGTTGGGCTTGTCCTCTTTCGTCGAGACCGGCGCGGATTTTTCGGGAGTTCGAGCGGGCACGCCCGCGATCTCCCGAAGCTTGCCCTCGATTTCGCGGCCTAGCGGCTGGTTCGTCACCAGAAAATCGCGCACGGCATCACGCCCCTGCCCCAGCCGCTCGCCATGGTAGGAATACCAGGCGCCGGACTTTTCCAACACTTTCTTGTCGACGCCGAGATCGACCAATTCCCCTGCTTTTGAAATGCCCTGTGAGAATAGGATGTCGAACTCGGCCTGTTTGAACGGCGGGGCCATCTTGTTCTTGACGACCTTCACCCGCACGCGGCTGCCGACCACGTCCTGCCCTTCCTTGATCGATTCGATGCGTCGAATGTCCAGCCGCACGGACGAGTAAAATTTGAGCGCGTTGCCTCCGGTGGTCGTCTCAGGATTGCCGAACATCACGCCGAGTTTCATCCGGATTTGATTGATGAAGATGACCGTGGTCTGGGACTTTGAAATGGCTGCGGTCAGCTTTCGAAGCGCCTGGGACATCAGGCGTGCCTGGAGGCCCATGTGCGCATCGCCCATTTCGCCCTCGATTTCGGCGCGCGGCGTCAACGCCGCCACCGAGTCGACGACGATCAGGTCGATCGCGCCGCTGCGCACCAGCGTCTCCGCGATTTCCAAGGCCTGCTCGCCCGTATCGGGCTGCGACACCAGCAGGTCATCGGCCTGGACGCCGAGCTTTCTTGCATAGGTCAAATCGAGCGCATGCTCCGCATCGATGAAGGCCGCGACGCCGCCCGTCTTTTGCACTTCGCCGATCGCGTGCAGTGTGAGCGTCGTCTTGCCGGACGCTTCGGGGCCAAAAATCTCGACGACGCGGCCGCGCGGAAATCCGCCGACGCCAAGCGCGATGTCCAAGCCGAGGGAGCCCGTCGAAATCGCCGGAATGTCCGCCGGCGTCTCGGCATCGCCGAGCTTCATGATCGCTCCCTTCCCATACTGCTTTTCAATCTGGGAGAGGGCCAGGTCCAGTGCGCGCTTCTTGTCGTCCTTTTCCGCCATAGAAGTTCCTCCTGATCAAGGTGAAGGTGGCGGATTATACCCATGTTGGAGGAAGGAAGCCTAGCGAAGAATGTGACAGCAGGCCGAAATATGGAGGGATTTTCGTCCGAGGAAGTCCGGCTACAGCACGTTCTCGGGCAGCGCGGACAACGCTTCCGTCAACGACTTGGGAACGGCGAAACGGAAGTGAAATTCTTCCTGGCGAGAGTCGGTGGACGGACCGAACCAGCCCTCAGCGGTAATGTGCTCGTCCGATTTCGACTTGCCGTTCGGATAAAACTTAAAGCGGAGGGTTTGCTTCTTATCGCCCTGCGGGGCGTTCGGATCCACGTTGCCGGACATTTCGAGGTGATCGTCCAACGCTGCGAGGGCTTGACCAAGAAAGGATTCCAGCAACCGCTGTCCCACCCCCTTGAAGGGCTGCTCCGGGTCGAATTCCGGCTCCGCCGCCCACACGGGCTGCGCGGCCACCATCGCCACAAACGCTGCACCTGCGAGCCACTTCATGCGGACAATTTATAACTCCGCTCGAGCCGAGTCAAGCGCAGCGCTTCCGTCTTTCTCCTACAACAACCAATTGCGATTAGCTTGACGAATCGACGCGACCGTCATACAGCTGGAGGTATGGCAAAGACTATCGACCGGAAGCCGACCGTCCTGATCGTGGACGACGAGCCGGCGCCGCGTGCGGCGCTCACCCAGATTCTCAAACAGGATTTCCACATTCTGACGGCGGAAGACGGCAAGCGCGCCCTGGCCGTGATCGACGACCACGGCGTCGACCTCATCACGCTGGACCTCAAGCTCCCGGACACGTCCGGATCCGATATTCTCAAGGAAATTAAACGGACGCACGGTGAGATCGAAGTCATCATGGTGACGGCCTACGGTACCCTCCAATCCGCGATGGACTGCGTTCGCCACGGCGCGGCCGGGTTCCTGTTGAA
>JBKPSD010000085.1:0-5270 GCA_046734935.1 Nitrospirota bacterium
GCAAGGAGCGCGATCACCGATGCACTTATGCCTCCTATGTACTTCATGATTCCTCCCTTCGTGCTTGTGGTTCACCCCGTTGACGCACATTGAAGCGTTTCTACCGCTGGATCTTATCCAGCCTCCACCTCCTTGGTGGTAGTGAGCCAGTGGTTTGTATGAAAGAATTCTGTTCGCCTCGTCATCGATAAGTGCTTGCATTGGACATACCTGTGAAGCGAAGTTGAGAAGGGGCTGAAAATGGAGAGATTCGCGAGAACGAAGATTAATTACGTGGCTTATTTAGGATCGGATCCGATCCGCTGTGCATCCGATCCGATTCCTTTTTTAGTATTTCAGCACAACGCATCGCGTCGGCAGCGGCGTGTTCTTCACGAGAGCGTCTTCAGCAGCTCATCAGCGAATTACCGAAACAGCCGTTACTCTCTCTGCTGTTTTTCCTACAAATTATAGCTTGCCAATCAGCACGGCCGCGGCATGGAGGAGGAGACCGACGATCCCGCCGACAACCGCCCCGTTAATCCGGATGAACTGCAGATCCGTCCCGACCTCCCGCTCGATGGTGTCGACCATATGAGAAGCGGACCAGTCGCGGATTTTCGTGGTCACCAGTTCGCCGATCCGGTCCCGATGCCTCGTCGCCAGATCAGTCACCACATCTTTGAGTCCCTGCTCGAACAGCGTCACGAATTCCAGATCCGTTCTGAGCGCGTCGCCGAGGCCGGCCAGCGCCGCGTCGAGATAGGCACTGGTTTCCGACGGCTCCTGCTGCAAATCCGTCAGCAGCCACCGCTTCAGGCTGTCCCAGGAATCGTCGATGAACTGCCCCAACGCATCGTAGGCGAGCAGCTTCTCTTTCAGGAACGCTTCCCGCTCCAGCGCCGCCTCCGAATGCATCAGCCATTGCGCCGCCGCTTCGATGCGCTCGAGCAGCCGCCGTCTCAGAGGGTCTTCTGGGTTGTTCCGCATCTGCTGCAGCAGTGAGCTGAGCCAGTCCACCACCTTGCCCGCAACCTTCTCATCGAGATTGACGAACGTCAGGAACCGTGACCAGGGCAGCTTCTCAGCGATCAGGCTGCACAACTGACTCCGATGCGCCTCCATGTAGTCGTCCACGGCGGCCAGCGCATCGTTCACAAAGCGGTCCCGCTGAGAACTTTGCAGGAACGCTTCGAAGAGCCGGCCGATGAGCGGTGCCACGCTCAGGCCGCGAAGCACCCGGCTCACAAGATGATGTGTGAACTGCTGCATGGCGGCGTCTTCGGAGGCCTCCAGCATGCGGGCCAGCAGGCGCGCCGCCTCCTGCGTGAGGACCTGCCGTCTCGGCGGATCGAGAAGCGCCGCGATGAATTCATCAGAAATGCGCCACGACTGCACGAGTTTCCCGATCGCATCCGGTGTCAACAGCTGGCGTTGAGTCAGGCTGCCGATCCTTGACGCAATACGCTCTTTGTTGCGGGGGATGATTTGGGAATGTGGAATCGGGAGACCGAGCGGCCTCCGGAAAAGCGCCGTGACCGCGTACCAATCGGCCAGCGCGCCCACCATGGCCGCTTCTGCAAACGACCGCAGCCAGCTCAGCGACGGATATGCCGGCTCCCAGATGAGCGCGGCGGCAAACAACACTGCCATTCCCAGCAACAGGCCTGACGCAAGCGAGCGGATCCGTTCATAGTGACCCGGAACCACGTCGCCAGGATTATCGTCGCTCATGCAACACCTCCGGTACAGAGTCTTCACACTTTTAGGAGACCTGAAATCTCAGATCCGACATTGCGCAGTTCAGCGCGAGCGGTTCAACGGGTTAAAGGATGTGGTAGAGTCGAACTCGTTGGAAGGGTCCAGCGGATTTTGGGGACCATATTCGTTGAGGTGATTACCCACATGACACAGGCACTCTAGAGTGTGAACAGTCTATTCCTCGCCTGAAGAATGGTGCAAGGAGCAACGTGGAAAAGTAGCCTGTCCCGTGTTTCAGCTGGGGCTTCGCTCGCGAGCACACGGGACGCGCCTTCGTGAAAAAATCCACGAATACCGATCGGCTACACCACGGCCGTCTGCACTCGCGCCGAGTGCTCCCGGTAGAGCAGACCAAACAGCCCGCCCGCTACTGCCCGCGCGGAAGAGATTGAAGACGCTGGGTGAGACGGAGATTTTCGCCGGCATCGACCGGACAATCGATCACGGCCGGGATGTCCCGCTCCAAGGCAGTTTTCAGAATGGGACCGAGCTCGGCGGCCTCCGTCACCCGGTAGCCGGCGGCCCCGAAACTTTCAGCATAGCGTACGAAATCCGGATTGCCGAACTCCACGGCGGAGGTGCGGCCGAACCGGACTTGTTGCTTCCAGCGAATGACGCCGTATCCATTGTCCCGCCAGATCAGAATCACCACCGGCAACTTGAGCCGAACCGCCGTCTCCAGCTCCTGGGAGTTCATCATGAATCCGCCGTCCCCCGTCACGGCAACCACGCGGCGCTGCGGATACAGCAGCTTCGCCGCAATTGCCCCGGGGACGCCGATGCCCATGGCCGCAAATCCATTGGAGATGATGCAGGAGTTCGGCGTCTCGCAGGGAAACATGCGCGCCATCCAAAGCTTGTGGGCGCCGACGTCGGAGACCACGAGATCGTCATCCCTGAGCGCCGCGCGAAGCTCACGCATGATGTGCTGCGGGCGCAGCGGCCAGCACGATGAATCGGCTGATTCGGCCTCGAACCCATCGGTGACGGTCTTCCTCGCCTGTCGGGCCCACGACGCGTCGAACGAAGCGGAGGACAACCGTTCTTGAATGAGCGGCAGCGAGAGGCGGAGATCGCCCAGTTCGCCGACGTCCACGATGTAATGTTCGTCCACCTCCGCGGGCAGACTGTCGACATGCACGATACGCTTATCCCTGCGCGGGTTCCAGAAGCAGGGCGCATATTCGACAAAATCGTAGCCGACGGCCACGATCACGTCGGCCTGCTCCATCACGACGGTGGAATAGTCCCGCGCCATCAGGCCGAGCGTATGCAGCGAGAGCGGATCGCTGTCGGGCATCACGCCCTTCGCCATGAAGGTCTGCAGCACCGGAATCTGGAAGGCTCGGGCAAATGATCGCACGACGTCGGAGGCCTGCCGTCGCACGACGCCGTTTCCCGCGAGAATGAGCGGACGCTTGGCGGCGGCAATCAGGCGCGCCGCGCGATCCGCTTGGGAGGGGGATGGCTCCGGCATGACCGGCGCTTGCACAACGAGAGGCCGCAGTGCGGCATCGGCGGCCGATTGCTCCGCCACATCCTCGGGTAATTCGAGATGCGTCGCACCGGGCTTTTCCGTTTGCGCGATCTTGAACGCTTTCCGCACCGCTTCCGGGATTACATCGACTTGTGGGATGGAGGCATTCCATTTGGTGACCGGCTTGAACATCGCGACCGCATCGATCGACTGGTGGGATTCTTTGTGACGGCGGTTCAGCGACGCTTGCCCCGTGATCGCGACCAGCGGCGCATGATCGAGATAGGCATCGGCGACGCCCGTCAGGAGGTTGGTGGCACCAGGCCCCAGCGTGGCAAAGCACACACCCGCATGACCGCTGAGCCGGCCGTAGACGTCCGCCATGAACGCCGCGGCTTGTTCATGCCGGGCCGCGACGACCTGTATGGGCGCGTCGAGCAACGCATCGGTGAGCGCCAGCGTTTCCTCACCGGGCACGCCGAAAATGACGCGCACGCCTTCACGTTCCAGACACTGCACGAGCAACGCCGCCGCATTCATCGCCTGCTGCTCCCCCACTCTCTTTCGAGGCTACTCCCGAGCGTGAAAGGGATGCAAGGCGCTCGTGGATGAGAAAAGGTGTCAGGAGAGAAGAAATGGTTCACCGCCCAATAATACCGCTTGACCGCGCTGTCATGTTGCGCGCAGTATGCATCCACGACGTTTCAGCCCCGTTGGCTGTCCCATCCCTCGCGTTTCCTGGTCCTTCCCAGCGCGATCGATTCTCCAGTCTTCGCCGCTCCAACGCCACCATTTCGGAGGCATCGTACTTCCTCGAGGCTTGGAGACAAAGGAGGCCAGTCATGGTCACGCCCCGCGTCCTGTTGCTGAGTGGTCTGATCCTGAACACCGCCGTGGCAGTCGGTTGCGCGAGTGCCCTTGTGGAGCCAGCGAATACGCCCAGCCCAGAGAGGTACCAACACCTCAGTGACCAGGCGGAAGTCTCCCGTCAGGAGGCGGTAGACCTTCGGGCGGCCGCTCGATACTACGAAGCGGAGGCTCGACGGTCTGAGCAGCAGCCTCGGCCGGCATCGGAACGAACGCAACGCTATCGAGACTTTTCCCAACAAGCGTCGGCACAGGCCGAGGAGGCCGATCGGTCCGCCGACGAGTATGAGCGCCAGTTGCAGCCACTGTGAAGGCTCCGGCCAGACGAGCGGAGGCAGTTGGCGAGAACCAACTTGGGATTCACGGCCCGACTCTCTCCCTTGTGTGTTCGCTACGCGTAGTTCCGCCACTGCCAGCGGGCACAAGTCACAGGGGCTCTGGACAAAGACCGGTAGCGTCCCGCGGTGCTCAATACTGATTCGCTCTCGACAGTCGTTCTCATTCACTCACACAACTATAGGAGGATCTCATGCGTACACAGCCGGGTAGAACACATTTGAGCATAGCATTGATGCTTGGCGGACTGACGATGCTCGTCGCGGGATGCAGCGACAACCATTACCGGGTCACCGACCCGACCTCGGGAAGTACCTATTTCACGACGAAGGTCAGCGATACCGGCAAAGGCGGAGCCGTCAAAATCAAGGATGCGAAAACGGGCAGCACGGTGACGCTGCAGTCTTCCGAGGTGAAGGAAATATCGGAGCAGGAATACGAAGCTGGAATCATGGCAAAACCGCCTGCCAAGCCGGCTCCTATGCAGCCAGCAGCGGTTCAACCCGCCACGCCTCAAGCCGCGCCGATGCAACCAGTGGCGGTTCAACCAGCCACGCCCCAAGCCGCGCCGAAGCAACCAGTAGCGGTTCAGCCGGCCACGTCTCAAGCCGCGCCGATGCAGCCTTAACAGGCACGGTGCTCCCGTTTTAGGAACGCATCCTAAAACGGGAGTGCGTTGCCCGAACTGCAAGGCCCTTCGCGTGCTGTAATGTGGGGTCAGCCAGCGTTTTTCTATCGATTCCGGATCACTCGCGTATTTCGGTCCTAGCGTTTCCCCTAAAAGTGCCCTCAGATTTGCTTGTGTTCAATACAGGACACATTGACCTACGCCTCCCATGCGCCCATAGTG
>JBKPSD010000086.1:0-8449 GCA_046734935.1 Nitrospirota bacterium
CTCGCCGGCGCGGCGCCACTGCTGTGTGCGGGCATCACGACGTATTCGCCCTTGCGGCATTGGGGAGTGACAAAGGGCAAAAAAGTCGGGGTGGTCGGCCTCGGCGGTCTCGGTCACATGGCCGTAAAATTTGCCCATGCGCTCGGAGCCCACGTCGTGGTCTTCACGACGTCGCCTGGTAAAAAAGACGACGCGCTACGCCTTGGGGCGGACGAAGTCGTCATTTCTCGCCATAGCAACGAGATGAAGAAGCATAGCGGCAGCTTTGATTTCATCCTCGATGCAGTGTCCGCCGATCACGATATCAACGCGTACATAGACCTGCTCCGCCGTGACGGCGCCCTCACGCTCGTAGGGGCGCCGGAGAAGCCGCTCGCGGTGGCGGCCTTTAGTCTGATCTTCGGCCGCCGCACCCTTTCCGGGTCACCGATCGGCGGGATTCCGGAAACCCAGGAAATGCTCGACTTCTGCGGCGAACATCACATCACGGCCGACGTCGAGGTCATCCCCATCCAACAGGTGAACGAAGCCTATGACCGGCTGCTGAAGTCCGATGTGAAGTACCGCTTCTCCATCGACATGGCGTCGCTCAAATAGATGCCTCGACCCTCACGCTAGGTGGGCAGCCGGCTGCTTTTTTGCGCTGTGGCGCCGGTGCCCACCTTTCACCTGATGCCCTTGCAGGTTCGATTCGCCGCGGCCGTCAGCGTAGGCTGCTAGGGAGTCTGCCGCGAGCGTTGAAGCCTGCACATTCTTCCTGTAATCTTGGTTACCTAAGGTCGTGTCGCAGGTACGGCGGCTGCGAAGGTTGAGCATGGAAATGCTGAGACTCAAGATCCTCGTGGCGGCGTTCGCGGGAATTATCGGGACCACGGGGCTGTCATGGGCGGCAGGGGCTGAGTCGCTGACTGTCGGGGCGCCGCCCAGTTTACGGCCGGCGTTCAGCGAGATCCTGCCGATGTTCGAGCGCGAGTACAACGCGCCGATCAAGATCGTGTACACGCCGTCGAAAACGCTCCTTCATCAAATCGAGAAAGGGGCGCCTATCGATGTATTCCTGTCGGCAGGAAAGGAAGAAGTCGAATACCTCCATAAGAAGGGACTGACGCTCAATGGGCCGCCCCGCATTTATGCGCAGACCTCCCTTGTCCTCGTCATGTCATCGGATTCTCCCTCCTCGCTGATCTCCCTTCGCGACGCGTTGTCCAACCGCAGCCTCCGTATTGCGCTCGGCGATCCCCAGACCTCGTCTCTCGGCGACGCCACCGTGAGGGCGCTGAACAAGCTTTTCCCCGGCTACAAGAATCGTTCGAACGTTGTGTATGCCCCGCACAGCGAAGACATTATGGAGATGATTCGGACCGGCAAAGCCGATGTGGGGCTGGTCTACCGCGTGGATTCGATCAACAGCGGCCATGTGCGGATCAGCGATGACGACCCCTTCGGCACGTTTTTGCCCATTCAGTTCGGGCAGGCGGTGGCCTCGACCTGCCGGGCTTCCCTGCGCTCCGCAGCAGAACAGTTCTCTTCGTTCTTGATGACGCCCCGCATCCAGAAGCTGCTCGCGAAGTACGGGTTCGACGCCGCTCCATTGCCTGTGGATCAGAGGCCCCGCGAGAAGAAGGAGAAGGTATCATGACCGGCAAAGCTCTGACCTGGATCGCCGTCCTTGCAACCGCCGCGGCGCTGGCCGCCCCGAGCCTTTTCGCCGTCGACAAGCCTCTGGACAAACCCGCAGGTCCCTCAGTCGGCGTGCCTCCGGAAACGGTTGCGGATTACTTGCGCGCCGTCATCATGGCGCACCGTCATTTTTACACCATCCACATCGCCAACCGGCTACGCCAGGAGCGCATCGTGGATGTCTCGGAAAATTGGCGCAACACGCATTCGCTGCCGTTGCCTGTCCAGCTTATCCGTGAGACCAGCGAGATCGCCGAATTGACCGGCCCGAACGTCCGCTACCGCCTGGTGAGCCAGTGGCCGATCAACAAGGCGAATGCGGCAAGCACTGAATTCGAGCGGCGGGGTTTGAAAGAGGTCCAGGCGCGACCCCATCGACGCTATTCCAGCGCGAATCCCGTACCGGGTAGCCCCGAGCAGCTGTTCGAGGCTGTCTATGCCGACATTGCGGTCACCGCGGCCTGCGTCGAATGCCATAATGCCCATCCCAGCAGCCCCAAAAAGGATTTCAAGGTCGGCGATGTGATGGGTGGGCTGGTCATCAGCTTTCCGTTGCCTCAACAGTGAGCAGGAGGACGTGGCGACTGTTTCGAGGAGGCGGTTGGCCGGAAAGCGCTCCGTGAAGGGGACCGGTTAGCGCGGTCCCTGCGAGTAATATCGATACATGCCTTCCACATTTTCAGGAAACCACTCGGCATAGCGCCCCCAGTTCTCGTACTTGGGAAGCCGTATCGACTGTTTCGCCTGTTCGAGACTGGCGCCTTTCTTGATCTGTTCCATGACGGCGGTCCGAAGGTCTTCAAGATAGCCGCGGAACATGCGCACGTGTTCTTTCCTGCCGATCTTCCCATGGCCGGGCACGAGCGTATCGAAGTCCAATTGTTCGACCCGTTTGAGCGATTCGATCCAGTCATCGGGATAGTCGCTCCGCATCGTGCGGTACGCCACCGTCTCGACGGGAATGAAATCGACTGCGAAGAGAATCTTCTCTTTGGGCAGGAGGACGACCAAGCTGTTGTCCGAATGGTTCCGGCCGGTATGGATGAGTTCCACATGTTTCCCGCCAAGGTCGATGAACATTCGATCGCTGAAGGTCAGCGTCGGAACGGGGGTAAGGGCATCGGCGGCATCTGCAATGTACGCCCGCGCCGCGGCATGGCTGACGAAGGCGGCTCCGTCGGCAAAGACGCTCCCGCCGGTGATGTGGTCGTTGTGGTGATGGCTGTACACGACATAGCGCACGGGCTGATCCGTGAGTTTCGCGATCTCGGTCTTCAACCACGCGGCCGCGTCGCCGCTGATCGGGTCTGTGAGGATGACGCCGTCGGAAGTCGTGATGAACATGCTTTGATGGAATTGATGCCGGAACAGATAGACGTCATCGGCGAGCTTCGTGATTTCATCGTCGGGGCGCGATGGCTGCGGCCAACCGTTGAAACTCAAACCCAGGAGCCATCCGGCGAGAAGCAACGCGAGCCATCGTGAGCGCGGCATGATGCACTCCTCTCAAGGGTGCCATTCAGCCAATTCGACCGTGATGCCCTCGGGGCCGGATAGAAACACCAGCTTTCTCGCGTGAAAGTCCAAAACCTCGCTGCGGAGGGCCACGCCGTGAGCGGTAAGCCGCTTCACTTCCGATTCCAAATCGGTGACGGCGAAACAAATATGGTTGTACCCGGGCTTTGCCAGGTTTTCGACGTCGGCATCAGGCAAGCGGGGAGGATGGATATATCGCAGAAGCTGAATTTCAAATCGTGGCGTCGCCTGCTTGGATACGAGCGTGACGTGCTCGGCTTCGATGCCATCCACACCCATGTAACGGGCGAAGGCGGCTCCAGAGATCGTCACCGATTTCTGTTCGGCAAACCCAAGCAGCGCAAAAAACGTTTTGGCTTTGGCGACGTCGCGCACCACGACGGTGACGTGATCGATATGCAGAACCATGGGTTGCGACTCTCACCGGGAGTGAAGTGATCGAGCGCGCCGAAAGGCGACATTCTACGTGCTCGAATGGCAAAGGTCTATGGAGGCAAGTGTCCGGGCCGGGACAGGCTACCGGCTCGGCATCCGATCCGTCTGGCCCGCCGTGCACATCATTGCCGACGGAATATCGAGTTGGCCGCCCGCGCGGAATCCCCACGCGGTGGCGAATGCCTGGCAGCTCAGGTTGCGGAGCGTCTTGTCGCTCAAATCAACACAGTGCGGGTAATGGGCATAGCCCCGCAGCGTTGTCTCTCCCGTCTCGACCGAAAGGCCTTTTACGTCGACAGAGACGTTGTATTGCCGCCCGCAGTCCGATTCGATCAACGCCCCCTCCTTTGTCGCTTCACGCTCAAGCACAATCACGACCTCGGCCTTCATTTCTCGAGCCACGGCGAGCGCAGCGGCGCGTGTCGAGAAGTTATGGGCAATCTGTACAGGCTGAAAGGGGCCGTTGTGCGGTATGGCAACGCTTGTATAGTGGTGATCCCGAAGCCATTCCATGGCCAACTCCGCCAGGGGAGGGTCGCCCCAGACGAGAATCGGCTGCCCAGCGCTAGGAAGGACGCGATGGAAACCGCCGGTAACCGGAAATCGGACCCCCGGACCCGGAGGCTTTGAGGGACAACCTTCCAGAATCAGGATGGCGGAGAGTACGCTCAGCGTCCGAACACAGAGAGTGCTCCATCTGCGGGTTGCGAACAGGTCGCAGGGCGCACGGCTTTCGTCATCCGCTTTTGTGTTCATGCATCGATTGTGACCTGCTTGCAGAGCCGCTGCAACCACGGGCCTATCCTTTTTCCTCGTTCTCAATTAGGGTACTGCACGAAATACTAGAGTGCCGAGCGGTGGGACGGACAGATGCACAGCAACGACGAGACTAGAGCAGGCGCATCTCGGCTCATTTTATGGACGCCAGTGGCGATTGCCGCCGCGCTGGTCTTTTCCATGATGCCGCAGAGGGAAGAATGGCTGTACGTCGCGGCTGTCATTGGAGTGCTCGCCTCAGTGGCGGTGGGACGGACATCGGTGGCACCGGCTGACCGCGCCTTACAGGCACGCCTTCGGACCTTCGCCAAGGGCTGGCTGATCGTCTGCCTGTGCGCGGCCTTGAGTGTCCTTCACGGGAAATGGCAGCCAATGGTCTTCTTTCTCGCTGTCGCGATCATTTCAACTGTCTTCTTCTGGCTCGGCTGCAAGTTGAGCGTTTGAAGACCGCCTCCATCCTGAAGAGGTCTTTACCGCATGGCCCACTCCCGACAAACTGAGGATACGGCAGGACCTCCTCGCCCTTACGCGCCTTCACGCCGAGGCGGAAGTCCCTTTCATCCGCGCACGTTTTGGGCCCTGCTGCGCACCACGGTATCGAAATGGAACGATGACCCGACGTTACGATTCGGCGCAGGTCTGGCCTATTATACGGCCTTCGCCGTCGTGCCGTTGGTGTTCATCGTCGTCGAGGTTGCCACGTCCCTCCTTGGGCGCGGTACGGCGGAAGCTCTGCTGATGGACCAAGTGCAGCGGCTCATCGGGGATCAAGGGGCGAACGCTGTCGGGCAGTTGCTCGAAAGCTGGCAGAAAGGAGGAGTGGGATGGCTGGCCAGGATCGTGGAGGTCGGGGCGCTGTTCTTTGCGTTGACGGGTGCGTTTGACGTCCTCCAAGACGCCCTCAATTGGATCTGGGGCGTTGAGCCCAAATCGGTAGGCGGCATGCTCAGCCGTTTGCGCCGCCGTTTTTTGTCCATTCTCGGCGTGCTCGGAACCGCCTTCCTCCTGCTCGTGTCGCTGGTCTTGAGCGCCATGGCGGGAGGGTTGGCCTCGCATCTTCCCGGATCGCTTGCCATAAACGTGGGCACGGTCGACGTGATTTCATTTGCGTCGGTCACTCTTCTCTTTGCGATGATCTTCAAGCTGCTGCCGGATGCCAAGGTGGCCTGGGCGGACGTGTGGATCGGCGCTGCCGTGACCGCTGTCTTGTTTTTTGTCGGTCGATGGTTCGTGCTGCTGTATCTCGGCAAAACGCTGATTATATCGTTGTATGGGAGTGCCGGTCCCTTGGTGGTGATTCTGTTGTGGGGCTTCTACTCCGCTCAAGTCCTCCTGTTCGGCGCAGAATTTACAGCGGTCTACGCCAGCGAGTGCGGCTCCCGACTCGTCGCGGCGGACGACGCGGTAGCGGTAGGAGAGCCGGCCAAAAGCAATGAGGCGGAACAGCGCTTCGGTGCCTGAGCAGGCGAACGCCGGCCGTTCAATGCTAGAATCCGCCTTCACCCGTCGAAGCTCACCGTGTCAAGGAGGTTTCCCATGCCGACGTATATCATTCAGTCCCAGTGGACCGATCAGGGCGTTCGGAACGTCAAGGACTCTGCGAACCGGCTTGACCTGGGAAAAAAGAAACTCAAAGAACTAGGCGGAGAAATCAAAGCTTTCTATCTCACGACGGGTCGTTACGATATGTTGGCCGTTGTGGAGGTGCCGAACGATGCGGTATTGGCGGCGCACCTCCTGTGGCTCGGCGCGCAAGGCAATCTCCGGACGGAGACCGTCAAGGCCTTTACCGAAGATGAGTTTCGAGGCATTGTCGGCAAACTGCCATAGCTGCCGCTTCCTTTGCCGAGGCGGGCGTCGTTTTCGATTGCAGCGGTGAGCGAAGATGGATCCGGATTTTTGGCTCCGACGGTGGGAAAACAAGGAAACAGCTTGGCACGAGAGCAAGCCCAATCCGGTCCTCGTGACACATGCCCATCAGCTGGCGCTCCCCAAGGGCCGGCGCATGTTTTTGCCGTTCTGCGGAAAAACGCTGGATATTTCTTGGCTGCTGTCCCGTGGCTATCGCGTCTCCGGGGCGGAGCTGAGCCAGCTGGCCGTTGAGCAATTATTCATGGACCTCGGGGTGCAGCCGGACATCGCCAGCGCCGGTGAGCTCGAGCAGTGGAGCGCAACCAATCTCGAGATCTTCGTCGGAGATATCTTTGCCCTGAGCCAAAAAGCGCTTGGCGGCGTCGATGCCGTATATGACAGAGCGGCGCTCGTCGCCCTTCCCGCGGACGTCCGTAGCCGGTATACGGCACATCTCATGGCACTGACGAACAAGGCGCCGCAGTTGCTGGTTTGCTACGACTATGATCAGCACCTCATGGACGGTCCGCCATTTTCGGTGAGCGGCGATGAAATACGCCGCCATTATGCAAAAACGTATGACGTAAGACTGCTGGCGAGCACCGAGGTCTCCGGCGGATTGAAGGGCAGATGTCCCGCCACCGAAACTGTTTGGCTGCTGGCATCCAAGAAAGACTAAGCTCAAGCCGCCCCAAGCATATATGCATACCCCTTCAACTAGGGGAGTCCCCAGTTATTGGTGGTCCCGCCAGACCGGAAGATAAGCCCTGAGACAATTGCGAAAGCAGAGGAGGGAGCTATGCCTCGGGTTTCTCCCATCTCATATGAAAGGCCGATGCCGATTCAGGATGATGACCAGGAAAGCGGGCCGAACGATGACTCCTCGGCGCTCAGCCGCCTGAAACTGGGAATCGCATGGACGTGCGCGACGCTGGCTGGTGTTGCGGCTCTGGCATACTCGTCGTTCTCGGAACTCCCGCCGATGGCGGCGATGTTGGCTCTCGGCGTCCTCCTTGCGGCCTATGCCGGTTACGGATATTCGGTCGAGAACAAGAACACCGTCCAATTTGCCGATTCGTTGTACTACATGGGTTTTCTTTGGGCCCTGTTTGCGCTCATTGCGGCATTCATCATCTGGCCTGCCCCAAAATTGACGGCTGACGCCGTGCTGACGACCTTCGGGTATGCCCTGACCGCGACGTTCTCAGGCATGCTCCTGCGGCTCGTGGTGCTGCAATTTCAAGAGACGCTGTCCGACCGGATAACGCATGCGCAGGACGCCATTGACTACCGTGTCGCAGCGCTCACCCAAGAACTGAGCGATGCCACAATTGAAATCAGGACGTTCAGAGACCGGGCAGCCAATGACTTGGGCGGCGCACTCTATGACCTCGTCCACTCATTGGCGGCGGTGCGCGAAAAACTCGTTGAGCAGCACAGCAAGATGGCCAAAGCGACCAGCGACGGGTTTGAATCATCGCTGCGGGAAATTCTCGGGCGGCTCTCGGCGATACAGGTCCCCCAGGAGATGCTCACGGCCCAGGCCGGCAAATTGGTCGCGGCGCTGGGAAAGCAGGGCGAACATTTCGAACAGGCGTCGCATCACCTGGAGACGAGTTTGCGGCAGGCTGCCGACACCGTCACGGCATTCGGCGAATCGCTGTCAGGATCGAAAGCCGCGAATGAGGTGGGCGTCGCGATCGATACCCTGTCGGGCAGGATCAGGGAAAGGACCGAACAATTCGCCGAAATGACGACCGCGTTGGAGAAGAGCCGCGCCGAGTTGGATGGTCAACTCCAGAGCCTCCAGAGCCTGCGGTCGTCTGTGGCGATGGTTGCCACGCAATTGTCGGCATTCGAAACCGAGTTGAAGGACGTGTCGTCGACGTCGATGTCTGCCGAACTCAAAGACGGGCTCACCAGCGTACAAAAGGCCATCCGGTCGAGCCTGGACGCGAGCAAGGCGATCGAATCCACGATGCGGGACGTCCTGTTTTTCATGAGAGAGCGGGTCACGGAGGAGCGTTCCAGTGGAAGAAACTGAATCGCGTTCCAACTGGGTCTTCGGATTGTCGCTTGTCGAAGTGCTCCTGCTGTTGTTTTTTGCCGTGGCGATCCTCAACGTGACCGAACGTGCGGAGGTCGGCGGACAGGAGCCTCGACCGGCGTC
>JBKPSD010000087.1:0-3179 GCA_046734935.1 Nitrospirota bacterium
TGGATACGGATCATCTTGCCGCCGTCTCGACGGTGCTCGCTGAGCGGCCTTCCTGGCGTGCGTCCTGGCTGGTCGGTTTGAGCTGGGGTATTGGCCACACGCTCGTGCTGTTGGTAGTCGGGGCGATCGTGCTTGTGCTCCGTGTCCCGATTCCCGAACCGCTTGCGGTTGCGGCGGAGGGGGCGGTGGGGCTGATGTTGGTGGCGCTCGGCGGCCTCCTCGCCATGAAACTGAGTCGCGAACGGTGGCATCTGCATCAGCATGATCATGACGGGATGAGGCACGTGCATTTGCACAGCCATTCGCATGCCGGACACCACCGTCACGCCCATTGGTGGCGACAATCGCTGAGGCCTCTGTGCATCGGCATGGCACACGGACTCGCCGGCTCGGCGGCGCTGCTGCTGCTTGTCGTCGCCTCGGCCGAAAGTATCATGGGCGGGCTGCTGTACATTGCGGTGTTCGGATGCGGGTCGATTCTCGGCATGATGTTGATCGGGCTCGTGTTGAGTCTGCCGGTGGTCTGCTCGCTGCGCGTTGGCCGGCCGCTCTTCCTTGCAGTACAAGGGCTCGCCAGCCTGGGAAGCATCGCCTTGGGGTGTTCGATCGTCTATCGCATTTTGCTCAGCGAGCCGCTGTCATAGCGCCCTGTCATGCCGACGTTTGCGGGGAAACTACGTGCGTAGGGCGGCCTCCTATGATATTCTCCTCACGCTCCTGAAGTCGCTGCACTGATTGACGGGTGAAAGGCCTCCGCATGGCGTGGTTCAAGAAACAGAAGGGCGCTGAGCCTGACGTGCCCAAACGGTCGAAGGTGGCCGAAGGCATGTGGCTCAAGTGCAACCATTGCCGCGAGATCGTCTATCGCAAGGAAGTCGAGCGGAACAGCAAAGTCTGTCCGAAGTGCGATTACCATTTTCCGATCTCCGTGATGGAACGCATTACGCTGCTTGTCGACCTCGGCACGTTCAAGGAATGGGACGCCGAGCTCGGGCCGCTCGATCCGCTGAATTTTCGCGACACGAAATCCTACAAAGAGCGCGTCAAAGCACAACAGGAGAAGACCGGACGGAAAGATGCCATCATGATCGGCGAGGGCCAGATGAACGGCCGTCGGGTGGCGCTCTGCGTCTTCGACTTTGGATTCATGGGCGGCAGCATGGGATCGGTGGTGGGCGAGAAAATTTGCCGCGCCATCGACCGTGCCATTGAAGGCCGCCTGCCTGTCGTGCTCGTGACGGCCTCCGGCGGAGCCCGCATGCAGGAAGGCATTCTCTCGCTCATGCAGATGGCCAAAACGTCGGCGGCTGTGGCGAAATTGGGCGAGGCCAAGCTGCCTTTGATCTGCCTGCTGGCGGATCCGACTTTCGGCGGCGTGACTGCGAGCATCGCGATGCTGGGGGACGTCATCCTTGCCGAGCCAAAGGCTTTGATCGGTTTCGCCGGCCCACGGGTGATCGAGCAAACCATCAAGCAGCAGCTGCCGGACCAATTTCAGCGTGCCGAGTTCCTTCTGGAGCACGGGATGATCGATATGATCGTCGAGCGCAAGCAGCTCAAAGAAACTCTCAGTACCCTCGTCGCCCATTTCTAAGGGTGTTGAACAAGCTTGTTCTCACCCGCCCAACCCCGGCGAGTCTTTTGCACCCGCCCGACTCCGGATTGCTTTGCAATCGATTACCCGGGACGCGCCATTCCCCAGGCGGCGTCGTTCTTGCTGAGAGGAAAACGGGCTGCTCCATGGTAACCATGTCATGACCTACACTGATGCCGTTTCCTACCTCTACAGTCTTCAAAAGCACGGCATCAGGCTCGGGTTGGACACCATGGCGGCATTGATGGAGCGGCTCGACATGCCGCAGGTCCGCTATCCAAGCTTCCACATTGCGGGCACCAACGGGAAAGGCTCGACGGCCGCGCTGACGGCCGCCATCCTCCAGGCGGGCGGGTACCGTGTTGGGCTGTATACCTCGCCTCATCTCGTCGAGTTCCGGGAGCGCATCCGTGTGAACGGACGGATGGTTGAAGAATCGGACATTGCGCGCCTGACCGACCGCATCAAAACCCTGTCGGAGCCGGAGTTGTCCCCGA
Source organism: Nitrospirota bacterium (assembly GCA_046734935.1). GTDB lineage: Bacteria > Nitrospirota > Nitrospiria > Nitrospirales > Nitrospiraceae > Nitrospira_C. Next base: position 2,092 of record JBKPSD010000087.1, read on the forward strand.
CATTTTTTGAGTTCACGACTGCGATGGCGTTGCAGTACTTTGCGGACTCGACTGTCGACGTGGCGGTTCTCGAGGTGGGATTGGGAGGCCGATTCGACGCCACGAATGTGGTTTCACCGCTGGCGTGCGCAATTACGACCATCGCATTGGATCATCAAGAGTATTTAGGCACCACACTCGAGTCTGTCGCTTTTGAGAAGGCCGGCATCATCAAGCGGAGCGTGCCTGCGATTTTGGGACGCCTGCCCGATTCCGCCCGTGACACGATCGAACGGATCGCATTCGAACGGCATGCCCCGATCCTATGCTTGGGGAGGGACTTTCACGTCGATGGGGAAACACCGGCCCGGTTCCGCTATTGGAGCACCGACGTCCGGTACGACGGGTTGACCTGTCCCTTGCTCGGAGCGCACCAGGTGGACAATTGCGCCTCCGCGATCGCTTTGGTCGAGGCGGCGCGTCCCCAGCTTGCGGTTGCAGAGCCGGCCATCCGCGCAGGGCTGCGAGAAGTCCAGTGGGAAGGGCGACTGGAGGTGGTGGCCGAGAATCCGCTTACCATTCTCGACGGCGCCCATAATCCTTCCGCCGCCGAAGCATTGGCCGGATATTTGCGCCGGTTCCGGCGGGAGCATCCTTCGAGCCGTGTCATCCTTGTCCTGGGCATGATGCGCGACAAGGATCACCGCGGATACGTGGGACCGTTCACAGGGCTTGTAGACGCGGTCGTGCTGACGCAGGCGGAATTGAAACGGTCGGCAACGGCGGACGAGCTACAGACCGTCATCGGTGGAGTGTTGCCGCAGGTGCGAATTCATCCACGCGTCTCGGACGCCCTCGGCGCGGCCAGGGAACTTGCGCGATCACACGATGTGATCTGCGTCACCGGATCGTTAATGCTGATTGGGGAAGTGAAAGCATTGTTGCGCGGCTCTGGGGTGTCCCCGCTTCGGGGTTGACATGGCGGGAGTCGTGACTCGAGTGCTCGGCCGCCTGACCGGAGTGCTGCTGCTGTCATTCCTTCCATCGCCAGCTTTGCCGGCCGGTCCTCCTCCCGCGACCGGATCGGGCTCTCCGCCGCTCGAGATCAA
>JBKPSD010000088.1:0-19935 GCA_046734935.1 Nitrospirota bacterium
ACATTTTTGAACCGGTTCCGGCGCGAAGTGCGCCGGAAGGTTGCAAGCTGGACGGGTGAGTACCAGTACACGATAGATCAAGTGCTCGAAGACATGATCGAACGATGCCGTCAACTGCAATTGCGCCTGCCGATCGACGAAGAGCAGGCGAAACTCGACTTTACAATTCTCCTCACCGTCCACACGATGAACTACCTACGAAGCGGTCGTCATAAGGTGGCGGTATGAGACGATTGCGCGTTCTCGTTCTCATGCACAAAGACTTGGTGCCTCCGGACCCTCTGAATGAGCACGATCCGTCGCAGGCCGAATGGCGTACCGAATATGATGTGGTGACCACATTACGGAAAATGGGACATGATGTCAGAGCGCTCGGCGTCAAGAGCGATCTCGGCGTGATCCGGTCTGCCGTTGAGGAGTGGCACCCTCACATCGCCTTTAATCTGCTCGAAGAATTCGACGGCCTCGCCGTCTACGATCAAAATGTCGTCTCGTATCTGGAGCTGCTTCGCGTCCCCTATACCGGGTGTAATCCGCGCGGGTTGATGTTGGCCCGCGACAAGGTGCTTGCCAAGAAATTGTTTTCATTCCACCGCATCCCGTTTCCAGAATTCATCGTGGCGTCTCAGGGGCGAGCAGTCAGACGCCCGAAGTGGCTGTCGTTCCCGCTGATCGTCAAATCCGTCACTGAAGAAGCATCGCTCGGCATCTCCCAAGCGTCGATCGTGGAAGACGATGGGAAGCTGAAAGAACGTGTGGCGTTCATCCACGAGAGTGTGGCGACAGGAGCGCTGGTCGAGCAGTATATTGAAGGGCGCGAGCTATACGTCGGTGTGATTGGCAACGGCCAGCTGCAAGCGCTACCCGTGTGGGAATTGAAAATGGACAAACTGCCTCAGGATGCCCGTCGAATCGCCACTGAACGAGTGAAATGGAGTCGAAAATATCAGGACAAGTATGGCATTACGTCGGAGAAAGCCAAAAATCTTCCGACCGGGAAAGCGGAAGAAATCCAGCACCTAGCGAAGCGAGTGTATCGAGCCCTGGGATTGAGCGGCTATGCCCGTATTGATTTGCGGATGGACGAACAGGGGAAGCTGTACGTCCTCGAAGCCAATCCGAACCCTCAAATTGCGCGGAATGAAGATTTCGCCGACTCGGCAGAGAGCGCTAATTATCGCTATGAAGACCTCCTTCAGGAGCTGCTGAATGCCGGTCTCCGGTGGCGGCCAGCCAGAGTAGTTGCGTGAGCCGGCCGCCTGCCAAGAACGCTCACATCTTCAAATGCTTCTTGAGAATCTCCGACTGCTGAATATCTGAATTATCCTTTCCGAGCGCAGCGGCGCGCTGAAAATGTTCGGTCGCGCTTTTGTGATCGCCAGATTTATCGAGGGCCAGCGCAAGATCGTAGTGCGCTTCAGCAGACTGGGGATCGGCCTTTTCGGCTTCTGAAAAGTGCTTTTTAGCCACATCCCAATGGCCTTTGCCGTAATGTTCGATGCCGGCCGCGATGTGACTCTCCGCCTTGGAACCGGCAGCCGCCTTCAATGGAGCGGCGTCCTTCCCCATATCAGCAAGAGCCGACATCGCCGCAAACGAGATTGCGCCCAACACGAGTAACGAGGATGCCAGTTTCATGGGAACCTCCATTAATAAGGGGTGAACCGTTTCTTTCTCTACGGAACCGCCGCGCGACCGGATCTACAGAATGGAGGTGCCGTCAGGCTGGGACAACTAGGAGACCCACGAGATGCGATAGAACGGACGACGCTAGAGGTAACGGTGGCTGGTGACTGCTCCCGCCGCGTCCAGCTCATAGAGCAACGGCGCGCCGGTGGGGATGTTGAGCTCCAAAACCTGCTCCTTCGTCAGCTGTTCCAATTCCATGACCAACGCGCGGAGACTGTTCCCATGAGCGGCGATGAGAATTGTTTCCCCGGCCAGCAGGCGGGGTTTGATGACTTTCTCATAATACGGTAAGACGCGCTCGGCCGTGTCCTTGAGGCTTTCGCCTCCCGGGGGACGCACGTCATAGCTCCGGCGCCAAATCTTGACTTGATCGTCGCCGTACTTCTTCGCCGTTTCCGCTTTATTCAAACCTTGGAGTTCCCCGTACATCCGTTCGTTCAGCGCTTTATCTTTCTCCGTCGGAACGGCGGTCTGTCCGATCACCTCGAGCGCCAGACGCAGGGTTTCGTTCGCGCGCTGCAGGACAGAGGTGAAGGCGCGGTCGAATCGGTATGGGCGAAGTTTTTCGCCGGCATTCTTGGCCTCCTGAATTCCGCGCGCGGAGAGGGGCACATCGACCCATCCGGTGAACCGGTTTTCAAGGTTCCACTGTGATTCGCCGTGACGAAGCAAGACGAGACGTGCCATCGCGTACCCTCCAAGTGGATCGATCTGCGCCGCTCAGAATACTGAATCGCGACTCCAAGTCAAGCGTTGCTTTCGGGTGGGTGCGGCAGTACGATGCCGCACCCATCAACGAGATGCGTTGGTCCATGAGCACTGCTTCGTCGTCCGACAGCCACTGGCACGCCGCCGAAACCTGGTGGGTCGGCATGGGAAAGCGATTGCACGTCGCCGATCGGGCGGAAACGTTTTTCAAAGCCGCGGCAGCGGGCGGGCTGCTTGACCGCATCGGGCAGGTCGGGGGGCAGGTCGATTACATCCTGTTTGTGGCGATGCGCTACTGGGTACCGACCGTGCTGCCCCCGGCCGGTCGCGAACGACTGACCAAGAACGATGCCGATTATTGGCTTGAATCCGAGCAAATCCTCAAAGCCGCAGCGGCCAGGCTGCGGGAACTGAAACCCTTGATCGAGCTACTCACCACGCCCAATCCAATGTCCGACGGTCCTTCCGGTCAAAGCGCGGGGTCTGCGCCCATGGCGGAGTTGGAGCTGTCGGGGATTGTCGAAGGGATCGCGGAAGCGGCCGGCAGTTACGGCGGACCTGACTACACGTCGATCGTCAAGGCTTTCGATCCGGTTCCACTGCGACAGACGCAGCCCTTCAAACACAACAAGAAGCATAGCGCGGAACTCTGGGTGGTCTTTTTGCTGCGGGAGCATTTTCGGAGTCTCGGGCTCGGAAAAGACCGGTATTGGCCTCTGATTGCGCCGCTGTGCACGGCCGCGGGCATTTTGGCCCCAAGCGGACAGGCCTACGGGTCCGATGAACTCAAGAGCTGGTGGCAGAAGAACTGGCCGCGTACGTATACCCAGTTGGAGCAGAAGCAGGAGGCTGCAGATTCAGGAGGAGCGGCTTATGCGCAGGATTGGACCTGGTTTCAGGCCTGGATTACCTGGCAGCGGCAACGCTGACGCCAGCGAGAGAGCCGGCGGTCTTGGTCGGTTTTGCCGGCCCCTTTTCCGGATCCAACGCGCCTTCCTGAAGCATCTTGAACATCGTGAGCGAGAATAAGAGATAGAAGACGACTCCGACCCAAATGACGTAGGGTTGAACGCCGCCCTCCTCCCTGATCGCGGTTTGTTGCTGGGCGGGATCATTCCAGGCTTGTTGTTTGATGGCCGCAATATGTTCGCGGCAATGCCAGTAGTACACATAATTGGCAGTTGCGCCGGCGACCACGCTCCAGACGATTCCGCTTGTCATGTCTCCAGTCAGATACGTTGACAGCATCGGTCCGATCGCATAGACCGCGGCATAGAGATACATCTTCCGATACAGAAACCAGAGAAACGACACATAGAGAAACGCCGGCCAGTTCCATGTGAGCGCAAACCGAGGGGTTTGAGCGCCGCCGAACTTCTTGAATTGCTCCAAATAGCGGTCCGCGTTGGGACCGATGAAGTCCCGCCAGAGGTCGCTTTCCGCGTGAGTAGAGAACGCCCTGGATGATCCCGCGGACGGCCCTGCTGACGACGCCAACTCATTCCCGCATTGGTAGCAAAAATTGGAATCGTCCTGATTTTGCTGCTGGCACTGGTTGCACGATTTCATCCGCCAGAGACTACCACAACGCCGGGTGACGAGGCGCCATTGAGCCACCGCATCGGTTTCAGCTTCACTTATTTGCTTTCATCGGCCGTCTTGTGCTAGGTTCCCTTACTTTACAAGGGGATACGTTTGTCATGCCGACCGACGAACTCAAGCAAGGCGCCGAACAATACTTGATGGGTACTTACCAGCGTCAGCCGATCTCCATCGTGAGAGGTCGGGGAACAAAAGTGTACGACCTCGAGGGCCGTGAATACGTGGATTTTGTAGCTGGCATCGCGGTCAACATCCTCGGCCATGGGCATCCCGATCTGGTGTTGGCGATTCAAAAACAGGCGGCGCAGCTCATCCACACCTCGAATTTGTATTACACAGAGCCGCAGGTGAAGCTGGCGCAAATATTGGTCGACCATTCGTTTGCCGACCAAGTCTTCTTTTGCAATAGCGGCGCCGAGGCGAATGAAGCGGCGATCAAGCTTGCGAGGCGCTACTCCCACGGCAAGTACGGCGCCGGCCGCTTTGAGATCATCACGATGAAGCAGTCGTTTCATGGTCGTACCATGGCGACGCTGAGCGCGACCGGTCAAGAAAAGGTGCAGAAGGGCTATGAGCCGCTCGTGGCGGGCTTCTCCCATGTGCAGTTCAATCACCTGTCCGAACTCGAACATGCAGTCACGGAGAAGACCGCGGCGATCATGCTCGAACCGATTCAGGGAGAAGGCGGCGTGCATGTGGCTTCCCGCGACTACCTCAAAGCCGTTCGCGAGCTCTGCAATCAACGGGATATTTTATTAATCTTCGATGAAGTACAGACCGGCATGGGGCGCACCGGCACCCTCTTCGCATACGAGCAACTGGACGTGCAGCCGGACATCATGACCTTAGCCAAAGGATTGGGCGGCGGTGTCCCGATCGGCGCCTGCCTGGCGACGGCACCGATCGCGAAAGCGTTCGGACCTGGCTCCCACGCTTCGACATTCGGCGGTAACCCTCTGGCCTGTGCCGCTGCGTTGGCGGTGTTCCGCGTTCTGCTGGAAGGGCGGGTGCTCGATCAGGCCCGCCGTATGGGCGAGTATCTTGGCAAGGGATTGTTGGAGTGCAAGGATCGCCACCACCTCGTGAGGGATGTACGCGGGCTGGGGCTGCTGCAGGGCATGGAAATCGAGATCGATGCAAAAACCGTCGTGGCCGACTGTTTAAAACGCGGAGTCCTCGTCAATGCCACAGGCGACCACGTGCTCCGTTTTGTTCCGCCGTTGATCATCTCTCAGCGTGAAGTCGACCGCCTGCTGGAAGTTTTGTCACAGATCTTTGATCGGCATGCCGCTCACACGGCGGGTCATTAGAAGGCCGGCGTCCCATGAAAACACCGTTACAGCGAGCTTCTCGGCTGGCCAAGGATTTGCTTGACGTCGCGACGGTCCCAAAAGCCGAAGTCGACCGCCTGCTGACGCTCGCCGCGGACCTCAAGAAAAAGCAGCGTCTGGGCATTCCACACCCCTTGCTCAAAGGCAAGACGCTCGGTCTTCTGTTTCAGAAGCCTTCCACACGGACGAGAGTCTCGTTCGAAGCGGGCATGCATCAGTTAGGCGGCCACGCGCTCGTCCTGCCGATGGCCGACATCCAGCTTTCACGCGGGGAGACCGTGGCGGACACGGCCAGGGTGCTGTCCCGTTATCTCGACGGGATCGTCGTCCGCACCTACGACCACTCGACGGTCGAAGAATGGGCCCATGAAGCGACGATGCCCGTCATCAACGGTCTTACTGATCTCAGTCATCCGTGCCAAGCGTTGTCTGATCTGCTGACGATCAATGAAAAAAAAGGCAGGCTCAAAGGCATCAAGATCGCTTATGTGGGCGACGGCAACAACGTCGCCAATTCGCTCATCGAGGTGGCGGCCAAGATGGGCATGACCATCACGCTTGGCTGTCCCTCCGGCTATCAACCGGATCAGCACGTGGTCGATCTTGCGCGGGTGGAAGCCGGCAAGACCGGTGCCGTCATCGAATTGAGCCAGGATCCGAACGTGGCCGTCAAGGATGCGGACGTCGTCTATGCCGACGTCTGGATCAGCATGGGCCGGGAACGGGAACAAGCCAGGCGACTGAGGGTACTGGCGCCGTATCAGGTCAACAGCCGGCTGGTCGCCAAAGCGAAGCCCGATGCGATCGTGATGCATTGTCTGCCGGCCCATCGGGGAGAGGAAATTACCGCGGACGTCTTGGACGGTCCGCAGTCGGTCGTCATCGATCAAGCGGAGAACCGGCTGCATATGCAGAAAGCCATCTTGACGCAACTGTTGGGAAAAGGGAGACAAGGGCGACGATGAATCGCGGAATCAAAAAAATTGTGCTCGCCTATTCGGGAGGTCTCGACACCTCCGTCATTTTGAGATGGTTGCAGGAAACCTATGACGCGGAAGTCGTCGCATTTTGCGCCGATTTGGGGCAAGGGGAAGACCTCCAAGCCATCAAGGCCAAGGCACAAAAGCTCGATGTCAAGAAAGTCTATATGGAAGATCTGCGTGAGACATTCGTGAAAGACTATGTGTTTCCGATGTTACGCGGAAACGCCATGTATGAAGGGTCCTATCTGTTGGGCACCTCGATCGCCCGTCCCTTGATCGCCAAACGGCAGGCGGAAATTGCGCTCAAGGAAGGGGCGGAGGCGGTCTCGCACGGCGCGACGGGAAAAGGGAACGATCAAGTCCGCTTCGAGTTGACGTACATGGCGCTGGCACCGGCCCTGAAAATCATCGCCCCTTGGCGGGAATGGACGATGCGGTCGCGTCGAGAATTGATCGAATACGCCGATCGGCACGGCATTCCGGTGACGGCGACCAAAGCGAAGCCCTATAGCATGGACCTCAACTTGTTCCACGTCAGTTATGAAGGGGGAATCCTGGAGGATCCGTGGGAGTCGCCTCCGGATGAAATTTTCCAGATGACCGTGGCCCCCGAGAAGGCGCCCAACAAGCCCGTGGAAGTGGAGATCGATTATGAAGCCGGCAACCCGGTTGCCGTCGATGGCAAGAAACTGAGTCCGGCCGCGCTGCTCGCGCATCTGAACAAGCTAGGCGGGGCGCATGGGATCGGCCGTGTCGATCTGGTCGAAAATCGGTACGTTGGCATGAAGTCCCGCGGCGTATACGAAACGCCCGGGGGCACCATTCTTCACGTGGCTCATCGCGGCTTGGAATCGTTGACGATGGACCGGGAGGTTCTGCATTTCAGGGATAGTTTGATCCCGCGGTATGCCGGACTCATCTACAACGGCTATTGGTTCAGCCCCGAGCGCGAGATGGTGCAAACAGCCATCGACGAAGCTCAGCAGGATGTTACCGGGACGGCTCGCGTGAAACTGTACAAGGGCAGCTGCACCTTGGCGGGACGGAAATCGAAGCGATCGCTCTACCGGCTCGACATTGCGACCTTCGAAGAGGACGAGGTCTATAACCAAAAAGACGCGGAGGGCTTTATCCGCCTGAACGCCTTGCGGTTGAAAATCCGCGCGCAGCGCAAAAAGGCGTCGTCCTGATGACCAAAGGGAGGACAAGCAACGGATTCGGCGACGGAAAGGCTTGGAGCGGGCGATTTCGCGGGCCGACCCACCGATTGGTCGAAGCCTTCACCGCCTCGGTGACCGTCGATCGCCGCCTCTATGCCCAGGACATCCAGGGCAGCATCGCACATTGCAAAACGCTGGAAAAGGCGCGTGTCCTGACGTCCGGCGAGACCAGGACGATCGTGCGCGCGCTCGAACTCGTGAAGATCGAATTGGACCGTGGCCGATTCAAGTTTTCACCGCAGGATGAAGACATTCACATGGCGATCGAGCGGCGTCTGACGGAACTGATTGGCCCCGTGGGAGGCAAGCTGCACACCGGACGGAGCCGGAATGATCAGGTGACGCTGGACGTGCGCCTGTATCTTCGCCACCAACTGGAAGAGTTCATCACAAGGCTGCAAGACTGTCAGCGTGTGCTGGTGGCCAAGGCAAAGGCTCACCGCGCGGTCGTCATGCCGGGGTACACGCACTTGCAGAGGGCCCAGCCAATACTGTTTGCGCATCATCTTCTCGCCTATGTGGACATGCTCGAGCGCGACAAGGGCCGCATCCAGGATGCCCATAAACGGCTAAATGTCATGCCACTGGGATCCGGGGCTCTCGCGGGGACGAACTATCCGGTCGACCGGAGGTACACGGCAGGCCTTCTGGGGTTTCCCCAGGTAACTACGAATAGCCTGGATGCCGTCTCCGACCGCGATTTTATGATCGAAATTGCGGCCGCGCTGTCGATCACCATGATGCATTTGTCCCGCTTGAGCGAGGAGCTCATCGTGTGGTCCTCCCGGGAGTTCCATTTCGTAGATCTTCCGGACGGTTTCTGTACGGGCAGCAGCATGATGCCGCAAAAGAAGAATCCCGACGTGCCGGAGCTGATCCGGGGGCGAACAGGCCGCGTGTATGGGCAATTGGTCAATCTTTTGACTACGATGAAGGCGCTCCCGTTGAGCTATAATCGGGATTTGCAGGAAGACAAGCCAGCGCTTTTCGACGCGCTCGACACAGTGAGGACTTCACTTCAAGTCTTGACGGAGTTGATGCGTCGGCTCAAAGTAAACCGTGAGACGATGAAGCAAGCGGTGCAGGGCGGAGAACTGCTGGCAACCGAGCTGGCCGATTATCTGGTGGGGAAGGGTATGCCGTTCCGCGAAGCCCATGGCATCACGGGCCGGGTGGTTCGGTCGGCGCTGGAGCAGGGCCGGGAGCTCACGTCGTTCACGCTCGAGGAGTTGCGGCGGTTCTCCGACCGGTTCCATAAAGATGTTTTTGCGCGGCTGACCGTGCAGGGAGCGATTGATCGTAAGGCTCAGATCGGCGGCACGGCCAGAGGGCAGGTCGAGCAGCGGATCAGGCAGCTCGAACGGATGTTATCGTGAAGGTCATGATCGTCGTAGTTGTGGCCGCCGCGGTCGCGGCCTGCGGCGTAATGGGAACGCCAATTCCTCCTGAGGACGTCGGCGTTGCGCCGGTGATCTTGCAACAAAAAAAGGCCGATGCCGAGGCCGCGAAACGGGAAGGCGAACAGACTCCCACGCTGCTGGAACCGCAGGGGCAGGACGTCGACCTGCCGCCGTTGCGTCCGGTGGGCACGAGGTAGCCGTCAACAGTTAGCCGGAATGTAAGTCTTTCAGAAGTGGAGGTAAGGACCAATGGCACTGATCCAACCGATGCGACAGGGACAACCGCTGAGGCCCCGGACGGCCAAACGATTGTTGCTCGTCGATCCGTACCCTCGCAATAATCAGTATCACCTCACGGCGTCGGAAAGACGGGCCGTTTGGTTCCCGAAACTGAGCTTACCCGCCATCGCGGCCTATACTCCGGAGCACTGGGATGTCGATCTGGTCGATGAAGCGGTGCAGGACATCGATTTCGATCACCCGTGCGACATGGTAGGGCTGTCGATCATGACATGCTACGCGCCGCGTGCCTATGAGATCGCGAAAGAATTTAGAAAGCGCGGGAAAACGGTGGTCATGGGCGGCGTGCATCCCACCTATTGCCCGGATGAAGCCCTCCAGCACGCTGATGCGATCGTCTGCGGTGAAGCAGAGGATCTTTGGCCTCGATTGGTGGAGGACTACGAAGCAGGCGCGATGCAGCGGGTCTACAAGATGACGGCGTTCCCTTCGCTCGAGCACTACAGGCCCCCGCGCGTCGAATTGCTGAGCCCCGACTCGTACATGACGCGGCAATGCAGTTTCACGACGAGAGGCTGCCACTTCGACTGCGAGTTTTGCAGCGTTTCTCCGTTCAACGGCAAGACCACGAGGCGCCGGCCGGTCGAAGAAGTGGTCGCGGAGCTCAAGAACGTGCAGCGGTGGGTTCGAAGCGAGCTGGTCGAACGCATCCGCGACGAACCGCTGTGGCGGGCCTTCCTCTCGACGCTGAAGATCCGAGTGGGACTTGAAGACGGCAGTATCGTCGCATTTGTCGACGACCTTCATAACAGTAACCGCGCGTATTGCCGCGAGCTATGGACGGCGATCAAACCGCTCAAGATCAAATGGGGTTGTCAGTCGACGTTGTTTTTGGGCGATGACGAAGAGATGGTGAAGCTCGCCGCTGAAAGCGGCTGCGTGTCCGTGTTCGTCGGCATGGAGTCGCTCGACGAAGACTCCCTCGATGAAACGAATAAGCCGTTCAACCGGGTGCAGAAGTTCTCGCAAGAGATCAAGATGTTCCATAAGTACGGCATCATGGTCAATCCGGGCATCGTTTTCGGATTCGACAACGACGACGAGGCGGTGTTCGAGCGGGCCGTCGATTTTTTGACTAAGAACCACGTGGAACTCGCCTACTTTAATGTGCTGACGCCCCTGCCGGGCACGGCGTTGTTCGACCGGTATAATAATGCCGGCCGGATCTACGATCGCGATTGGTCGAAGTACGACGGCAAGCACGTGGTCTTTCAGCCCAGCCGGATGAGCCCTGAGCAGCTTCAGGAAGGGTTCCATTGGGCCAACCACCAGTTTTATTCACTGCCGAACATCTGGTACCGGCTCGCCGGCACCAAACAGCGCTTGGTTGCCCGTTGGGAGATGAACCGGGAATTCCGTAAACTCGTGAAACGGAGCTGTCCCAAAGGAAAGCTTTCGCCCCTGGCGTCCGTGCTCAAGAACCTGCAAGCGAAGCTCCCGGTCCTCGATACCGATCACCTTATGCCTAGCGCGCTGCATGCGTTCAAGCAGCGGTTCGATCCCAAAGCTGCGTCCGCCCAACAATTGACGTTGAATATCAAGGTGAAGCGGCACGATAAATTCGCCGCCCTGTTCATGGATCTTGAGGGTGCGCTGGATCGTCTCAACGTGCACGAACTCATCAATCGGATCAAGGAAGCCGCCGAAAAGGCGAAGATGGACGTCATCGTGAATTTTGAGCATCTCAAGCTCGCCGCCCCCGACGCGCTGAAGGCGCTGGTCGATTCGGACGCCATCAAGGCCGCCGTTCCCCACGTGAAGGTGCGGTACCGCAAATTCAAGGACGCCTTCGAGACGTCCATGCATGGCCTGTCGCTCGCTGGCCTGGAAATGCTGACCGAGGATTTTCAGGATGCATAACTTCGAATACCGTCAGGGAGAGCTCTACTGCGAGCATGTGCCGGTGAGCCGGATTGCCAAGCAGGTCGGCACGCCCTGTTACATTTACAGCCATGCGACGCTGATCAGGCACATCCGTGCCTACGACAGCGCGTTTAAGAACATTCCGCATCTCATTGCCTTTGCGATGAAGGCCAACTCCAACCTCGCAATCCTGCGTCTGATGGCCAAAGAAGGCAGCGGCGTGGATATCGTGTCAGGCGGCGAATTGTTCCGCGCCCTCAAGGCGGGCGTGCCGCCGTCGAAAATCGTGTTCGCCGGCGTAGGAAAGAATGCCGACGAGATTCGAGACGCCCTGAAAGCCGGCATCCTGATGTTCAACGTCGAGTCCTCCGCCGAAATGCACGGCCTCAACGACGTGGCGGCCTCGCTAGGGAAGACCGCGCCCGTTGCCCTGCGGATCAATCCCGACATCGATCCCAAAACGCATCCCTACATCTCTACGGGTTTGAAGAAAAGCAAGTTCGGCATCGCCGCCGACCGCGCGCTCGATGAATTTCGGGTGGCCTCGACGCTTAGCCACGTTCAGGTCGTGGGCGTTCATGCCCATATCGGCTCGCAGTTGACGGAAGTGACCCCCTTCGTCGAGTCCTTAAAGAAAGTCCTGGGGTTGGTCGATACGCTCAAAGCGCAAGGAATCACGATCCGGTACTTGAACATCGGCGGCGGGCTGGGCATCACGTATTCCGATGAAAAACCGCCCTTGCCTCAGGAATTGGCCGATGCCGTATCGCCGCTCGTCAAAGGACTGGACCTCACGTTGGTGATGGAACCGGGTCGCGTGATCGTCGGCAATGCGGGAATTCTCGTCACGAAGGCCTTATACGAGAAAATCGGCGAGAGCAAACGGTTCATCATCGTGGACGCGGCGATGAATGACTTGATCAGGCCCAGCTTGTACAACGCGTACCATGACATCCGTCCGGTGTCCGAAGCCTTGTTGCATCGCCCGAAGCATGCGGTCGACGTCGTGGGGCCGGTCTGCGAATCGGGCGATTTCCTGGCGAAAGATCGTTCGCTGCCTGAAGTGAAGCCCGGCGATTTGTTGGCCGTGATGAGCGCCGGTGCGTATGGGTTTGTCATGGCCTCCAACTACAATTCACGGCCTCGTGTGCCGGAGGTGTTGGTGAAGGACGGAGAAGTGCACGTCATCCGCGAGCGGGAGAGTTACGAGGATCTTGTTCGGGGCGAGACCATTCCGGCCTTTTTAAGTTGACCGGCGACTTGCAGGATGGTTTTCACATCCTGTTAGAGGAGTACCCATGTTCAGCGGCTCGATCATAGCCATCGTCACACCGTTTCGGAACGGCAAAGTCGATGAGCGGGCCCTCGGCGATTTAATCGAATGGCAGATCGCGCAAGGCACGAACGGGATCGTCCCCTGCGGGACCACCGGGGAATCGGCGACATTGACGCACGAGGAGCATCATCGCGTCGTGAAGCTCGTCGTCGAAGTCGTCAAGCGGCGAGTACCCGTTATCGCCGGGACCGGTTCGAACAGCACGGATGAGGCCATCTCGCTCACGCGGCATGCCAAAGAAGCCGGCGCCGACGGCGCTCTGCTGATCACGCCTTATTACAACAAGCCGACGCAGGAAGGTTTGTACCGCCACTACAAGGCCGTGGCCGAAGCGGTCGACATTCCCCAGGTGCTGTACAACATTCCCAGCCGCACCGGAGTGAATATGCTGCCCGCCACGGTCGCGCGTCTCGCCGTCATGAAAACGATCGTGGGCATCAAGGAGGGCAGCGGGTCCGTTCAGCAGGCCTCCGACATCGCCCAGACCTGCGGCGATCGGCTGAGCGTCCTTGCCGGCGACGATGCGCTGACTCTTCCGATGATGGCCGTTGGTGCCAAAGGCGTCATCACCGTGACCGCCAACGTCATGCCCAAAGAAATGGCGCAGTTGGTCGCTGCCTTTCTCGCGGGCCGCGTGGATGAGGCCCGCCGGCTGCATTTTGCGCTTTCGCCGCTGTTCACGGCGTTGTTCTATGAAACGAATCCCATTCCCATCAAGGAAGCGCTGGGGATGATGGGTAAAATCGATCCCGAACTGCGCTTGCCGCTCTGCGCCATGAGCCCGGACAACCGCAACCAGTTGGCCCGCGTCATGAAAGAACTGCGGTTGATCTAACCGGGTCCTTCCGAAAGCTCACTCCCATGATCAAAGTCATCGTAGCCGGGGCTGCTGGCCGAATGGGAAGCCGGCTTGTTGCCTTGATCAAGGAAGCCACCGCCTTGACGCTGGCCGGTGCGCTCGAGGGAAAGGGACACCCCGCCCTGTCGGAGGACGCCGGCGAGGCGGCCGGCGTGGGGAAAATCGGCGTTCCAATCACCGACAACCTTGCGTTGCTGCTCGAGCGAGGTGAGGTCGTCATCGATTTTTCGGCACCGGAGGCAACGCTGTCTCATTTCCACGCCGTCGCTGAACGCGGGCGCGCGATCGTGGTCGGGACAACCGGCTTCACGGCAGCCCAATGGGATGAGCTCAGGTCGCTCGCCAAGCAGGTCCCCTGCGTCTGCTCGCCCAACATGAGCGTGGGAGTGAACCTCATTTACAAGGTCATTAGTGAAATGGCACGGACCCTCGGAGACGACTACGACATCGAAGTCATCGAGGCTCACCACCGGCTCAAGAAGGATGCTCCAAGCGGCACGGCACTCAAAATTGCCGAAGTACTGGCCGAAGCGGTGAATCGCGATCTCGACCGAGTCGGCGTCTATGCGCGCAAGGGCCTCATCGGGGAGCGTAAAAAGCAGGAAATCGGCATTCAGACGATTCGCGCCGGCGACATTGTCGGTGATCACACTGTCCTGTTCGGCGGAATGGGCGAGCGGATCGAAGTGACGCATCGGGCAAGCAGCCGTGACACGTTCGCCCGTGGCGCCTTGCGGGCGGCTCAATGGGTCGTCGAGCAGCCTCCCGGCTTGTACGACATGATGGACGTGCTGAATCTTAAATAAGGTTGCGGAGTTCGAATGAAACAGGCGGGGGTCGGCAAGCCACTGAATTTGAAACTGCAGCTCCGCCGTTGCGGCTGGTAAGCTCGTTACAAACGATCGGAGAGATGAGTCATCGCGTCAATGTCTAGCCGTAATCGGACGAGGTTCTTGATCCGCTGCCTTCCGACGACCACAGTTCAAGCACGCAAACACGTTGATCGCCAGCCCGGCATCCAAGTCCACTGCGCGTTCCGGTAACATTGTTCCGCGGCATTTGTCGCAGATCTTCATGCACGTCACTCTAACATTGACACGAAAACGTGCCTATCCATCGGAAGTACGGGGAAAGACGGGATTTAGGCCTGGAAGACCGGTGTAAAATAGGCCGTTGGAGCTATGACGAGCCGCGCGAAAACTTGTTGAAGTCACCACCATCAGGCCGTCGGGAATGTTGACAGCCGCCTGATCGTCCCCATAGGATTGTGGCGCTCTTCTGTTGGGTGCACTATGTATAGAATAATCTTCATCCTCATCCTCCTGATCATCCTCTATTTCCTCCTCCGCAGCGCCTTCCGGGAATTCGGGAGCCGACAGACCGAACGCGCTCTACCGAAGAGCAAGGATCAAATGGTACAGGATCCAGTGTGCCGGGTCTTCGTTCCTCGAGGGGCTGCGGTGACGGAGGTCATCGGCGGGCAAACGTACTGTTTCTGCAGTCAGGGCTGCGCCTCGACGTTTCAAAAGCAGATGACGGGATGAGCTAGCGAGAGATTCACGCGGTCAGACCACCGGTCAGCCCGTCCGGCCCCAGCCGCCTCACCATCTCGGCGGCGCGTACGAACGTGGCGCTCTTTATTCATCGCGCCGTGCGCCCTCTTGCCCCGCCCGCTCGAATGCCTGCGGGCGCTTGGTGAAGCCGCGTCTCGGCGCGGGTAGGGCGGGTGGGTGAGAAAACTGCCCAGACCGGTGCCACCCTGCTTAAGGAGCTAGGCTCAGCCGAAAAAAAAGAGAACGAGCGAGCTTGGAAGGAACTATGGCGAGCGGTCAGCAGCCTGAGTAACTGTAGTCGTCGAGCTTTTCTTCCTTGTCGAACTTGAGCGTGATTTCGCACTGGTTGGGCTTGAAGTTGAACAGGGGCGGGCCGGATTTTCCGCCGGCGATCCGGTAATAGGTCCAGGTCTCTCCGCCGAAGAAACGGGGGGATTTGCCGCTGGGTTCGCCCCAGTTCTTGACGAACCAGGCCTTGTCCTTCCCCTGCAACTCTGCCGGCTTCAGGGATTGTTCAAGATAAGGATTGCCTCCGCAGCCGGAAACGAAAAAGCATCCGGCCAGCACCCATACGCACCGTCGCATCATGGGGATTCTCCTGAGTCAGCACAGTAGAAGCCGATCCATCCGCGAGGGCGATTCTAACTGCGGGTTCCGGAGGTGTCAAACAAGCGCTGTTTGCATGATCTACAAGAAGTTTTTACAATGAGCGATGGATCCCTCATCTCCTACGAGCCGAGCCACGAAAGGACAGCCACAATGAAATTCTATCTCGATACAGCCAGCGTGAAAGAGATCCAGGAGGCCGCAAGCCTTGGCCTGCTCGACGGCGTCACCACGAATCCGTCTCTCGTCGCCAAGGAAGGCAGAGTCTTTCGGGAAGTGCTCGTCGAAATTTGCAATATCGTCGACGGGCCGATCAGCGCCGAAGTGGTGAGTATCGAAGCCGATGCAATGGTGAAAGAGGGCCGGGAACTGGCGAAAATTCACAAGAACATCGTGGTCAAGGTGCCCTTGATCGCGGAAGGGCTCAAAGCCACCAAGCGCCTGGCCGCGGAAGGCATCCGGGTCAACGTCACCCTGTGCTTCTCTCCCACTCAGGCGCTGTTGGCGGCCAAAGCCGGGGCTTGGTGCGTTTCTCCGTTCATCGGCCGGTTGGACGACATCAGTTCGAACGGGATGGAGTTGATCCGGCAGATCGTCACCATCTACAAGAACTACGATTTCAAGACGTATGTGCTCGTCGCGAGCGTTCGCCACCCGCAACATGTCGTCGAAGCGGCCTTGGCCGGAGGCCACATCTGCACCATGCCCTTCACGATCTTCCAACAGATGGTCAAGCATCCGTTGACGGACATCGGCCTCAAGAAATTCCTCGCCGATTGGGACGCTCAAAACAAGAAATAGCCGCTCCGCCTGTTGCGCGGGCCGAACCTTCCGGCCCGCGCCGCATTCGTGCTCTAGCCGTCGCTGATGGCCTTGCTGGCCTTAGCGAACACGGCATGAAACATCGGTCTGGTGAGCTTGCCGGTGAACGTGTTCTGTTGGCTCGGATGATAGGAGCCGATGAGCGTGATCCCCCAGGGCAGCCGATAGGTCTTGCCGTGACCGAACGCCGGAAGCGGGGACGGAAGAAGGCATCCTTCTTCGCGCGTCGCCTTGAGATAGTGGTCGAAGGCGATCTTGCCTAGGCTGACGACCACCCTCACCTGTTTCAAAAGCCGTAGTTCCTCCCTGACGTACGGCCGACAACGTTCGAACTCACCAGGTAGGGGTTTGTTGTCGGGCGGCGCGCATCGCACCGCCGCTCCGATGTAGCACTTTGCCAAGACCAAGCCATCGTCCTTGTGTTCCGAGGTCGGTTGATTGGCGAATCCAAAGGTATAAAGAGCCTCATATAACCAGTCGCCACTACGATCACCGGTGAAGATGCGGCCGGTCCGGTTGCCGCCGTGCGCTGCTGGTGCCAATCCAAGGATGTAGAGCCGGGCGTTCGGATCGCCGAAGCCCGGGACGGGACGGCCCCAGTAGATCCAATCCCGATATTGCCGGCGCTTTTCTTTCGCAATTCTTTGGCGGTAGGTCACGAGGCGCGGACAAGCGGTGCAGGAAGCGATGCGTTGATTGAGCACGGTGAGCGATCGCATGGCGATGAAGTCTAACACGTTTGCGAAAGGCGATCCTGCTTGCCCGAGGCAGGCCTTGCTGCTAGCATGACGACCGAGGCGATGAACAATCGGTTCAAGGGGAGGGAATGTCGTTGATGAACGATCGTTGCTGGGGCGTAATGCTTGCCGTCGTGTTGGCCGCGGTGCTTCCAATGTCCGGTCAGGCCCAGCCGCAGGCAGATCCTCAGGGGAAAGAGGCTCCGCCGGCCGGTACGAACGGCGAACTTGAACGAGACCTCGCGCTTCCCGATTCACTCGATAACTCCAACGAACCGGAAGATCGCCTGGTCATTCTTCCGGAGATCAAGCGCGACGGCGAGCGGTTTTATCTCAGTTCCTTCAAGCTCCCGGAAAAGCTGACCTTCGCGGGACAGCCCGTGCCGCTCGACAATTGGCAGGTCCGCGAACGGATCGAGTACGAGTTTTATCAATTTCTGGAGGATCAGGGAGAGAGCATCATTCTTGCGAAACGCACGGGCCGCTGCTTCCCGCCGGCCGAGCGCCAGCTTGCCGACGCCGGCCTGCCGGACGATCTCAAGTACATGCTGCTGGTGGAGAGTAAATGCATTTCCGCCGCCTACTCCCGAGCCAAGGCGTCGGGACCGTGGCAATTCATTCCTTCCACAGGACGGCGGTATCGGCTGAAAAGCGATGCCGTGCGTGACGAGCGCCGTAATCTCGAGATGTCGACGGAAGCGGCGGTCAAATATCTAAAGTACCTCAAGGATTTCCAAAGCAACGACTGGTTCATGGCGATGGCGTCGTACAATGCCGGCGAAGAGCGCATCCGCAAGCTGCTCAAGGAGCAGAAGATCAGCGACTATTGGAAAATGCACGGGCCACGCGAGACGATGCGCTACGTCCCACGGATCATCGCCGCCAAGGAGATTTACTCTCAGCCTGAAAAATATCTTGGGTTGAGCAAGAAGGATTTGTATATCCCCCTCGAAACCGAGACCATCACCGTGACCGTCAAGGACCAACAGCGCGCGCTCACGTCCATCGCCGAAGAGTTCGGCACCTACTTTCTGGAACTGAAACTGCTGAATCCTGAGTTTAAAAAGGATTTCCTGCCGCACGGTACCTATCAAATCAAGGTACCTCGTCAGACCTGTCCATCCCGCTGCTTCAAGCAAGAAAAGTCTCCCTGAGCTCGTGGCAAGGCGTTCGGTTCGGATGCGCCTGCCTCCTTCCCCGGTCCGGCCGCTGCTGAGGAAGATGGTGAAGGCGGCCCTGGCCTCAGCTCATGCCGGTGACGCGCTCAGGCGCATGGTCCGGCGGGACGGCGATGACCTGATTGTCGGCCGTCGCCGTTACCGCTTGCGCACGTATGAGCGGCTGGTCGTCGCGGGGGCGGGCAAAGCGGCCGCGACCATGGCGCGCGCCCTCGAATCGATCCTCGGCCGTCGTCTTACCGGCGGTCTCGTGATCACGAAGTACGGCCATCGGCTTCCGACCAAGCGCATCGCTGTCGCGGAGGCCGGCCATCCGCTTCCCGACCGCGCGGGTCTCGAGGCAGCCCGGCGAATGATGGCGCTTGTCCGCGGACTCACGTCACACGATTTGCTGGTGGTCCTGCTCTCGGGAGGCGCGTCGAGCCTGATGACCGCTCCGGCCGCCGGCATCACGCTCAGCGCGAAACAACGTGTGACGGCCCAGTTGCTCAGATCGGGCGCCGATATTGCCGAACTCAACACGGTGCGCAAGCACCTCTCGAACCTGAAAGGCGGCCGACTGGCGGCTCTCGGCGGCGCCACGATCGTCACTCTCCTTCTTTCGGACGTCATCGGCGATGATCTCAGCATCATCGGCTCTGGGCCGACGTCTCCGGATCCAACGACCTATCTTGACGCTGTACGCTGTCTCCGGCGGCATAAGCTCTGGTCCTCGGTTCCTACACGGGTGAGGAAACACCTGATCAATGGCACCAAGGGCCGTCTGGCCGATACCCCGAAGCCAGGGGCCACGCTGTTTCGCCGAGTGCAGCACGAGATCCTCGGCAACAACGCTCTCGCGGTCGCCGCCCTTTGCGCGGCGGCACGGTCGGAAGGATGGCGGACGCTGTTATTGCCTCCGTTCACGAAGGAGGCTCGTGTGGCCGGCGCGGAAATGGGTGCATTGGCGAAACGCATCCTCGCCCGCCAGCGTCCTGTGCCGCCGCCGTTCTGCGTCGTGGCGGGCGGAGAGACGACGGTGACGGTAAAAGGTGACGGTTTAGGAGGACGTGCGCAGGAATTTGCAGCGGCTGCGGCGATGGCCATCGCCGGCCTGCCGCACGTATATGTGGCAGCCTTCGCAACCGACGGCACAGATGGTCCGACGGACGCTGCCGGGGCACTGGTCAGCGGAGAGACCGTGAGCCGCGCGAGACGTATAGGCATTGATCTGGAAGCCGCATTGACGCGCAACGATACGTACCGCGTGCTCAAGCGCCTCAAATGCCATATCATGACCGGTCCGACGGGGACCAACGTCAATGACCTTTACCTGCTCTTCGTCTTCTAGTTAGTATCCTCTGCGATGGCCCCTCCGTTTGTGCTTCCCCTCTCACGGTGTACCGATGCTTCGTTGGCCGGCGGCAAAGCCGTCGGGCTGGCGCGGCTGCTTGCCGCAGGATTCCCCGTGCCTGACGGCTGCTGTCTAACCACCGGCGCCTATGAACAATCCCTGCCGGCCGTGGGCTTTGTCGCCGGCGAGCGCTGGCGCCGTGCCGCTACGCGACGCGGTGATGACCGGAGGCGAGAGCTGCACGAGTGCCGGCAAATCATCCGCCATCTCGCGCTCGGTCAATTCCAGCCGGCTCTGACGGAGCAATTGAACCGGATAAGCTGCGCGGCTGAATGCCGGTGGGCGCTGCGATCGTCGGCGACGAATGAAGACATGGCGCATGCCAGCGCCGCCGGCTTATACCGAACGGTATTGG
>JBKPSD010000089.1:0-6262 GCA_046734935.1 Nitrospirota bacterium
CCGGAATCGGACGACGCTGCGGCGATTCTGTTCTCGGCCCCGCTCGATGACCCCCGCGGAGATTTTCACGGAGTGGTGACCAGCCGCATGCCGCTCGAGCATTTGCGAGCCATTCTCGAACAGAAGGACGGCGTCCAAGAGGAAGACGAGGCTGTTGACTGGCTGCTGCTGGATCGTGATGGCCGCGTTCTTCTTCAAAAACATCGGCCTACTCCTTCTCCCGTCCCCCTACAATCTGCTTCTTTGAAAGAGGTCGTCCACGGTCGCGATCGAAACGGGTTTCTCGAGGACGTGCGCGAACGCGATGGAACGCCAGTGGTGACCGGCTTCGCCAGGACCGGCGGCTACAGGGATTTTGCCGGATTCGGATGGATCGTGCTCGTCCAACTGGACCGCGCGCAGGCGTACGCGCCGATCAACAAGCTCGTCTGGATGGTCGGCCTCACCGGGCTCTTGATCATTGCCCCTCTGACCGGTTTCGGCGTTGTGATCTCGCGCAAGCTGGCCAGAGAGCGGCAGGATCTGTTGGAGGCGAGGCAAAAGTTGGAGAAATCGATCACGGAGTTGGCGCGATCGAACTCGGATCTGCAACAGTTCGCCTATGTCGCCTCCCATGATTTACAGGAACCGTTGCGGATGGTGGCCAGCTACACGCAGTTGTTGGGCAAGCGTTACAAGGGACGACTTGACGAAGACGCGGACGAATTCATTGCCTACGCCGTCAATGGGGCCAGCCGGATGCAGGCGCTGATCCAAGACCTGCTCGCTTTTTCACGCGTCGACAGCCAGGGCCAACGCTTCGAACCGACGTCGGTCGAGACACTGTTGGGTTATGCCCTCGACAACCTCAAGGGAGCCATCGAGGAGGCCGGAGCGGTGATCACGCACGATCCGCTGCCCGCCGTCATGGCTGATGAACGGCAATTCCTGCATCTGCTGCAGAACCTCTTGAGCAACGCCCTCAAATTCCGGGGGCCGGAACCGCCGCGTATTCACCTGTCCGCCGAGCGGCTCGGAGGGGAATGGCTGTTCTCTGTCCGCGACAACGGCATCGGCATCGATCCGCAATACGGCGAACGCATCTTTATCCTGTTCCAGCGTCTGCATACGAATGCCGAATACCCCGGCACGGGCATCGGTTTGGCCCTCTGCAAAAAGATCGTCGAGCGTCACGGCGGCCGCATCTGGATGGAGTCACGGTTGGGCCAGGGCGCGACCTTTCGCTTCACCGTGCCGGACAGAGCCATGCCCTCATCAGCCGATGCTGCAGCGCAAAGCCATCGTTGAATCGTGATGTATGGGGGCGGCATTTTTCATTATTAACCGGGAGGCGTTCGATGTCGGTCACTGAACTCATGAAGCCGGTGGAGATCCTGTTGGTCGAGGATAATCCGGGCGATGTCCGTCTGACCAAAGAGGCATTGAAGGAAGCGAAAGTGATCAATAACCTGACGGTGCTCAAGGATGGTGTCGAAGCTTTGGCGTTTCTCCGTCGGCAGGGAACGTATGACAATGCGGTCACGCCCCATCTCATCCTGCTCGATCTGAACCTTCCGAGAAAGGACGGCCGCGAAGTCCTGGCCGAAATCAAAGCCGATGACAAACTCAGACGCATTCCGGTTGTCGTGTTGACGACGTCGCAGGACGAACAGGATGTCTTCAAGAGTTACAATCTTCACGCCAACTGTTACGTCACCAAGCCGGTGGATCTGGAGCAGTTCATGACCGTCGTCAAATCGATCGAAGACTTTTGGCTGGGCATCGTGATGTTGCCGAAGAGTGAATTCTGCGGGCAGGGATAAGGACCCATGCGCATCCTGATGGTCGAAGACAACCCCGGTGATGTCAGGCTGCTGCACGAGCATCTCGTCGGCGATCGCCGCGTCGCCGAGGTGTTTCAGGTGGTGCACGTGGACCGGCTGGCACTCGCAGTAGAGGCGCTCGAGCGATCGAGCTTTGAAGTCGTGCTCCTGGACCTGTCACTGCCGGACAGCCAGGGCATCGAGACGCTGCGGAGAATGCATGAGGCGAGGCCGGGCATGCCGATCGTCGTGCTCACCAGCCTCGACGACGACGTGCTGGGCCTGCAGCTGCTTCAGCGCGGCGCGCAGGATTATCTGGTCAAGGGAGAGCTCACCTCCTCTCTCCTGCGCCGTGCTGTGCGCTATGCCGTTGAGCGAAAGCGTGCGGAGGTCGAGCTGCATCGAAGCGAACTCTTCCTCGAATCCATCGTGGAGAACATCCCTCACATGATTTTCGTCAAAGACGCGGACCACTTGCGGTTCGTGAGATTCAACCGGGCCGGAGAGGAATTGCTCGGGCATACGCGGCAAAACCTGCTGGGGAAGTCCGACTATGAGCTGTTTCCCAGGGACGAGGCCGATTTCTTTACAAGTGCCGACCGCGATGTGCTGAAGAGCGGCAAGGTTTTGGATATTCCGGAAGAACCGATCCTCACCAAAGGTAAAGGCCTGCGTTCCCTTCATACGAAAAAGATTCCGATTCTCGATGAAAACGACCAACCCGTGTACTTGCTGGGTATTTCCGAAGACATCACCGAGCGCAAACGGGCGGACACCCAGTTGCAGCGGTCGTTCGAGCTGCTGCGAACGCTCTCTCAACGCCTGGACGTCGTGCGGGAGGAAGAGCGGACAAGGATCGCGAGGGAGTTGCACGATGAATTGGGTGTCCGCATGACCTGCATGAAGATGGACTTGTCCAGATTATTGGGCATGATGCGGGAGTCTCTGTTCCCTCGCGAGAGGATGGAGGAGAAAATCCGCTCGATGTCCGCCGATACCGATGCCACGATTGCCGAGGTTCAGCGCCTGGCCGCCGAATTGAGGCCGGGCGTGCTCGATGACCTGGGACTCGTGGCGGCTATCGAGTGGCAGTGTCAGGATTTCGAGCGTCGCAGCGGGATCCGCTGCCTTTGTGAGGCGTCTTTCGATCAAATCAAGATTAGTCCATCGCGGGCAACGGCGGCCTTCCGCATTTGCCAGGAAGCGCTGACCAACGTCGCCCGGCATGCCAAGGCGACGTTCGTCAGGGTGTTGGTGAAAGAAAAAGATGAGGATGTCCTGATCGAGATTCAGGACAACGGCCTGGGCATTCCCCCCGAGAAGCTCAATGACGGCGCCTCGCTGGGTCTGCTTGGCATGAAGGAGCGTTCGATGGCGATCGGCGGCCGGCTGGAGATTTCGGGCTGGCCTGGGAAGGGCACCACGGTGACGCTCCGGCTGAGAAGCCTGGACGCTTGAGAGAACAGGGTACGATCATGCTTAGAATTCTGATCGCGGATGACCACTCGATTTTTCGGCGGGGGCTCAAGGATCTCTTGGCGGATGGTCTCGGAGCGGTAACGGTCGGGGAATGCAGCAACGCGTTCGACCTCATCCAGTTGGTCAAGCAGAAGAAGTGGGACATCGTCATCCTGGACATCGGCATGCCCGGAACGACGGGGACTGATGCCCTGCTTCAAGTCAAACGCCAGCGTCCGTCGCTGCCCGTCATCATGCTCAGCATGCACCCTGAGGATCAATACGCAGTTCGCATGTTCAAGGCCGGAGCCAACGCATATTTAACCAAGGCCAGCGCTCCCGAAGAGTTGGTGACGGCCATCAAGAAGGTCCTGGGCGGCGGCAATTACGTCAGCGCCTCCCTCGGAGAAAAGCTTGTGCATTTGTTCCATCGAGGCGAGGAGAAACCTCCGCATGAACTGCTCTCGGACCGGGAGTTCGAAGTCATGCGTCTCCTTTCATCGGGTAAGACGGTTTCCGAAATCGCCGAAAGCATGCACCTCGGCACCACCACGGTCAGCACCTACCGGGCCCGCATCCTTGAGAAATTGCACCTCAAAAATAACGCCGAATTGATGCGGTACGCCGTCCAGCAGGGCATCGGGTAAACGGTCCCACCACGCCTTCGTCGCGGGTAGTCCTTCCGCTGTCGTAGAGATTAGGACAAACAGGTACATCCGGCCACGACGCCACAATCATTGTCGTGCCGATAGTGCGGGCGGGAGCTCTCGGCTATAACTCGCCCGCGGTCGGACGTGAACGATGTCGGCGGCCAACGCTTGAACAACATGCAGGAGATGAATGTGATGACGGTTGAATCTGCCATTCGATTGCACCTGAGTCAGGAGGGGCCCTGCACGCTCGAAAGCCTTCTCGAACAGCTGTCCCAGTTTTCGTGGAGCGAGATTTTCAGCGTCGTGGATCAACTGAGCCGCGAGGGCAGCCTTGTGCTGCGGCGTCCGGCCCGGTTCGGATATGAAGTATCCGCGCGGCAGGCCGCCGCCGTTGAAGGCGCTGTCAGCGCAACGTTGTGAATGCCAACATGGTGAGGGCATGAGAGTGGTCATCATGTGCTGCCTGTGCGAGAAAGTGTTCGATGATATGGACAAGGAAATGAGCGGGACGCGTTGGCGCGAGCACAAATGGTACATGGTGCAATATCAACTCAAATCCTGTGATGTTCGAATCGCTCACGGGTACTGTCCCAAGTGCCTCGAGTCGTATCGAAGATTCCTCAACCGCCGCGCGCCGGAGAAGGAGGAAAGGGCATGACAACGATGACAAATGGAACGACAATGCCGGGTCGGATCTGGTCAATCGTGCTGGGGGGCGGCGAAGGCGGCTGCATCCGCGATTTCATTCAACGCTGGCTGGGACATCCCCGTCCGAAGCAGTACTGCACGTTTTTTGGCGAACGGTCATTGTTCCAGCATACCTTGGACCGCGCGTCGGCGCTCTCCCGCCAGGAACACATCTTGGCGCTGGTCGCACGAGAGCATGGTCAGGAAGCCTGGGCCCAGCTGGAGGGCCGAGAAGCCGGAACCGTGCTGCTGCAACCCAAGAACCGTGATTCAGCCGCGGGGATTTATCTCTCGCTGACGTATTTGAGGGCAAAGGACCCCGCTGCCACGGTCGTCATCTATCCGTCCGATCACTTTGTCTATCCCGAGACAGGGTTTTTGATGTCCGTACATCGGGCGCTCTGCACGCTCGAATGGCTGCCCGGGCGGTTCATCGTCCTTGGCGTCCCTCCCGACCGGCTCGAGTTGGATTACGGTTGGATCGTGCCGGGCGCAAAAATCGACGGATTCGAACGATACCGGATTCATGCGGTCAGGGCGTTCACCGCTCGACCGACCCTTGCCGAAGCCGACGCGGCTCTGGCCGGAGGAGCCCTGTGGAACACTTCGGTCATGGCCGCAAAGGCGGAAACGCTCTGGAAGATGGGGTACGAGTGTTTCCCCGATCTCATGCCGGGATTCGAGCGGCTCGGCCGCTCGATCGGAACGTCGAAGGAGGCGCAGATCCTGGACGAGATCTATCACGACATTCCCGCGCATGATCTGTCGTCCGAACTGCTTCAGCGTGTGCCTGAACGGGCTGCTGTCGTCGAAATGAGCGGCGTTCTCTGGAGCGATTGGGGAAAGCCGGCGCGTATCGTCGACTCGTTGCGCCGGATCGGGCGTGATCCGGCCTTCCCATTGAACTGTCTTACTGGTCCGCATGGGCGGTCTTCATACGCAGGCCAGCCGGCCGGCTCCTCGTGAATACCGGACCATTTCGATACGCATGCGCGCCTCTAAGCGCGACCGCGGAGGTGACATCTATGGTACGTGTCTGCTGTTTTTGTGACATGGTTCACGATGAGGCCATCGGGCTTTGGCGGGAACGGCGGAATGCCGTTCCCGGAGAGGCCGCAATCCTCTCCTATACCTGCTGTCTTGACTGTTTCGAGGTGGATCCACGCGCAAGTGTCTTCAGAGCCAGGCGTAATGAGCCAAAAGGTTCCCCTGACTTGAATGGCGTCCGCTCGCCGCGTTCGAAATGGGTCGCGCGCGGCTGCATGACAGACCGAAAGAGATCGTCATGATTCCGCAAGGCAATCACAGTGCCGCCGATGGTCCTCGGCTTCCCGGCGTCGGCCTTCAGAATTCCGGGATAATCGTGCTCGCCGCGGACCGGAAGCTGTTGTACATCAATAAAGCCGGGCGTGACCTGCTCGTGCGATTGAACGGAATAGAGAAACGCGATGCCCCTGATGGGCTGCCGAAGTCGCTCGCGGCTCTCGTCGAGGAGATACAGGCATCCCGGGAAGTCTCGATCGAACATCGAGGTTGGCGGCGCTTCGGTCCCAAACGGCTGCTCGAGCCGCAGGGCCGATCCTTGTTCGTGCAGGCATTCGTGCAACCGCGTGAGCCGCATAGACCGCGACCGGTCATGGTGCTGACGATGCAGAGCGGCGA
>JBKPSD010000090.1:0-9265 GCA_046734935.1 Nitrospirota bacterium
TCCCAGCCGGGATGATTCTCGCGGATGAAATCCAAGACATAGGATTCGATCTTGTTGCCCATGTCCTCCACCCAGGAATAGGTGGGAAAGCGGCAGAGCGGGCACGGGAAGCCCGGCATCAACATGACCTTGTTTTCGGTCTCCGGCACTTCGCCGCCCTCGACGTCGACCGCGCGGTCCATCACCCGCAGCGTGTCCGTGGCCATTTCGATCAATTCAGAGTGCGTGAAGAAGCTCGTTTGCCATAAGCCCTCAAAGACGGACTTGAGCTGCAATGCCGGAATCTTCCGGTACCAGGACCGGAATTCCTTGAAGCGATCCTCTTTCCGCAGCATCGGCTCCTTGCCGGCGGCCGTCAGCCGGCTGTCGATGCTCAAGCTCCACAGGATGCGGTACCGGTGTAGGATGAGCGTTTCTTCGCCTGGATTGAGTCCAACCTTGGTATCGGGATCGTACGCAAACGTGGGATCGAGCATGTCGGAGATATGCATCAACTCGTGGCGGCAGTAGCGCGTGAGCGCCGGGTCATAGAATCGCCGGGGAATGAGCTTGATGCCGATGCCCTTCAGGCCCTTTTCTTCGAACTGCCGCGCCAGATCGTGCTCGACCGAGCCCCACTTACGAAGAATATCGACGCCCTCCTGGTCTTCCTTGAGCACGCCTTTGACGAGCACGATGCCGATCTTTTCTTTGACAAGGGGATATTCGTTGAACGCATCCCGAATGATGTCGGAAAATCCCCAGGTCCCGAACAGATACTGATAGAGCTTCTTGAACTCGCTTTCCCGGTCGTCGAGCGTGAATTTTTCATAGATCGGATCCGCCAGTTCGTGAAACTCCTTATAATACGTCGGGTCCCCTTCCCGTTCGGTTTTTTCCACGAACGAGTCGATGACTTCCTGCAGCAGCGCAGGCTGAAAACGCAGTTCCATGTCAGCCTCGGTTCTCGGTGCCGGGAGCCGCTTTTCCCGGTCGTGATGCGGTGTTTCCGGCGCCCGGAGCGGCTTGACTTGGCGCCGTAGCTTCTCTTACGATCATCAAAACGACCGCAAATTATACTGGCCAGAAACGGCGATTTGCAATCACGCCTGTCGTCGCGGCCGCTTCAACCGTGAAGATTTCCTCAGGGAACCACCGATGACACAACCAACCGCTTCTTCGACCGTTACCGCACAGGCTTCATCTTCAGCCGCCGGGACGACGGCCCCCGTCGACTCGCTTCAATATTGGACCTCGGGCGCCCGCGAAGTGCGAACGTTCCGCGGGCATTCGCACGGCGTGTGGACGGTTGCCTTTGCGCCCGACGGCCTGACGCTGGCCAGTGCGGGTGTCGATCGCTTGGTACGCATCTGGGACATCGAAACCGGCCGGCTGCTTCGCTCCCTCCGAGGACATACGCACGACATCCGCTCCGTTCTTTACACCCCCGACGGGCAGGCATTGGCCACGGGCAGCGAAGACCGGACGATTCGCTTGTGGAATCCCAAAACCGGCGAGCCGCTAAAACTGCTGTTTACCCGCTACGACCACAACATCACCAGCCTGTCGCTGTCTCCCGACGGCCTGATGCTGGCGCGCGGCAGCCACAACAAAGACATCAAGATCTGGGAAGTCACGACCGGGACCGAGCTGATGACCCTGCTCGGCAAGGATCAGTACGATCACCATTGGTCGGTGTGCGTCGCCTTCTCGCCCGACGGTCGCCATCTCGCCAGCGGCATGGACATTGGGAAGATCAAGATCTGGGAAGTGCTGCCGAGCGGCGAAGAAAAGATCCTCCACAACGGGCACTGGCAGGAAACCGAGGAGGACTCGACGGAGACGCGCGGCTATTTCATCGAGGACGACGGCGGATTTCAAAAGCCGATGGATTACTGGATCGGCGCAATGACTTTCACGCCCGACGGCAAATACCTCATCACCGGGAGCCGCGATCAGACGATCAAGCTCTTTGAAATGCCCGAGGGGCTCGAACACCGTACGTTAAAAGGCCACGGCGGCTGGGTCCGTTCGCTGGTCGTCACGCCGGACGGCAAAGTCCTGATCAGTGCGGGCGACGACAATACGATCCGGTTCTGGGACCTCAAGTCCGGCCGATGCTTCCGTACCCTGAAGGGACACGCGGGCGGAGTGCGCGGCGTGGCGCTCTCCTCGGACGGTCTGCGGCTCGCGAGTGCCTCCTGGGACCGGACGGTGAAGCTGTGGGAAGGGGGGGTGGAGCCGGCGGAGTAGCCGCGCCTTCACACGAAAGAGCGCGAGTCCTTGGCCACCAGAACGCCAGATGTCGGAGTATGAATCGCGGGTCCTGTCGCCGATCGCCGTTCGTCCTGGCACCCCGCCCGGTGTAGGGACCCCGCTGCGGGCGAACGGCTGATCGGCACCACCCGCGAACTGCGTTTTGGGGCCTTAGAAACCGAACGACGCTTGCCCCGCCGACAGAAACGCTTATCCGCCTTCGCCTCCATCCTGACCTAAGAAGAAGAAAAAAAATCAGAAGGCGACAGGCCGCTCAAAACCTGTCGCCTTTTTGTTTTTCCAAATGGCAAGCGAAGCTTTGCGGCCGGCGCCATCCTACTCTTCCTCGTCGTCCACGTCCCCTTTGGCAGACGGGATCCCGTAGCGTTTGCACTTTTCCCACAACGCCTTGCGGGAGAGTCCCAAAATTTTGGCGGCGGTCGTGCGGCTCCCTTCGACGCGTTCCAGCACGGACAGAATGTATTCCTTTTCGAATTCTTCCCGCGCCGCCACCAGGGAATTCAGCGGCCGCTCCGAGCGCTTTTGTCCGGTCAGGCCTTCACTGCAAAAGCCACACGTGTCCTGAGCAACGCCGCCAGTGTACGGACAGGACTGAAAGCCGCACAAATCTTGGGGCTGCACCGGTTCGCGGTCCCGTCCCAGGGCGACGGCCCGCTCGACCATGTTCTCGAGCTCACGCACATTGCCGGGGAACGAATACCGCAGGAGCAGCTCACGCGATACCGGTGAAAAGCCTTTGAGCTTCTTGTTCATCTTGACCGAGCAGGTCTGCAGCACGTGGTCAGCGATGACCATGGTGTCTTCCTGCCGTTTTCTCAACGGGGGGATGACGACCTGCACGACGTTGAGGCGGTAATAGAGATCTTCGCGGAATTTTCCCAGGGACACTTCTTTTCTGAGGTCTTTTTGGGTCGCGCAAACCAGCCGGACGTCGACATCGATAGTCTCGTTGCCGCCAACCCGCTCGAATTTCCGTTCCTGCAGCACGCGCAGCAGCTTCACCTGGACGACAGGAGAGATTTCGCCGATCTCGTCCAGAAACAGCGTGCCGCGGTGGGCCAGCTCGAAGCGGCCTCGCCGCTGTCGCAGGGCGCCGGTGAACGCGCCCTTTTCGTGGCCGAACAGCTCCGCTTCCAGGAGCGTCTCCGGCAACGCCGCGCAGCTCACCTTGATGAGCGGATGCTGGCTTCGGCCGCTGTTCTGATGAATGGCATTGGCGACGAGTTCCTTGCCGGTACCGCTTTCCCCCAGGATCAGTATCGTCGAATCGGTGCCCGCGACGGTCTTGATCTTGTCCAGCACCGCGCGCATTTGACTGTTGCTGCCCAGGATGCCGTTGAAACAAAACTTGCTCTCCAACGTTTCCTTCAAGTCCTGGTTCTCGCGGCGCAGCGCGATGACGCGCCCGACGCGTTCAACGATCAGCAGCAGTTCATCCATTTGGAAGGGTTTGGTGATGTAATCGAAGGCGCCCAGCTTCATGGCACCGACCGCGGACTCGACCGAGCCGTGGGCCGTGATCATGACCACCTCCGTCTCCGGGGACTTGTCCTTCGTGGCCTTGAGAACCGTGAGGCCGTCGGTGCCCGGCAGCCGCAAATCGGTGATTACGAGATCGAACGGTTTCTGCCGCAGCATCTCGAGGCCTTCCGTCCCTGACGCCGCGGCATGAACATCGTACCCGACGGCCTCCAGTGCGTCGACCATGGACAGCCGCATGAGGGGCTCGTCGTCGACCAACAGGATAGCCATCCCCTTCATCAGACTCTTTCCACCAACGACCGCTCTCTCGACAACGGCAGACATAAGGTAAACGTCGTTCCTTTCCCAACCTCGCTCTCTACCAGAATCTTACCACCATGTCGCTCTGCGATGCCCAGACTGACCGAGAGTCCCAGGCCCGTGCCCTCGCCTTCGCTTTTCGTTGTGAAGAACGGGTCGAAGATGCGCGGCAATACGGTCGGCGGAATGCCGGACCCGGTATCGCTGACCTCGACGCGGCAGACGCCCTCGGCG
This sequence comes from Nitrospirota bacterium, assembly GCA_046734935.1. GTDB lineage: Bacteria > Nitrospirota > Nitrospiria > Nitrospirales > Nitrospiraceae > Nitrospira_C. The sequence goes on from JBKPSD010000090.1 coordinate 4,273, forward strand.
ACCGTCGTACGGATCGTCAGCACGCCGCCGCCTTTCATCGCCTGCACGGCGTTGAGAATCAGGTTCATCAAGACCTGCTCGATCATATGCCGGTCCACCATGAGGCTTGGCAAGGCCGGTCCCAACAGCGTCTCGAGACGGATCAGATTCGGCGCGAACAAGTGATTCGTCAATACCAGCACCCGATCGACGATCTGATTGATGTCTGTGGCGCTGAATTCAGGCTCGTGCTGCTGTGAGAAGTCGAGCAATTGCCGGACGATTTTCTGCACCCGCCGGACGCCATCTTCCATCGACACCCAGTATTCTTCCTGACGCGCCGGTGACAGTGTGCCTTTGCGGAGGTTGTACAGACAGTTCAGAATGCCGGCGAGCGGGTTGTTGATTTCATGGGCAACGCCCGCCGCCAGCTTGCCGACGGAGGCCAGCTTCTCGGAGTTCCGGATCTGCTGCTCCAGCTTCTTGGTGTCGGTCATGTCGCGGGCGATGCCCAGCACCCCGAGAATTTCCCCCTCGACGCCGTGCAACGGAGACACGCTGACCATGACCGTGCGCGGCTCTCCCATTCTCGTGACGACCTCGACCTCGTACACCTGCTTGGCACCGATGTCGAGCGTGTTCTTGAGACGGCGGCCACGGTGGCGGCGCGACAGCAGCGAAAGATACGGACGGCCGAGTAGATCGTCCTTGCGGTACCCCCACACGTTCACCTTGCCGTTGACATATGTAAACCGCTGCTCCGTATCGAGGGTGTAAATGACGTCATTGGCGTTCTCGAGCAGATTTTCGAGATACTGTTTCGTTTCCTCGATCTCCCTTGTCCGTTCTCGGACTTTGATTTCGAGCTCTTCCCGGTACGTCTGCAGCTGCCGTTCCAGTTTTTTGCGATCGGTGATGTCGCGCATCTGCACCATCACGAGGACCTGCCCCGAACCCGCCACTCGGATCAAGTCCATCTCGACCGGTGTTTCCTGCCCCGCGGCGTTATAAACGGTGATTTCCTGCGTCGGGACTTGCCGTTGGCCGATGCTGATTTCCGCCAGCCAGCCGGCGAGGGGTTCACGATGCGGCGGCACGATGACGTCGTACATGCTGCGGCCGACCACCTTGGACTCGGCGTAGCCGAGCGCCTGCTCCTCCCGCTTGTTGACGGCGACGACCGCGCCGCTCGCGTCCACCATGAAAACCGAATCGGCGACCAGATCGAACAGCGCTTTGTAGCGCGCCTGCGAGGCGACCAGCTCCTGCGTGCGCTCGGAAACCGCCTGCTCGAGACCCGAGGTATAGTGCTGCAGTTCCTGCTCCAGACGATGGCGCTCGGTGACGTCGCGCACAAACGCGCGCGAGTGCACGAGGCCGCCGCGCTCCTGGTCGAAGAGGGCCGTCGCATGAATCTCCACATCGATCGGCCGCCCGTCCTTCGCCAGCAGGACCGTTTCCATCGTACTCTGCCCTTGAGACACCAGCCGCTCGAGGTATTGCAGCACTCGCGCCTCCTGCCCTCGAGGCACCACATCCCATAGCTTCATCATGAGCATTTCGGTGAGCTGATAGCCAAGCTTGTCGAGACCAGTCTTGTTCACGTGAACGAATCGCCCGCTGCGGTCGAGTTGGTAGATCATCTCGGGCGAATGCTCGATGAGATCGCGGTATTTTTCCTCGAGGGCACGGACTTCCTTCATTCGCTGCTCGATCTGGCCGAAGGACCGCTGGAGATTCGAGGCCATCTGATTGAACGCCCCGGCCAGTTCCTCGATTTCATCGCCGGTCTTCAGCTCAAGCCTGCGCTCCAACCGACCGCTGCCGATTTCCTGGACCCCCCCGTGGAGCAGCTGGATGGGCCGGGCAATGCGCCGGGCGGCAAAGAGACCCGTTCCCCAAAGCACGCCAAGCACGGCAAGTCCGTAGAGCAGCACCTTGGCCACTAGATCCCCGAGCGGCGCAAACGTTTCCTTCGGATCCTGCCGAACGACGGTGACCCAGTGCTTGCCGCCGATGCTGCCGGAGGCCAGCGCCTGACCGAAGCGGACTGGCGCGAAGCCCAGCAGGGAATTTTTGCTGCCGTGTGAATCGTCCGCGGACACTGTCCAGCCGGATTTGAGGGTGCCCAACACGTTGATCAACTCCGGCTTCACGGAATGTTCTTCCGGCGCCAGGATCGGGCAGATGACCGGCGTCCCGTCGGACGTGAAGAGCATGGCATGGCCGGTCGATCCGATCGTGACGTCGGCGATTGAATGGAACAGCGTGTCGCGTCGAAGCAGGATCGTCACGGCACCGATCACAGATTTCTGCAGATCGTCGAGAATCGGCGCGGCCACCACGACGACGTGGGTGCCGAACGAAGGGTCGAACGTGATCTCGCTGACGTAGGGTTGTTGACTGCTGCCTTTGACGACCGCCTGCCACCACGGCGCCTTGCCGTAGAAATATTCAACTTGCGGAATCGAACTGACCACGAGCGCACCCTGCTGATCGGTCACCAAGATACCGACGTAATCCGATTTCCGGATGTCGTGCCACCGGATCAGATAGTTGGTCACGATGCGGTTGATGAACAGCGGAAACTCGCTGCGCTTGTCCCGCTGCTTCCAGCGCTGCTGCCAATCCTTGATCATGTCCTGGATACGTTTGGCATCCTTGCCTTCATAGGTACGATTGGCTTCGGTGACGGCAGTGCGCAGAAACGGCGTGGTGGCCAACTGCTGGCCCTCGTTCATCACGCGGGTGACGTGCATCTCGATCCGGCGGGCGGCGTCGACGGCCACCTCTTTGAAGCTGGTACCCGTGGTCTCGCGAAGGGCGCGACGTTCTTCCAGGTAGGTCAGGGCGAGAAGGAAAGTCAGCGGCAGAAGACCGACCATGACGATCGCCATGATGATCTTGCGCTGGAGGCTATGAGAACGACTCCAGAATGTCATGACAGCTCGTGCCCCAAATGCCGTTTGAGGGGCGCCTGCTCATGGTACCGAATCCTCAGTGCGGGCGCTATGCCCGCTTGAGTAGGCGTCCGGCCCCCCCCGGCCATAACAACAACAGCGGGCTTGCCACGAAAATGGACGAGTAGGTGCCGAAGATAACCCCCCAGAGCAGCGCCAAGGAAAAGTCGTGGAGCACTTCGCCCCCCGCAAAAGTCAAAGGGATGAGGACGATGACAACGGTCAGGCTGGTGACGATCGTGCGGCTCAGCACCTGATTGATCGCATTGTTGATCATGGTCACCTCATGCTCCCGCCGGCGAAGCCGCAGGTTTTCCCTGATGCGGTCGAAGACCACGACGGTGTCGGTGAGCGAATAGCCGGCCAGCGTGAGGAGCGCCGTCACGACCAGGAGGGTAATCTCCTTGTCGAGTATGTAGAAGGCACCCAGCACGGCAAGGACGTCATGGAAAGTCGCCAGCGCCGCAGCGACGCCGAACCGAAGCTCGAAGCGCGCGGCGATGTACAGGATGATGCCGGCGAACGAGATCACGATCGCGACGAGCGCGTCGGACTGGAGCTTTTTGCCGATCGTCGGACCGATCTCCGTGCTCGACTCCACCACAAACTTGTTCCCGGGGAATTCCTTGGTGAAGATCGCCACAACTTTCTCGGCGGTTTTTTCCTCAATAGTCGTCGAGGCCTTGACCCGGACGAGCAGCTTGTTATCCTGCCCGAATTCCTGAAGCTCGGCGTCCGGGAGACCGTTGGCTTCCAGCGCCTTCCGCGCGTCCTCGATGTGAATGGGCTGCTCGAATTTCAACTGCACGGCGGTACCGCCGGCGAAGTCGATGCCGAGGTTCGCCGCTCCCCGCGCGATCTGAATCAATCCGATGATGCCAAGGATGACCATGATGCCCGAGAACACAAATGCGTATTGGCGTTTGCCCATGAAGTCGACGTTCGTCTTGCCCAGGATTTCCAACATGAAGGCTCCCTCTCGCTTCGCTCCGCTTTCAGTCACCAGCTTGGCGCTCAAAGCTGATCGACGGCTACTTGGACTAAATACTCAATTGTTCAACCTTGTGACGCTGATTGATGATGTCGAAAATGACTTTTGTGCCGACCAGCGCCGTAAACAGATTGATGGCGATGCCCAGACACAGGGTGACGGCAAATCCTTTGATCGGTCCGGTTCCAAAGAGAAACAGCGCAACGCCGGTGATCAACGTCGTGACGTGGGAATCCACGATGGTGAGCAGCGCTTTGTCGTAACCTCCGTCAACGGCCAGACGAACGCCCTTTCCGCTCCGCAGCTCTTCACGGATGCGCTCGAAGATCAGCACGTTCGAATCGACGCCCATGCCGATCGTCAGCACGATGCCCGCGATACCGGGCAAGGTCAGCGTCGCCGTCAGAGCCGACAAGGCTCCCATCAGGCACACGAGGTTGAGGATCAACGCAAAGTCGGCGATCACGCCCGAGAGCCGGTAATAGACGACCATGAAGATGACGACCATGGCTCCCGCAATGAGGGTCGCCCGCACGCCCTTGTCGATTGAATCCTTGCCCAACGACGGGCCGACGGTCAGGTCCTGGATGATCTTGAGCGGCGCCGGCAACGCGCCCGCCCGCAACACGATGGCCAGATCGTTCGCCTCCTGAGTCGTAAAGGTGCCCGTGATTTGCGCGCGGCCGCCGCTGATGCGCTCTTGAATGACCGGAGCCGAGTAGATCGTGTTGTCCAACACGATGGCCATGCGCTTCTTGACGTTCTCGCTGGTGATCCGCTCAAATTCGCGGCCTCCCTTCCCATCAAAGGTGATCGAGACGTACGGATCATTGAACTGGCCGATTGAGACCCGCGCGTCGCTCAGCACGTCGCCGGTCAGCATGACGCGTTTTTTGACCAGGTAGGGAATGCGGTACTCACGCCCCGTGTCCCGCTCCACCGCCCGCTCGAACAAGACCTGGCTGCCTTCGGGAAGCTTGCTTTCCGCCTGCTTCACAACTTCGGCTTCGCGGTCCTTCGGGATGCGCGCCGGCAGATCCAGCTTCATCTGGTTCTCCTCATC
>JBKPSD010000091.1:0-8663 GCA_046734935.1 Nitrospirota bacterium
GGCGAGATGGTAGGCGCGGACGGTCTTGAACCGTCGACCTCTACCGTGTCAAGGTAGCGCTCTCCCCCTGAGCTACGCGCCTATCGTCCGAGCGCGCATGCTAATATAGCCCCGCCCAAGGTGTCAAGAAATGCAAAGAGAAGGGAGCATGCCCGCAAGTGAGCACGCTGCCTTCTCTTTTTTTTCCGATCGGGCCGGGATCGCGTCTCCGCGCCGGCCGATTAACGGACTGCGGACTTCAGGACTTTTCCTGCAGAGAACTTGGGTACCTTGGCCGCTGGTATCTTGAGGCTCTCGCCGGTCCGGGGATTTCTTCCCATCCGCGCCTTCCGCTTGGAGATCGTAAACGTACCGAAATTCACCAGAGACACTCGCTGTCCCTTTTTCAGCGAAGAGGTGACCGCCCCGGTGAAGGCATGCAGGGCATTGCCCGCGGCCACCTTGGTGATGCCGGCGGACGCGGCCATCTTCGCAATTAATTCTTCCTTGGTCATTGCTCCCTCCTAGGTATAGGTTAAGAAACTCCTTGGCGTGGCCCTCTTGCTGCTGCGCTGCCGATGCCTGCGATCGAGTTACGCAATCACACCTCGCGTACCTTCCCCCCACGCTTGACCGGAATGTGCAGGTCGTTGATTTTTTTCCGGAGCGTGTTGCGGTTCAAGCCGAGCAACTCTGCAGCCTGAATTTGATTGCCCTTCGTTTCCTGCAGGGCCTTGGTAATGAGCGGGCGTTCAATTGCCGAAATCAACATGGGGTGAAGATTGCGTCCGGATCCGTTCCGCATTCCTTTGACAAAGTCGCCCATCTTCCATTCGACATAGTCTTCAAGGCTCAGAGGAGGCGCGCCCGACCCAGCAGTCTTGGGCCGTGCGATAGACATCATGAATTTGGACGCGCGCTTCAGCACGGATTTGGATCCGGTGATGAGGAGTGTTCGGGAGAGATCGACGTGATGCGGGAGCGCCAGCGATCCATTCTGCATGCCTGGCCTCGATTCCACGATGACCGCATCGAACGGCCGCTTCGCGACCTCCCGAGTGAGCGCGGCCGCGTCCTTGGCTGTGGTCATGCTCGCGTCTTTGAAGACTTGCCTGAACTGGCTTTGGATTTCAGGATCGCCGCTGAGCAACAGGATGCTGAACACGGAAGAAGAGAGCGTCATGAAGGCATCATCCCGGAGAAGAGGGCCGGATTATTGCCCAGAGCCGATTTGATGTCAACGAAGAAATTGCGCCGATCTATTTCAGAGATGCAAGTACCGAAACATAGTGTGCGTTTTAAGAACAAGCACATTTCTCCGCATGAGCGAAGACGATGGTGCGGCATCATTAACAAGGCGGATTCAGGTCGACATGTATAAGGTCGACGACCGTGGCAGACGGATGTTCTCTCGCAAGAGAAGAAATTGCGTTGACGAATGTCTCCACCGGTGGTTCGCGTTCGAGAACGCCGCCGCAGTACCCGCCGGCCATAGGCTTGACAGGGCGGCGCTGTGGGAGCTATAAACTACCTTTAACGAATTCCTACCGGAATAGTGCAGTATGCGGGTATCCCTGCGATCTACATATGGAATCATGGCTGCGGTAGATCTCGCGATGCAGCCAGGTTCGGCGCCGATCCAAGCCAAGGCAATTGCCAGGCGACAGGGAATCCCGGCTAGATTTCTAGAGCAAGTGCTGCATGCAATGAAGAAAGCGGGTCTGGTGTCCAGCCAGCGGGGCGCTCAAGGTGGATACGTGCTCTCGAAAAAACCATCGGAACTTTCGCTTGCGGAAATCCTGGAGGCGCTCGAGGGTCCGTTTTTACGCCTGGGACAGATGAATGGGCGGCTACATCGGACCAGCAAGTGCGAAGCCGTGCTGGCCAAAGTATGGGATCGTGTGCATGACGCCGAACGTCACGTGCTCGAGGGCATCACAGTGGAAGAACTTGCGGGCCAACAGCGCCAGTTCGAACAACAACGCAGTCTGATGTATCACATTTGAGGTTTGCCATGAGTCAGGTCACGACCAGCCGCATTCCCATTCAGACACAGCCGATTCCTTCGGCCATTCTCGAAGAAATCGAGACCTTCGAGCAAGAGTCCAGGCGCATGCTGTCCGGAGAAATCGTCGGCGATCTGTTTAAACCGTTCCGGCTGCAGTACGGCATCTATGGGCAGCGGCAGGCAGGCGTACAAATGGTGCGCATCAAAATTCCCTTCGGCGGCATCACGGCGAACCAGTTGCGGCGCATTGCCGAGCTCGCCGAGCAATACACGACCGGCGTCGGCCATGTGACGACGAGGCAGGACATTCAGCTGCATTTCGCCGAATTGAAAGACGTTCCTGCCATCATGCGGGGATTGGCCGAAGTCGGTCTGACTACGAGAGAGGCTTGTGCGAATACCGTTCGTAACGTCACCGCCTGCCACCTCGCAGGTGTATGCCAGGGCGAAGTGTTCGATATCACGCCGTACGCGAAAACTGTGGCCTATCATCTGCTGCGGAATCCGCTCAATCAAAGTCTGCCGCGTAAATTCAAGATTGCGTTTTCGGGCTGTCGGCACGACTGCGCGCTGACCCCGATTCACGATATCGGATTGCTTGCCGCAAAAGCAGCTGACGGAAAAATCGGCTTTCGGATGGTGGCCGGAGGGGGACTCGGCTCCGCGCCCCGCATCGCACAAGTGCTGCGCGAGTTTACGCCCATCGACGAACTCATCCCCAGCATTGAGGCAGTCATCAAAGTGTTCGATACGCTCGGCAACCGCAAAAACCGGAACAAGGCCCGCATGAAATTCGTGATAGAAAAGTTGGGTTTTACGGAATTCAAGCGGCGTTGGGAAGACGCGTACGTGTCCATGGGGAACGCGAGGCCGAATTCACAGCCGATCACGCTGCTCGAGCATCATGATCCGCTGCCCTTGATCATGCCGACGTCGAACGGCCTCAAGGCCGGGGCTGTCAACGGCGCCGCCAATGGATCGGGACAGGAAACGCCCTTTGCGATGTGGAAGCGCACCAATGTGGTTCCACAAAAACAGCCAGGATACGCGACCGCGGCCGTCAAGCTCTTCATGGGCGATTTGACGGCCGGCCAAATGCTGCATCTTGCCGATCTCGCCGAACGATATTCAAACGGCAATCTTCGCACGACCATCAATCAGAACATGGTCATCCGCTGGGTTCCGGAGGAGCGTCTCCACGACCTCTACGAGGACCTCGCATCACAGGGGCTTTCGGATCCTGGGGCCGAACTCGTCGAGGACATCATCGCGTGTCCGGGAACCGACACGTGCGGTCTCGGCATCACCTCGTCCAAGGGACTGGCGAGAGCGCTGGCGGAGGTGTTCCCAGCCGGCCGTGTTCCCGAAGATTTGAAGGATGTGAGCGTCAAGATCAGCGGCTGCCACAATTCCTGCGCGCAGCACCACATCGCGACGATCGGCCTGCATGGTGTCGGCAAGCGAATCGGAGAGCACACGGCGCCATTTTATGAACTGCACCTGGGCGGGAAGGTCAACGGCACGGCCAAGATCGGGCAAATGACGGTCAAGCTGCCGGCGAAAGCCGTCTCGGCCGCGATCACGCACCTCATCGAGGTCTACCGCCGGGACCGTAAATCCGGCGAAGGCTTGCCCGCGTTCATCGATCGGGTCGGCAAAAATGCCCTCAAGGACGAGTTGATTCCGTACACGATCGTGCCGGCATTTGCCGATGATCGGACGTACTACTACGACTGGGAGGCGGACGAGGAGTTCGTCCTCGAGGATCTCGGGCCGGGCGAATGCGCGGGCGGCGCCCTCGAAATGATCGAAAACGGAATCTTGGAGGCCGATCAGGAGCTGTATCAAGCCAAACTGCTGATCGACAACCATCAGTATGCCGTGTCCGTGAACAAATCCTATCGTGCGGTATTGGCCGCCGCCAAAGCATTATTGGTCACGGAAGGCCTCGAACCTTCGAGCGATGCTGAGACGTTCGCTGAATTCGACCGCCGCATTGCCCAAACAGGCGTCGTGCCTGCGGTGTATTGCGATTTACGCCGGAAGGTTGGAGATCTGGGGCCGAAAGACACGAGTCCGGAATCTGCGCGCGAGAAAATGGCATTTGCAAAAGCGTTTGTCGATGCCTGCCGCGCAGCGACAGATCAGATGGGCAAAGACCTCAAACTTTCTGCCGTCAAGAAGGAGGCACAGGCAGCGCCGGAGGCTGCAGCGGCGAAGCCGGCCGCCCTCGCGCCGACCGGAGCGCCCGTCTACGATCTCCGCGGCGTTGCCTGCCCGATGAACTATGTGAAGACGAAGCTGAAACTTGAAATGATGGATGCAGGTGAAAAGCTCGAAGTGTGGCTCGATGCGGGCGAGCCGATCAAAAACGTGCCGATGAGCCTTAAGAATGACGGCCATCTCGTGCAACTGCAAGAAGCCTTAGAGCCCGAGGCTGTGCATTATCGGATCTTGGTGGAAAAGGTCGAGTGAGCCGGGCACGACATTGTTGGACTGCGTCGCGCGAGTAAAGAACGGGAGCACATGACGCCCTCAAGTGCGGACATTCAGGCGTGGGGTAAGTCACTCGACGGCGGTGAGCCGCAGTCAGTGCTGGCCGCGGCGGTCGCGCGCTATCGCCCGCGAATCGTCCTTGCATGCAGCTTCGGCGCCGAGGATGTCGTGCTCGTGGACATGCTGCATCGCATCGATCCGTCGGTCGGGTTGTTCTATCTGGACACCGATTTTCTGTTTCCAGAAACCTATGTGACGCGCGATCGCATTATTGAGCGGTATGAGTTGAAGCCGGTCCAAGTACAGGCCGTCAAATCGCTGCTGACGCCGGAACGGCAAGCCGAGCAGCACGGTGAAGCTCTCTGGACGAGTAATCCGGACATGTGCTGCCAATTGAGGAAGGTCGAGCCGCTGAGGCGCATCCTTGACGGCTACGACGCCTGGATTACCGGCATCAGGCGGGAGCAGTCCCCGACGAGAGCGAAGGCCATGCCGATTGAGTGGGACCAAAGTTTCCAACTGGTGAAAGTCAATCCGCTGGTCCGGTGGACGTGGACTGACGTCTGGACCTACATCAAGGTGTACGAAGTCCCCTTCAATCCCTTGCACGACCAGAATTACCCCAGCATCGGTTGTACGCATTGCACCAAGCCGGTCATGCCCGGCGACGATCTCCGATCCGGCCGCTGGCAGGGCCGCGACAAGACCGAATGCGGGCTGCATAAGACTTCATGATGGGCATGCAGGAATTCATCGCGAAAATTGCCAAGGGACCGAAGGCGTCCAAGGATCTCACCTGGGATGAGGCCAAGCGAGCGATGCAGGCGTTGATCGAAGGCGACGCGACGGCGGCCCAAGCCGGCGCGTTTCTCGTTGCAATGCGATTCAAGATGGAATCGGTCACGGAATTGGCGGCGTTTACCGCTGCCGCACGGTCCTACGTTCCGCCCTTATCGATTCCCCCCGACATCGGCGTCGTCGATGTGCCGTCCTACGCCGGCAAGCAGGATACCTTCCATGCCTTGGCGGCTGCGGCCATCCTCGCGGCTGCGGCGGGTGGAGCTGTGCTTATGCATGGCTATGACGGGATCCCGGGCCGTCCCGGGAATGCCGCCGTCCTCAGGGCCTTGGGAATTCCGATTGATCTAGAAGGCAAGATGGTGGCAGCCAGCGTGGCCAAGCACGGCTTTGGGTACCTGGATATCGCGCTGTATCATCCGCCGGTCTATCGTTTTCTGGAGATGCGGCAGGAACTTGGCGTCCGGAGCGTATTCCATCCAGTTGCCCGGCTGTTGAACCCGGCGCGTGCCGCGTCGCAGGTCGTCGGACTTACCCACCCGCCGCATTTCGAGAAAACGGTCGAGGCGATTCGCATGCTGGGTCTGCCGAGGGCGCTCGTCGTGAGAGGCGTAGAAGGAGACCCGGAATTGTCGATTGCCATGGCCACAAAAGTTTTGGAACTGCGCGACGAGCGGATCACTCCCCTGACGTTGGCCCCAAAAGACGGAGGACTGCCTTTGGGCACATCACGCGAGATGGCGGGATATCCTCCCGAGCAACGGGACAAGGAGGCCGATCTTCTGAAGCGCATCCTTCATAACCAAGTAACCGGCGGACAACGCGACTGGGTGCTGCTCAATGCCGGCCTGTTGCTGTATGCCGGCGGTAAAGGCGCTTCATTGGCCGACTGTACGTCGCTCGCCCGGCGAGCGCTCGAGGAAGGCGCCGGTGCAAAGAAATTGGAATCGCTCACGCGGACGCCGGTGGCAGCCGTCCAGAACTTTTGAATCGATCAGGAGAGCCCCTCTCATGAAGCATCTTCGCCGGCTTGAAGACCAGAGCGTGTATATCCTCCGGGAAGCCTACAAGCATTTCGACAATCTCGCCATGCTCTGGTCGATGGGGAAGGATTCGACCGTGCTCCTGTGGCTTGCGCGCAAGGCATTCTTCGGGCACGTGCCGTTTCCACTGCTTCACGTCGATACGAGCTACAAGATTCCGGCGATGATCGAATATCGCGATCGTTTGGCGAGGGAATGGCACCTCAATCTGGTCGTGGGCCAGAATAAGGAGGCGCTGGCTGCAGGCATGAACCACACTTTGGGACGCGTGACGTGTTGTACGGCCCTCAAAACGAACGGCCTCAAGCAGTTGCTCGAGCAAAAAGGGTATACCGGCGTGATTCTCGGCGTCCGCGCCGACGAAGAAGGCACGAGAGCGAAGGAGCGGTATTTTTCACCGCGAGACAAGCACGGCGATTGGGATTTCCGCGACCAGCCGCCCGAGTTGTGGGATCAGTTCAAGACCACTTTTCCTCCGGGCACCCACATTCGGATCCATCCGCTCCTGGACTGGACGGAGATCAATATCTGGGAATACATCAAGCTCGAGAATATTCCCTTTATCGACCTCTATCTGAACAAGGGGGACGGGACCCGGTATCGAAGCCTGGGCTGCGCCCCCTGCACGATGCCGATCAAGTCCACCGCCAGCACCGTTGACGACATTATCGAAGAGCTGCGCCACACCACGGTCGCCGAGCGATCGGGCCGTGCACAGGATGAAGGACGAGGAATGGAGTTGTTGAGAAAAGATGGATACATGTAGCCGCTCGGCCTCGACCGGTGCCATGGGCACCGAAAAATCTTCCGAACATCTGAACATCGTCATTGTCGGTCATGTCGATCACGGCAAATCGACGTTGCTCGGGCGTCTCTATGCGGACACTGGGTCGCTGCCGGACGGGAAGCTCGAAAAGGTGCAGGCGATTTGCCGCCAGCAGGGCAAGGAGTTCGAATACGCGTTCTTGTTCGACGCCTTCCTGGAGGAGCAGGAACAAGGGATCACGATCGACACCGCCAGGACCTTCTTTCACTGGAAGGGCCGCCAGTACATCATCATCGACGCGCCCGGCCATAAGGAGTTTCTGAAGAACATGATTTCCGGCGCCGCGCGCGCGGAAGCGGCCCTGCTTTTGATCGATGCGCTCGAGGGCGTCAAAGAACAGTCGAAGAAGCACGGCTATCTGCTCTCGCTTCTGGGTGTTCGCCAGTTTGCCGTCGTGGTGAACAAAATGGATCTTGTCGGGTACCGGCAGGACGTCTTTGACGGCATCGAGAAGGAATACCGTGAGTTCCTTGCTCAATTCGGGGCCAATCCCGAACGGATTATTCCTGTCAGCGCAAAACTTGGCGACAATATCGCCAATCGCAGCCAGGCGATGGCCTGGTACCACGGGCCGACTGTCCTCGATACCCTCAGTATGTTCAAGAAGGAGACCGTGCGTTCCGAGCAACCGCTCCGCTTTCCGATTCAGGACGTCTATAAATTCGATGCCCGCCGCATACTTGCCGGACGTATCACGGCCGGCCGGCTGAAGATCGGCGATCATCTGGTGTTTTCTCCCTCGAACAAGCGGGCGAACATCCGGACCATTGAAGCATTCAACATCGAACCCGTCCTGACTTCTGCCGAGGCCGGACAATCCGTCGGCATTACCCTCGATGAGCAGATTTTCGTCGAACGGGGCGAGGTTGCCACACATCAGGAGCAATTGCCGTTCGTTTCCACGGCCTTCAAAGCCAATCTGTTCTGGCTGGGCAAACGGCCGTTGGAGCAAGGCCGCACCTACCTCTTGCGCGTCGCCACGAAGGAAGTCGATTGCGAGGTGGCCGCGATCCATCGGATCATCGACACGATGGACTTGAACCAGCAGCAGGGCAGCACGACGGTGAACCGCAACCAGGTCGCAGAGTTAACGCTCCGTGCCAAGGCGCCCATCGCGTTCGATCTGTCCTCATCGTTCGAAGCCACAGGGAGATTCGTCCTGGTGGACGAGTACGACATTGCCGGTGGCGGAATCGTGACAGAAATGATCCGGGACGATCAGGAGGTTTTACGCGAAGAGGCCCGTCGGCGTGACTTCGCGTGGGTGAAGGGGGAAGTGGGAATCGAAGAGCGTGCGCAGCAATACGGGCATCGGGCCGCCATCGTACTCATCGCGGGTGGACGGCATACCGGGAAGTCGTTTCTGGCGAAGAAGCTCGAAGCGAGGCTGGTGGCTGACGGCCGCCATGCCTACCTGTTGGACGGCGAAAACCTGAGACGAGGCCTGGACGCTGATCTCGCCGACGGCGAACGTGGACAAACCATGGAAATGGCCCGCCGCTACGGCGAGGTG
>JBKPSD010000092.1:0-11082 GCA_046734935.1 Nitrospirota bacterium
GCTTTGATTTCCTGCGGCGCGCCTTTCGCGCCGGCTTTTCCCAGGTCCTGCTCGGCCACGGCGAGTCGGTGCCCGTCGGTTCCGACGAGTCTCAGCGTCGTCTTCTTTTCGCCGGAGATCAAGGTGACGAGCAGACCGTTGAGAATGTAGCGCGCGTCGTTGTCTCCGGCGGCGAACAGCGTTTTCCGGATCAACTCCAGGAGTCCGGCCCCCGCGAGCGGCGTCAGTCCTTCGCGCTCGATGGCGGGGAGGGCTGGGTAATCGTTGCTCGGCAGGCCGACGACCTTGAATTGGCTCTTCCCGGCCTGGATGGTCGTCCAATTGTTGTCGCTCGAGATCAGGTCGATGTCGCCGCTCGGCAGCTCCTTGATGATCTCATAAAGCTTTCTCGCCGAGACGGTGATCCCGCCGGTCTTCTGAACCGTGGCCTTATAGAGGCCGCGCATGCCGATCTCGAGGTCGGTAGCCACAATCTCGGCCCCTTCCTGCTTCGCCTCGATCAAGATGTTGGACAAGATCGGCATGGTGTTGCGCTTCTCCACGACGCCTTGGACCCGCTGTAGCCCCGTCAGCAATTCATCCCTGCCGATGCGCACTTTCATAATCGCCCCTCTTTGTCCCGCCCGTCAGCTCCTCAGAATTTTTTCCCTCAACCCGTCCAGGGTCTGGCTCAACGCAGTGTCGCTCTCTTTGGCCTTCATGATCTGCCGGCAGGCATGCATGATGGTCGTGTGGTCCTTGCCGCCGAACAAGCGGCCGATCTCGGGATATGACCCATCGGTTAATTCACGACAGAGGTACATGGCAATCTGGCGCGGATGGACCAGCGTCTTGCTGCGTCGCCGAGACTTGAGATCCGCGATCTTGACATGGAACCACGCTGCCACCGCCTCTTGTATGTCCTCCATGGCGACGATCTTTTTTTTGTCGCCGATCAGGTCACGAAGCACATTTTTCGCCATGTCCAGCGTGATCGCCTGACCGGTCAAGGAGGCATAGGCGCCCAGGCGTACGAGTGAGCCTTCGAGCTCCCTGATGTTGCTCTTCATGGTATTCGAGAGAAACTGGATGACATCTTCCGGTAGCGTAACCCCTTCGTCCTCGGATTTTTTGCGCAGAATCGCGATGCGCGTTTCGACGTCAGGAGGCTGGAGGTCGGCAATCAATCCCCATTCAAACCGGGAGCGGAGCCGCTCTTCAATATCGGGCATGTCCTTGGGAAACCGGTCACTCGAGAGGACGATTTGTTTATGCGCTTCATACAAGGCATTGAAGGTATGGAAAAATTCCTCCTGCGTCCGTTCCTTCCCCGCCAGAAATTGAATGTCGTCGATCATCAGCATATCGATGTGCCGATAGCGCTTTCGGAGGTCCATCATCTTGTCGTAGCGGATCGAATTGATGACCTCGTTGGTAAACTGCTCAGTCGTCAGATAGGCGATGCGGAGATCCGTGCGTTCCGCCACATGGTTGGCGATGGCGTTTAAGAGGTGGGTCTTGCCCAATCCGACACCGCCGTAAATGAAAAGCGGGTTATACGCCTTGGCCGGCTGTTCCGCCACAGCCATGCAGGCCGCATGGGCGAACTGATTGCCCGCGCCGACAACGAAATTCTTGAAAGAATACTTTGGGTTAAGTTGAATTCCACGTTTAGGTTTTATCGGGCCGGCCGCTCGGACGGCCTGTGCCACTGCAGCTGCGTCCGCCGGCGTCGGGGCGGACCGTGTGAATACAACGAACGAGACGGCCGTCTCGCCTCCGCCACGGGCGGTCGACACGGCTTCTCGGAGGAGCGGTCCATAATGCTGACTGAGCCAGTCACCAAAAAACTTATTGGGAACGCCTATTTGCGCTGTACGGTCTTCTATCCGTTCAAGCCGGACGGGCATAAACCAGGTGTCATAGACCTGCTTAGGCACCCGTCCTTGAATGTAGGCGAGGGCTTCCTGCCAAACCGCCGAGACTGTCATCTTCCCCGGATTCTCCCATACACAGGCTTATTCACACCTGTGGATAATGAATTATTTTCCGATCATTTTTTAAGACAAGACAACAGCTTTATGCTCTTTACATTCCAGAGTTGAGTCTGCGGTCCGCCGAGCTTCAAGAAGCTATGAACAGTGCACTCTCTGCACGCTCCGAGTCAATCCCCAACTTCGTCCACAAGCCGTGCGAGACAACAAGACTTATGAATCAGTCGCTTGTCTGATATCCCCGCCATCCACCATTCCTACTCCTATTCCTACGCCGACGACTGTTTCTTTCTATGCTACATATCCTCGGAGAAGAGCCCACAGGCTAGATCACTATCGTGTGATCACATTCGAAAATTTTCTTCACAAGGCCGTCGTACGTCAACCCATGTTGAACCTCGCCGTCGCTGACGAAGAACATCGATCCTCCCTCATAAGGAAACAACCTCCCCCCACTTTCTTGGAGGAGAACGACATCTCCCTTTGACTGTTCCGGAAGAAACAGAGCGGGATCGATTTGTTCGACGGGCTTTCGCAGGAGATACAATATTTTCTTCATCAAAAGGTCAATGTACGATCGCACGATTCAAGGAGCGTGCGGATTTCAGAGGCCGTTTTGAGCGTCACAGAGAACTCTTCGAGCAATGCATGCGTTTGCGCGCCTGATTCCAAGACGAACGGCACACCGAGTTGCGCGAACGAAGGACGATATTTTTCGAGGATATCCACATCAACGACGTCGTCCGTGTCATCGGTCAAAAGAAGGGAGGCTCGTCCTAGGAGGACGATCGTGGTCTCATGATCGCCGGCGCAGAGACCGAGCGCAATTCTCAAAGCTTCGACGGGACGATGTGTTTTTGTCGGATCTTCAGTTATGACCACTGCCACACGCTTCGACATGTCGTACGATGCAGACGGCTAGGTGAACGCTAAAAATCGGTCGCAGCCGTCGATAATGCCGGAAAGTACCACTAGCCCTGACAACGAAACACGGGAATCCACGTGTTGAGTCGAGACACCATGCTGCTGACAGCCGTACGCACAGACGGACATTCTGACGCCCCCATCCAGTAAACGGCTGAAACGGGTATCTTGAAAGCTTTTGACGCCTTCATCGATGAGGTACAAGTACACCTCGACGCCTTGCCGAACGGCGGCCTCGGCAAGCCGCACCACCGTCTCAATCGCCTGGTCTGAAGGGGCTGTGGATAAGAGAAGACCAAGTTTCCTTGTAGGCATTGGAAATCTCTATCCATTAAACCGAATATTTATTGAAGAATCAAACGGTTATAGGGAAGCGTGTGAGGGCGAGACTACGGGGTTTTTCAGGCGAAGTCAACGAGAAAAAGAGCGGCTAGAATCCCTGAATCAGGGAGAGCAAGTAGCGAGGTAAATCGGCAATGGCGACGGTCTCCTGGGCCTTACTGTCCATGTTACGGACGACAGCGGATCCGGACTTCGCTTCATCGTCGCCGAGGAGCACCGCAAAGCGGCAACCGCTCCGGTCTGCCTGGCGGAGGTGCGCCTTGAGGGCCGTGGAGCGATAGTCGGTGTACGCCGAGAGGCCAGCCAGACGCAGCGCGTCAAGGAGGCGTACGCCTGCGGGACTTCCCTCGGAGCCAAAGGCCGCGACATAGACGGATGGCAAAGAGGACGGGAGACTCCCCTCCGGAAGCATCATGGCAATCCGTTCAAGTCCTGTGGCGAAGCCAACAGCGGGCACGGCCGGTCCGCCGAGCAACTCGACCAGACCGTCATAACGGCCGCCCGCGCCGACTGCATTCTGGGCGCCGAGGTGGGAGGAGGTAATCTCGAATGCCGTCAGGCAGTAATAATCCAATCCGCGGACGAGCCTCGGATTGAGCCGCGAAGGAATTCCGATGGCGCCAAGGATTGAAAGCACCTCATCGAAATGGCTCTTGGCCTCAGGGGACAAGTGTGAGACAAGTTGAGGCGCCTGTTCAGTGGCGGCACGGCAGCCCGGTACTTTGCAATCGAGCACCCGCAGAGGGTTGGTGTCCATCCGTCGCCGGCAATTCTCACACAACTCTCCTGTATGACTTTTGAGGAAGGACATCAGAATGGGAAGATATGCGGCGCGATCGGCAGCCGTTCCAAGGCTGTTGATCTCGAGAGTGAGATCGGGTAACGAGAGATCGGACAGGAACCGCCACAGGAGGGCGATCACGTCGGCATCGGCTTTAGGATCCTGCGTGCCGAAGTATTCCACCCCGAACTGGTGAAATTGTCTCAGGCGGCCGGCTTGAGGCCGCTCATGACGAAACATAGGCCCGATGTAAAAGAATTTTTGCGGCAGCGGATCAGCGGCACGATTGTGCTCGATGAACGCCCGGACGGTACCGGCGGTCCCTTCCGGCCTCAGTGTCAGCGACGTGCCGTCACGGTCGGGAAACGTGTACATCTCTTTTTCGACGATGTCTGTAGCGGCTCCGATGCTGCGCGCGAAGAGCGTCGTGACCTCGAAGATCGGGACGCGGATTTCCTTGAACCCATACCGATCGGCCCAGCGCCGGGCGGTGTCCTCGATGAATCGCCAGCGCGGCGTATCTTCGGGAAGAATGTCCTTGACGCCTTTGATGCCTTTGATCATGGCGCGGGACTATAACGAGCGTTTTATCGGCAAGTCAACGCGCGCCATCTCGTCTTGCGCGGGGCGCGGCGCTGGCGCTATAGTTCGCAACCTCCGTATGTCCTGCAAGATGGGAGTGGCTTTGTGAGCAGTGATCGACCGGTCCGGCGGGTCATCGCCCTGGCGCCCATGCCGCCTGAAAAATCCGCATACGCCCTGGCCCGGTACAGCCGTTCGCCCGATTCGATCGAGCACAGCATCAAGTGGGTCCATGGGCACTCCTCTGAGAAATTTTGGGAGCAATTCTATTTCGACTACGGTCACGCCTCGATTGCCGACCTGGGCCACGTCATCATTTGCTTCGAAGACATTACCGAGCTTGCTGCGATCCGGCTGGAGGATGAACCGGTGTGGGACGGCCAGGCAAAGTCTAGCCGCTACCAGAATTTTGCCTCGGGCGGGTGGTATGTGCCGGATGCCATTCATGGCAGCGAGACGGAAGGCACGTATCAGGGTATTTTGCGGAGCCTCGGAGAAATTTATCGGCTGCTTCAGGAACCGTTGGTCAACTTTCTTTCCGAACGGGATCCCCGTCCTGACGCCATGAAACCGGCGGATTATCAGCGCACGATCAACGCGCGGGCCTTCGACGTCACGCGGTATCTGCTGCCGTTGGCTTGCAGAACGAACGTGGGCCAGGTGGTCAGTATCCGCACGCTCGAAAAGCAGATCACGAGGCTGCTTTCATCCCAATTACCCGAACTGCGCATGATCGGCGAGGAATTAAAAGACGCCTGTCAACGGCCGCCGGTGAACGTATGGGGAGAACTCTCCGGCCAAACGGGCGGCTTGAACGAGCCGATGGCGCCCACGCTCGCGCGGCATGCGAAAGCGAATGAATATCAGGCCAGCGTGTATACGGACCTGGCGCGGCATGCCAAGGAAGCGCTCCGCGGGACCGGCCTGGATCATCCGGGAAGCTGGGGCCATCAGGAAGCGGTTGATTTAATCGAGCCGCATGATCCGCTGGATGAGACCGTGGCCACGCTGCTCTATCGCGTGTCGCAAGCACCGTACCGGAAACTGCTTGGGGTGGTGCGGGAGTGGTCCGAGAAACAAAAGCAGGATACGATCGCGGTCGCGCTCAGCAACCGGGGGCCCTATGACGAACTGCCCAAAGAATTCAGGACAGGCTATGCATTTACCTTCGACGTGTTGATGGACATCGGCGGTTGGCGCGACATGCACCGGCATCGCCGCTGTCAGCAAATCCAACAGAACTTCACCACCGTTCACGGGTATGACGTGCCGCCCGCGCTCGTGCAGGCCGGATTGGATGCGGAATACCGGCAGGCGATGGACGCGGTCCGCGCCGACATCGACGGGTTGAAGAAAGTAAGCGGCGAAGCGGCCTTGTACGCCATCCCGTTCGGCTTCAAAGTCCGCTGTCTGTTCAAAATGGACTTCGCGGAAGCGGAGTATGTTGCGAAGCTTCGGTCTGGCGTCAAAGGCCACTGGTCCTATCGGACCATCGCCTGGCTGATCAAGCAGAAACTGACCGAGCGGTACCCTGCTCTGGGCCTGCATATGCAAGCCACCTCACCCGACATAGAAGACACGCTGACCAGATAACCTGCCGTCGCCATGAGCGAGCACCAAACAAGTTGTGAAGCCGCGCTGGTCAGCGGAGCATGGGAACGCGCGGCCGAGGACGCACTCGCCTGGACGCGGCATTCTGACCGGACGGACGGTCGGGATCCCCGTCCACACTTTGTGTTGAACGTCGTGCAGTTGATCAAGGGACAATTTGCCGAAGCCTGGACCAGCCACGCACGGTCACTTCAGGACACCGACGACATTGCTCGTGTGAAGGTCTGGGTCGAACGATTGGTCGCGGGCCACGCTGAGAAGGCTGCGGCGCACCTCGTCATGGGCCTTCTCCTGTCGCAGTCGGGACAATCCGAAGAGTCGGTGGAATCCTATCGCACGGCCGCCAAACTGGCGCCGCAATGGGCCTATCCGCATTATTTCCTGGCGCAGATTCATGAGCGCGCCAATCACGTGGAGATGGCCATCAAAGAATATCGAGAGGCGGTCCGGCTCGATCCGGCCTATGCCCCGGCCAGGACGAATTTGGGAGTCGCCTATCAGGAGCAGGGGCGGTTGGAGATGGCGATCCCGCAGTATCGGGAGGTCATCAAACTACACCCGGCCGATGCCGTCGCCCATGCCAACCTTGCCTGCGCGCTCGCCGAGCAAGGTAAGCTTCAGGCGGCGTTGTTGGAATACCAGGAGGCGCTACGGCTGAATCCGCGGGACGCCGAAGTGCATTTTGCGCTTGGCGGCCTTTATGAAAACAAGAACCGTCCGGACCTTGCCATGAAAGAGTACCGTGAGGCCGTCGAGGCCAACCGTGACCTCGCGCCGGCCCATTCCGCATTAGGTTGGATGCTCTTCGACCGCGGGCATCGAGAAGAGGCGATGGAGTGTTTCAATCAGGCCCTCCGCGCCGATCCGCAGAACGCGCGCGCCTATCTCGGCGTGGCGAAGTGCTATGCGAGCCGGGGGAAGGTGCAATTGGCCATCGAAAATTACACGAAAGCCATCAAGTACGAGCAGGACCCGCAGAAGAAAAACGACATCATGAACAAGCTGTACAAGGAAGGCGGAACCTGGGATACGTAATAGAGGCCGGCAGGAACGATAGAATCTACAGTTCTCGAATCGCGCCTTGGAGAACGGTGATCTGTGTCACCGGATCACCGGAACTCTTCAATTCTCTGCGGATCTGATCCTTGAGATAGGACGAATAGCCGACGCGATCGATCAGAAGATCGAGGAACCGTTCCGCAGGAAGCAGGCTCTGCGCTTTGAGCTCTTCGATGGTTTCATCGCTCACCGGCACGTACGTGCCGCCGAGATGAAACACGACATTGTAGTAGCGGCCTTGACCGATGCGCTCGAATCGGAGCCCCTTCACCACGGTACCTCTCAAGCCGGAGACAAGGGGCCCATTGTAGACAACTTCCCGTCGTCAAGACAAGGGCGCCGGCGCCGTTGAATTGAGGCGGCGTCTATTTGCTTTTTGTCGCGAAGTATTCCTGCCGGCTCACAGCCACGTCCGCCACGAACATCACACCGGAGTGCCGCTCAAACAGCGGCCTCAGGCCGGCCAAAATCGGCTGGACTTTTTCCTCCGGAACGACGGTCATGATCATCTCCAGGCTTTCTTGTTCGCTGAACATGAAATGCGCTTCGCGGACGCCATGATGTCCCTTGCCGGATACGTTGCCGATGATCGTGTACCCCGTTGCATTGACGCGGTCCAGGAGATCGGTCACGAAGGCTCGTTGCTCGCCGGCCACGATCACGCGGATCTCCTTCATCGGATGCAATGTCAGAGCCATTCAAATGCTCCTTTCCGCCCACTCAAGACAGGTGCTCATGTGCTTGTCGTTGCAGGCATGTCTATGGAATCGCGTTCCATGTTCCTTTTGCGTGATATCGATACCATACCCCGTCTTCGGGATCGAGCGCGACGAGGTGCACCCATTCATTATGATAGTAGTGCTGAAGCACCTCGTGTCGCGAGATCAGCTTATCGATTCGCTCACGGGGCGCTTCAATAATCGTCAACAGCCGCATGGGCTCATGGTACGGCGTTGAGCCGTTCATGACCGTTTGTTTCGCGAGACCCAGCCGGAGGTCGCTCCACGGACCCGACATGATGCCGAGTCTCCCCACGATGTTGTGATAGACCTTGCTTCCGCTTCCATATACTTCATTGTCCGTCGTGGAAAAATAATGCTCCATATTGATCCACTGTGCAACGACCTGAGGAGCGGTCAGCAACACTTCCAGCAATCGGTTCGTCGGGTCTTCCCGGTAATCGTATGAATGGAGAAAGACGCGCCCCCCTAGGTCAATTCCCGCCGTCCGTTCCCGTGGAGCAATAATAAAAGCCGCGTTCCCCGACAAGCCCCACTCCGGCCTCACCTGGCTCCAGTCGGCGCTGCGGCTGCGGACATGCGCTTCCGCCTTGGTGCCGGCAAGCGGTTCTTCGATGTCGGGAAGGCGCGCGCATCGTTCCTGGCTCGTCAATTCGCCTGCTTCCTTGAGATCCTCCTGGAGCCGGGCCAGGTCGCCTCGGTGAGTCGGCGGCACGTCTTCGAGGTCGAAGAGCTGCACGTCATCGGTCGTCGTATCCATCTGGCCCGAGATGAAATGCGTATCGGGCGGAATTTCAATTCCATTTTTCGCAAGGCGAGCCCTCACGTGCGCGTTGTTCGCCATCATGGCGAGCACGCGCGCATTGGGCTTGCCTTCATTGCCGCCGCACGCGCCGCAATCGAGCGCGGATTCGTACGGGTTGTTCTCCGAAGTGCTGCCGTGCGCGCAAAAGAGGACCAACCGCGCAAAATTCTTCGTCAGGCCCATCATGCGCAGGGCGGTGTCAACGGTGAGGGTCTGTTCCTCGAGCGTAAACCCGGTCCTCGTGATCCGCTCCTTCTGCCGGGAGGCGGCTCTCGGGTTGAGGTCATACTCGCGGCGCAACACGTCAGTGAGGCCTGCCAACGCTTCTTTGGAAACGCCGGCTTCAGAGGCTGCGTGCACGACCGCGGCGTCCGGCTCTGCGGAGCCGGACAAGGCATGCTGGCGCAAGCTTTCGACGAGCGCGGCTGTGATCCGTGAACTCCTGACGCCGAGCCGTTCGTGCAGCGCCTTGCGCACGACGGCTTGCTGCTCGGCGGCGACCATTTCGGCCGTATCGGCGGGCGCGAGTTTTTCGACCGTCAGGGTCGTCGCAATGGCGGGCACAAACAGCCGGCGCAGCCATGCCGTCCAACGGCGATACAGCGAAGGAAGGAGCGTCTTTCCGAAAATGGGAATGCCGTAGAACCACCCGAGCGATTCCACCATGACATAGGGAGTTACGACGTTCTCTTTCAGATCATGCAACAGCGTATGGCCCGCGTGGACCCACTTTGTCCTAGTCAGATGTTTGGACACCTTGTGGTCGAGGTAGCTCCGGGGAATCTCCCGCACTTCATTCCTCGCGCGCATGATGACCGGAAACTGTTCGGTGTCATGCTCCTTTCCCCAGGCCCGGTAGCGGATGAACGCCGCGAAGAAACCGGCGAAGCCGTACGTCTTGTGCGCGCCGGTCGATTCCAGATGGCGGCGGAAAGGTTCCGATCGCACGTCAATGCAGTAGACGGATTGGGAGTACGGTCGCGCCTCCGGCGTTTCACCGGCAGTCCTTGCATGGGAACGCAGCTGAGCGAGGAGCGTCTCCTGGTAGCTGGCTTCGAGAGCCTTGAGCCAGACGGGACCGTGACCGGATTCGGGGAAGGCATCGATCCAATCGACGATCTGTTTGAGGATTTCCGGAGGCGTTTCCGGCAGCTGCCCCGCATCGATGCCCAGCGTTTGCGCGAGGGACAGCAGCGTCCTCGCGGTTCCCCGTCGCGCCGCTTCCGCCTGCCGGGGCACGACTTCAACCTCGTACCGGTCGATCACCGCTTTCCAGCCGTTGGTCTTCTGGTGTGCAAGCCGATCGACTTCTTCTGCATACAGGGCCGGCAATCGGCCGGCGACGCGTTGCCGCCGGAGATAGTATTCTTCTGGGTGGCTTCGCATGTAGGCGGTCACGCCTTCGTACCGACCCTCTATTCCCAGTGCTTCACGGCAGGCCTTTTGGACGAGCTCCCGCGCGTACCACAGCCGGATGGCCAAAAACTTGACGAGTCCGGCAGGGTAGGCCTGTTGCCACGGATAATCCCGCTCTTCTCCACGCCACTTGATGAAACCGGCCCACCCCGGAAGAGCCGTCAGCTGCAGCGATAAGTAATCTTGGCGAAGACGCGACGGGATGCCGAGCGCGTCGAGACTCTCGAGGAGCGCATCCTCGGGGTAATCCGGCAGGGCTGCGATTTTTCGGCCGCTGTCGTGAATCCCGCAGGGGGACCATTCATGGGCGGCAATCGCTTTCCAGGCCTGGTACAGGCCCTTCTCCCGCTCGGGCATGGCCCAGGTCGCATGGCCTTCGTCTAGAAACGCTTCGCACCATTTGACGAGCTGGTCGTTGATCTGGCGAACGATCTCCGTTCCCAGAGTATCGTCACACCAATGCGAAAGCGTGAGCCATCGGCCGACAGCGGCCTCATCGCCCTCCACGATCGCATGAATTCGCGACCGCAGATCCGGATATGTGAGAACCGGCTTGAGACGGGCCGCAAGGCGCTCGACGAGAATGTGCGAGGGGTCGGGCAACTGACTATCGAGCGGTTCGATGGCGGGGGATCCGAGGCCTTCGGTCAGACAGGCCTGCAGCACCTCGCCGTGCGTGATCGTGCGGCCGCCGAGCGTCACGCGGGTATTCTGGGCCAAAGGGCGCAGGACCTCCTGCAGGTGTTCGCGCCGAATGCGTCCGGTCTTCAGATACAGGCGATAAAGTTCGCCTGGAAGATAGCCGCTGCCGCCCATGAATTGCTTGCCGCGGCGGACCGTTTCCTCAAA
>JBKPSD010000093.1:0-3787 GCA_046734935.1 Nitrospirota bacterium
ACGGAGATTGTGGAACGAATGCAGATGCGAGGTATTGTCGTCGCCTCGGAAAATTGGAGAACGATGGCAAAACTTCCGCTGCCCGCTCAATTTTTGATGGAAGCAGGACGACTCATCTCGCAGGAAGGAAGCGGACTGCGATTCCGTTTGATCAGCAACTGGCCAATTAATAGAACAAACAGCCCTGCGACCGAGTTTGAGCAAAAAGGATTGACGGAGATCCTCGTAAATCCGGATCGGGCCTACACGGCGGTAACGACCCAAAACGGCGCGGCGGTCTTCCAGGCGATCTATGCAGATAAGGCCGTTTCGCAAAGCTGCGTGGGGTGTCACAACGCACACCCGAGCAGTCCTCGGAAAGATTTCAAGCCACGAGACGTAATCGGCGGGCTCGTTCTGACAATTCCGCTCCAACGGTAGACTTATCCAGCCTGCCGTGAATGAATGCCAGATCGAAAATGCCGTGGGGCCCGCCACGCGCCGCGAAACGGGTCCTGACACTTATTAGTCCTGGCGAATACCCTCGATAGTGTTGCCGGCTTCGTCGGCTGATTCCGTCCGGATGGCATCTAAGGGAATGTCACGAATTTGAATCGAGTCGACTCGTTGCTGGGCCAGAACATCCGAGATGATCACAACCTTGTCTCCAACCTGAAACTGTTCACGTTCCTTCAGGATCCGGAACGCCGTTTGCAGTGTCTTCTCAGGGTCCGAACTGAAATCGATCTTGAAAGGAAAGACACCACGGTTAAGCATCATGGTCCGTCGCGGTTGGCTCATGTTGGTAAAGGCGTAGATGTTGGTACAGAATGGACGGCAGTTTGCAACGAGATCGGCCATGAGCCCCCGTCTGGTGATCACGACGATTCCCTTGGCGTTGACCCCCTCGGCGAGGTGAACGGCCGCCGCCGCCAATTGTTGTTTATTTCCTGTATCGCGCAATTGGTTCGCAAATCGCAATCCGGGGATTGTCTCGGCTCTCAGCGCGATCTTGCGCAGGTATTCCACACACTTCACAGGATACTTCCCCACCGTGGTTTCCCCGGACAGCATGACGGCATCGGCTTCTTCATAGATGGCGTTGGCGACGTCGGTGACCTCCGCGCGAGTGGGATGCGGATTGTGGATCATGGACTCGAGCAGGTGGGTGGCGACAATCACCCGCTTTCCGTGCTCGGCACAGAGTTGTACGATCGTGCGCTGAACATTCGGGAGGTCTTCGATGTTGATTTCCACTCCCAGATCTCCACGCGCGACCATTATGCCATCCGATTCCTTGATGATCTCTTCGAGGTTGCGAACGCCTTCCTGGTCCTCGATCTTTGCGACAATCTTCACCCTCCCGACTTTTTCCCCCATGAGTGCCTTGAGTTGCTGAATATCCGCGGCTTCCCGGACGAAAGACAGCGCGATGAAGTCCACATCCCGTTCCAGTCCGAAGAGGATATCCTTGGTGTCCTTTTGCGTGATTGCCGGCAAATTGACACGGATACCAGGGAGATTGACGTGGCGCTTGCTCTTCAAGAGCCCACCATCCAAGACACGACACCGCATGACGCGCTCGTGCTTCTCCAACACCTCTAAATTGATCAGCCCGTTATCGACGGTGATCTTGTCCCCGACGCTGACCTGCTCAAGCAAGTCCTCGTAGTCGATGTGGATGGAGCTCTCTTCAACGTCCATCGGCCCGCGAGTGGTAACGGAGACGATGGCGCCCTGCCGCAGATCGAGCTCGTTGGAGAGGTTCCCAGTGCGGATCGACGGGCCTTGTGTGTCCAGCAGGATGGGGATGGGAAACTTGACCTTCTTGTTCAGTGTCTTGATGTGCTGAATGACCTTGGCGTGAGAATCGTGGTCGCCATGGGACATGTTCAGTCGTGCGATAGTCATCCCGGCGTCGTACATCTTTTGCAGCATTTCATACGATTCAGTAGCCGGGCCGATCGTGCAGATAATACGGGTCTTTTGCATGTGGGCTCCCAGTGGACTGAGCTATCTCCGTCAGTCAAGATGAGCCGACAGGGTCCTGACCACCTCATACGGCGGAGCGAAGCAATTCTACTTTTTATTGTCGAGCGAGTCTATTGTGCATGGGGGATGTGCATAGGGGGAAGGAAGCAGAGGTAAGGGGCGGCCCGCCATGCGCCGCGAAACGGGTTCAGTTAGAAAAGACTCCCGACCCCTTTTATCCTTTCTTGATTCTCCTTTTCTTGCCCCACGGTCATTGGGCTTGGGCGCGGCGTGACAACGAGACAATGTATGACGCCGACCGCGCGGCGATCATCGGATCGGCTGCCTCGATCCCGGGAACCACAGATCCGGGCATAAAGAGGAGTTTCTTTTCCGCGGCTTGACTGTCTGCCACCGCCTTGGTGATGGTGATCGTCCCCAATTCTACTTTCTTTCGAGTATCGGGCCATACGATCGTGGGATCGTCGACCTTGTCGTCCGCCTCGGCCACTTGCGCCAACAGTTTGAATTTGATCGGCCCGCGCCGCACTCTTTCGTGAATCTCTGTGGTCAGATAATCGGGGCCCATCGCCGACACCTCCTCTTTGGGCAGGTATTGCGCACCGGCAACCGGCTGCAGTTGATAACGAATGTGGGTGTTAGTCCCCTTTGCGTTTGTGAACTTGAAGGCATTGATTCCGAAATAGGGAAGGGTGGCGTAACTTACCGGTGGGGGCTTAGGTGTCTCCACGAAGGCCTTCGCAGCCGGGTGCGCGCCAAGAAATTGTTCGAACTCAGTAGGTTTTGACGCCTCTGGCCCGCTCGCAGCAATCGCGAGCAGGAAGTCCCGGAACTCGTCCGCAGTCGCAACGGGAAACCCGTTGACAGACAGGACAACGAGATCCGTCTTGGTTCCGTCGGGAAGAGAAAATTTCACTGCCATGCCGCGTGGCATTGCGTCTGTGTCAGGAACGGTCGGCACTCCTGAGCCTGCGGAGAAACGCACCGTAACTGGAATTGGAGTTTTTCGCTTCTGGAGGTGAGCGGCCTTGCTCAAGGATGCCGCCGCCGCACTCGGCGTGAAAGCCCCATCCAGCACGACGCCCTTCGAGTGATTAGCCCGTATGCCGGGATGAGCGCCGAAGACCTTGTTGAACGCATCGACGAGTTGCTCAGCCTGGGATTTCTGACTACCGGAGTCCTCCTGAGCCCCCACATACCCGGGAGACGTAAGAACGAGAAGAACTGTTCCCGCTGCTGCGAGTAATGTCCACATAGTTGTCCCTCCTGAGCTGCATCGAGTCTGGTGTCGATGAGTTGAGAAGCGGTGGAAACTCTACTCCTTCATACCAGTTTAGTCTATTCGGGGTGGGGGAGAGCACCGGCGGGAAAACCGGCTGCGCGCGGCGAAATGTTTTTTGTCTCTTAATCCGCGCCAAATGGATGATCGACGGCAAGCAACCATTCGCCGTTAGGCTGTTGACGAACCACCTCAACGCTATGACCTGTCATTTCAATTGGTTTTCCGTCAGGTCCGGTCCCGCTCAGCTTCCATTGTCCTCGAGTCAACGCGACACCGGGACCCCGGACCGTGAAAATGCTCTTTACCTCCATTGTTCCTTTTAGCGCCAAGAATTGCAGCAGGGCCTGGCGTATGGCGTCCCGGCCTTGCACAATCTGACCCGGCTGAGGCACTAGAGTCGCTTCGGGCTCATATAAGGCCATGATTGCATCAACGTTCCCGGAGTTAAATGCCGTTGCGAACTGTGAATGGATTTCCTCTGGTCGGCTCATAGACAACTCCTCCACCGTAGAAGAATGGTTAACCTGGCCCTAA